>JACRCR010000048.1 GCA_016218925.1 Deltaproteobacteria bacterium | reverse complement strand
TGGCGGAGCTTGTCTGGCGCTGGTTGGTTCGTGGAGCTTCCTTGCGGCGCGCGACTATTTCGCCCAGCCGCCGTGGTTCGCGGCGCTGTTCGCGCTGTCGCTGCCGCTGACCGCCTCGGGCATCGCGCTGTACTACGCGGCCGCGTTTCCGTGTGTTCGGGTGCTGGCACGCCTGACCGGCGCGGAGCGCGCCGCGCGGCGAGGCTCGGACGGCACGAGGCCTGGCACGCGGTCGCGGGCGATCGGCGGTACTTGCGCACGTACTTGCGCACATACCTGGGGACGTATTTGCGCGCGCGTCTGCGGCTTCGCGTCGATATGGACGCTGTGCGAGGCGGTACGCGCGTCGCTATGGATGGGCAATCCGTGGGCGAAACTCGGCGACGCTCTTGCGGACTCGCCGCTGCTCGCCGCTGCGGCTGATCTCGGCGGCGTGTGGCTGCTGTCGTGGTTGGCAGCCGCCGTCTCGGCGTCGGTCGGTGTGGCCTGGGCCGAGCGTGGCAACTCACGTGAAGTACGGCGCGCGCTCGGCGTCGGCGCGGCGTTGCTCGCGTTTCAGTTCGGGTATGGAGGCTGGAGCCTGTCGCCATCGGACAGCGATGCGTCCTCCGCCGCCTCCGCGCCGGTCCTGCGCGTTGCGATAGTCCAAGCTGCGATCGGCAAACACGCGCTGTGGAAGAGCGATGGCCCGGGCGACGCGTTCGAAACCCAGATCGCGCTGAGTCGTTCTGCGGCGCTGGCTGGCGCCGATCTGGTGGTGTGGCCGGAGAATGCGACCACCTTCTTGATAGACGCGAACCCCGAGCGCAGAGCGCGTCTGCAAGGTCTCGCGCGCGATCTGGGCGCTGCGCTGCTGGTAGGCGGATCGCGAAGCGCTGCTGCGCCGGGTGGAGACGTGCGCGTCTACAACTCGGCATTCCTGTTCAGGCCAGGCGGCGACGAGCCATCGGTCTACGACAAGCGCATCCTGATGCCGTACACCGAGCACGTGCCGGCGTGGGCGGCAGCTCTGGTCGGATCATCGTGGCAAGGGGCCTACGGCGCCGGCACCGTGCAGGTTCTGTTCGACGTCAAGGGTTGGAAGATCGCCCCGCTGCTGTGCTTCGAGTCCATATACCCGGGCCTTGCGCGCGAGGCTGCGCAGGCCGGCGCCGATCTGCTGGTCAATCTCTCCAACGATTCGTGGTTCGACCAGGGCGCGGGACCCGAGCAGCACTTCGCGATGGCGCGCCTGCGCGCGATCGAGAACCATCTGCCGCTGCTGCGTGTGGCGACAACCGGCATCTCGGCGCTGGTGGACGCGCGCGGCCGCCTCGTCCAGCAACTCCCGTCGCGGCGTCAGGAGGTGGCGCTGGTAGAGGTGAGGCGCGGCCCGGGTCCGTCATGGTTTGCGAGCGCCGGTAGTGTTCTCCGACCTCTGAACCGCTGAGCGTTGTCGCTCGAAAGTTCCTTGCCAGGGCGTGAGCCGGCCAATAGACTCGCCCGAGGTTTCTTCGCGACGGAGGCGGGCAATGGTGCGAAGATCGCTTGTCATTTCAACGCTCGCTGCCCTGGTTGCGGTGGCCGGCGGTGCCCGGCCGTCGTGCGGCGCGCCGCTCATCCTGAACGAATACAACGGCGTTGCGGTCGATCGTTTCCTCAACGGCGGGGACGCGGCCCTGGACGACGACGGCGGGCAACAGGCCGATCCGTTTTTCGGCCGCGTGATGGGAAACGGGGGCGATTGGCTGGAACTCGTCGTCATCGCGGACTCTCTGGATCTTCGAGGTTGGAGCGTCGCGATCGACGACGGTGAAGCCCCGCTGGTTTCCACGCTCACGTTTTCCCAGGATCCGCTGTGGTCGAGCCTCAGCGCCGGCACCATCATCACGATTGCCGAAGGCGTTGCCGACGACACTGGCTATGATCCGGGCGCCGGCGATTGGTGGATCAACGTGCAAGCCGGCTCCGGGGCCTCCGGCACGTATGTGAGCGCGACCGACTTCGACGTGTCCAACGTCGATACCAGGATCGATATCTACAACGCTTCGAGCGCGCGGGTTTTCGGCGCCACCGGCGAGGGCGCGGGGGCGCCCACCGGCGTCAACGGCAATGAAGTCGCCAAGCTCGAGACCGCGCCGAGCGCCCTGGTGCGGCCCGACTCGGGTGACTACAACGACGGCACTTCGAGCACTTTCGGAGCACCGAACGTGTTCGCGGCCGGCCAGCAGACGCAGGACTTTTCCGCCCTTCGCGGCGGTACGCCGCCGCACGACATGGATCGGGACGGGCTCGCCGATTGCGAAGACAACTGTCCCGAAGCGGCCAATACCGCGCAGACCGACAGCGACGGCGACGACTTCGGCGACGCGTGCGATCCCGACCAGGGAAGCCCGGCGGGACCGGGGCTGCCCGCCGGTGGTTGTGTATGGGACGATCCGTGGGACCCCGACGCGATTCTCGACGTCGAGATATTCATGAGCCAGGCGGCGTGGGACGCGCTGCGCACCGAGCCGCGCCCGCTGTTGGAAACTCTCGGTCCTCAGTGCCCGGTCGCGCCGCCCGCCAATCCCTTCGAGTTCGTGCCGGCCGACGTCGCGGTCGACGGCACACTGGTTACCAACGTCGGCGTGAGAAAGAAGGGCTTCCTCGGATCGCTCGACACCACCCGGCCTTCTCTCAAGGTGAAGTTCTCGGAGTTCCAGCCCAACCAGCGACTGTTCGGTATGGAGAGACTCACGCTCAACAACAACAAGCAGGATCTCTCCAACATCAAGCAGTGTCTGGCCTACGAGCTGTTGGCCGCGGCCGGCCTGCCGGCGCCGCGGTGCAACTTCGCGCATGTGAAGGTGGTGACCGAGAACGGGACTGAAGACCTCGGCATTTACTCCCACGTCGAGGAGGTCGAAGCGGATTTTCTGATCGACAAGTTCGGCAACGCCGGCGGCAATCGTTACGAAGGTGTGGTTTCCGATTTCCGCCCTCGCTGGTCGGCCAGGTTCGAGATCAAGAGCAACCAGGGCACCAACGACGGCAGCGAACTGCGTGAGATCTCCAAAGTGCTCGCCGAAGCCTCCGATGCCGATCTCGTCGACCGACTGTCCTCTCACATCGACGTCGACGCGTTCATCAGTCACTGGGCGATGGAAGGCCTCATCGGTCACTGGGATGGCTACGCTGGGAACACCAACAATTTTCACCTGTATCGCGACGGTGCCGATGGCCTGATCCACTTCATCCCGTGGGGAACGGACGACACCTTCGGGCAGGGCAGTCCTTTGCGCGGCGACGGTTCGATCGCGCCGCTGGTGTCGGCCAGAGGGATGCTGACGCGGCGGTTGTACGCGATCCCAGCCGTGGCGGCGCAGTACCAGGCGCGTCTGCAAAGCTTCTTCGACACGATCTGGAACGAGCCCGCATTGATCGCCGAAGTCGACCGCATGCAGGCGCTCATCACGCCGACGACCGGCGATCTCACGATCCAGATCGATCCCATTCGCGACTTCATCAACAACCGGCGGCAGAAGTTCGCCGACGATTTTGCCGGCGGTCCACCGCCGTGGACCGAGGCTCTGTCCGCCCCGATCTGCATGATGTACCGGGGTACCATCACGGTGGACTTCTCGGCTACCTGGAGAGATGTGGTGACGAACGGCAGCGACGGGCCTTTCAGCGTCACCGCCAGCGGGAGCATCTTCGGCATCCGTCCGACCAACAGCCCTTACACTTTCGTCGCGGCCGGCGGCAACGACATGGCGGCTTTCGCCGGTACCGCGGTGATCCGTTATCTCTTCCAACTGGGCACGCGGGGCCTGCACGTGGTGCAGCTCAGCCTCAACCCGGCGGACATCGTGCCCGGCGCGGTGATTCCGATCGAAAGCGATCTGCGCAACGCCTTCCTTTCGATCGGTGGCGACATGAGCGCGAAATACCTGGGAGCGCTCGCGGACGGGACGCTGACGCTGGATCCGGTCCAGGTATCGACGGTCGATGGAGAGACGATCGCGGGTACGTTTACGGCCGACGTGCTCTCCGGCGGAGAGTGCTCCGATCATTGCACCATCGACCGGGAGGCCGCCCGATGCCGGCGAGCGATCGCCAAAGCGGGCTTTACCTTCGCGTCGACGGATCTCTCGCTGCTCCAGCGCTGCCGCGACGCGCTGAACCAGGGGGTTGCGCTGTTCACCGACGAGGCGGGCCTGAACCCGCTCGCGGGTCCGCAAGATTGTCCCAGCGAGTTCAACACCGTCGCGGCAGCGACGCGCGCGGGTCAGAAGGCGCGTGCTCTGGTGGTCAGAAGCTGCACCGACACGAGTCTGGCCGGGCTGACGGCGTGCGCCTCGACGGTGGACGATCTGATCACCGATACCGGAGACGGCGGGTGTCTGATCGACTCTCACCGGGCCGCGGTCGAAACACTGGTCGAGGCGCAATACGGGCGCCTGCTGAGTGCGAACGAGACCGCCCTGGACCTGTGCCAGCAGGCGATCGCCAAGGGTGGACGCGACGTGTTCGTGGCCCGTTTGAAATTCATCGCGCAATGCCAGGGACGCGTCGATAGCGGGTCGACCTTGTATTTCGACAGGGCACGCACGCGCCGGCTCGATCTTCCCAGCGAATGCGAGCAGGAATACAAGACCGCCAAGCGTGTCCGAAAGGCGCAGGAAAAAGCCAGAGCGCTGATCGCGGCGACTGGCGGCGCCGCCACGCGCTGCACCGACGCACTACTGGCCGACCTCACTCCTTGCGCAACGACGGTGGAAGCGCTGATCAACGAGTCCGCCGACAGCGGCTGTCTGATCGCGGACGACGACTTGGCGGTAGACTCGATGCTCGACGAGGAGGCCTGCGCGACGCTGGCTTGCCAGTACTGAGGCGTGCAGGCGCCGGGCCGTCAGAACTTCGCCCACCACGGGACGGCTGGCGCGTCCGGGCTCGCCACTTGGATCGAGAAACTCGCCAGCAAGGTTCCCTCGGCCAGGCGTAGCTGCGCCACGGCGTTGGCGTGGTCGGTGATCGCGCGTACTTCGGCAGCCATCGCCTCGGCCAGTTTCTGCTGGAAATCGAGCACGTCCTTGGTGGTCACCGCACCGACTTCGAAGCGGCGTCGTTGATTCTGGAGATTTTCCTCGGCCAGCTGGCGCGCCAGTTTCGCGGCGGAGACTCTCTGGAACGCCGATCCGAGGTCGGCCAGCGCTTTTTCCACGTCCAGGGCCACGCTCGATACCGTCTGTTCCAGTTCACGCGCGGCACGCCGCACGTCGATCTCGGCTTTGGCCTGCTTGGCTTCGGCCTCGGAGTTGCCGAGCGGAATCTCCAGTTCGAGACCGACCACGACGTCGGTGTAGTCGCGGCCGAGCATGTCGCCGAATGCGTCGCCGTAGTCGCCGGCAAAGCCGGAGACGACCGGGTTTCCATCGGAGTCGACCACCTGGCGCGCATCTCCGGCCAAGCCTGCAAGTCCGTAGCGCGCGACCAAGGCCAGACTGGGCAGTTTGAGGTTGCTGGCGCGTTTCTCCTCCAGGCGGCTGCGGACCAGCGCGATCGAAGCGCTGCGCACCTCGGGGCGGTTGGTGACCGCGGTCGTCAGACTGCCGCGATGGTCGAGCGGGAGTTCTGTGACGAGGTGCTCTTCGACCGGAGTCACCATCTGAGGCGCGCCGCCGCCGGCTGCGCCGAGCATCACGGCGTGCTGCAAGGTGCGAGCGGCCACCGTCAGCGCGTTCTCGGCTGCCAGTCGCCGTTCTTCGCGCGCCGCCGCGTCTGCCTTCGCTTCCTTGACCGCCACCGGCGCGAGCAATTCCACCGCGACTTTGCTTTCCGCATCGCGCACCAGTTCCTGCGCCAGCGCGACCGAACGGCGCGCGACCTCGAGTTCGGCCGAGGCTTGCAGGTAGCTCCAGTAGTCGCCGATCACGCCGGCGACGAAATCGGCCAGTTCGGCCTCGAAATCGGCCTGCGACTGCCGCGAGGTCTCGGCGGCCACCAGCACGGTGGTCTGTTCGTCGGCAGCGCCGATGTTGCGCAGCAGCGGTTGGCTGACGCCGACGTTCAGGCGCAGGTCATAGCGAGGGTTGATGACCAGATAGCGCGAGTTGCTGTCGATGCGCTCGTTGCTCCAGTCCACCGTGACGGTCGCGCCGGTCTGCAACAGCTTGGAGATCGAGATTCCGGCTCGATAGGCTCGTTCGATGAACGTCGAGCGTCCCGACGCGAGCGCGCTTGCCGAGGGGATATCGACGTCGGTCATGCCGCCGCCGGCGCGCAACGTGGCATCGAAGGCACCGGCCTTCTCCGACGGTCCCTGAGCCTCGCGCTGCGGCACCTCGGCGCGGGCGCGGATGCCGGGATTGTTCTCGACCGCGATGCGCACCGCCTCGCCGAGGTCGATACGACGCGGCTGGCCTTGCTGCGTGTCGATCTCACCGAGCAGTTTGTCGAGCAGGCGCGCCGCGGCGGGGTCGATCGACGACGCCTTCGCGCCCGCGTCGTCCGCTCGCGCCCCGCCGCCCGCCGCCAGCAGCAGCGACGCGCACAAAGCGAGGACGAAGAAGCGATGGGGTGCGTTCATGGCGCGGCTCGGAGTACTTCGTCGCGCCGGCGGCAGTCTATCTCGTCAACGAGAAGCTGACGCTGACTCTCTCGCCCGGAACCAACTCGAGCGACTGCGCGGTGGCTACGACGAAAGGCCGTCCGTACTCCGCAACGCCCGGCCGTTGCCACAGGCGCTCGGGGAGCGGCTCGATCGTCGGCGAGATTCGCAGGACAACCGACTCGGCGGAGACCGCCGGATCGCTCGCACGGGCGACAAAGACCCGCATGTTCTCTTCGGCGACCCCTACGGCTCGTTCGGGAAGATACCCGACCACTTCGGAAGCGAAACGCCGTGCCACCAGGATCACCGGCTCGCCGGCAACCACCGATTGACCGCTGCTCCCGGGTACCTGACTGATCTGGCCGGCCACGGGGGAGCGCAGCACCAGTCGCTCGCGCGCGGCGTGAATCTCCTCGATCCGCTTCGCCTGCACCTCGACCGCGGCGCTCAAAGGCTCGAGCAGCGACTGTTCACGTCCCTCCACCGGGAGGCTCTGCTGGAACGTGCGCATTCGTTCTTCGGCGGTTCGAAACTTCTCCTGGATACTCGCGAGCAGGATCCGGTTCTCCTCTATGCGTGTGCTGACCTGGTCGTGGAGAAGTCGCAGGTCGTCGTACTCGGAGGCCGAGACGATACCATCGGCGTGCAGCGGCTTGATTCGCGCCAGGCGGGTGGCGAGCCTTTGCTTCTCGACCTGATCGCTCTCGATCTCAACCTTGAGCGTCAGTTCCTCGAGCCGCCGCTGCTCCACCTCGATCTCGAAGCTGCTGAGGTCGGCGCGCCAGTCGAGCTGCTGCGGTCCCACTCCTCTGGTCAAGGTGACGCGCTCGGCCTCCATCTCGGCTTCGAGTCGCGCCAGCTCCGCCTGCGCGGTGGCCAGGCTCGCCTTGACCTCGCCGGGATCCAGGGTGGCGACGACCGCGCCTGCTTCCACCGGATCGTACAGATCGACTGAGATCCGCTCGATCGTGCCGACGGTGCCGGCCGAGACCTCGTAGTAAGCCGTGCGCGCGATTCCGACGTACTCGAAGCGGGCCGCACGGCCGCTCAGTATTGCGGTAACGGCAAGGACGGCGCACAACCAGACGCCGACCGCCGCAGGCGCATCGCGCATCTCGTCGAGCAGGCGCGCCAGCGCCGCGCTCACGGGTCCGCCGGACGCCACCCCCTACACCTCCGCCAGCTCGTCTCTCAGGACGAGCGACACGTCTCGCACCCCCGGTACGCCGAGCAACGCGTCGAGCAGTTCCTGGCTGTGGTCGGCGTCCCTCATGCGTACCTGGAACACGTACTCGGAGTCACCGTCGGAACCCACGTGACGCAGCGACACGCGCTTCCACAGCCGGCAGAAGCGGCGCAGCACGTCGAGATGCTCTTCCTCGCCTCGCGGCGACCACGGAGCCAGAAAGCTCAGGTGCCCGTCGAAGCGGCCGAGGGTGCCGAAGGCGGTGAAGTGCAGGTAGATCAACACGAGCGCGGTCACGGCCGTACCGACGATCGCGGTCATGTACTTCTGCGACCCGACCGCCATTCCGATCACCAGCGACAGGAAGACGAAGACCGTATCTCGGGTATCTTTCAGGACGTTGCGAAAGCGGATGATCGCCAGCGCGCCGATCAGTCCGAAGGCAGTGATTATGTTGTCGCCGATCACGAGCATGACCAGGTTCACGATCAGAGTCAGGACCACCAGCGATTGCGTGAAGGTCCGTGAGTACGACAGGCCGCTGTGGGTCATGCTGTAAGTCCACGCGATCACCTGTCCGAGCACCAGGGAGAGAAGCAGGCACAGCACCAGGGTCTCCAGTGAATTGCCGGCGCCCGGCCGTGGCGAGCGCTCCAGTACCTGCACGAACGCGTCCACAGCTCAGTCCCTCCTCGGCGCCGCGTGCAGCACCATCAAGTCCTTCACGTAGGCGCCGCCGGCAAAGCGGTAACCGCCGGCGCGCAAAGCGCCATCCATCGACATGAGGTACTTTGGGATCGACTGCCTGTCGAGCTGGAATCGTCGGATCAATTCTCTTACCCAGGACGGAAACACCTCGGTGAACTTGATCTCCAGCACGACACCGTCGGTAGCCACCGGCCACAAGGTCCCGCTTTCGTTGCCCGGCTGTCCGGCGAGTATCGCGGATCGCTCCAGGTGCGTGTCGAAGGTGATCCTCACCGGGTCTCTGCTTCGCGCTTGGTAGGCTTCGCGCTGGTAGCGGATTCGTATCGCCGCGCGCGCGCCGAGCATCGCCACGAGGTTGGTGAACTCGCCGTCCACGAAACCCGACAACCTGGCTGCGGGCTCCCGGTGGCGCAGCCGGTCGCCGAGCAGAGCCGCCGCCCTTTGGGCGCTGACGCGCGCGCGGCGCTTGATCACGACCTTGTCGGCGCGCTTTTTTATCTCGAGCCAGACCGGCTCGTCCGGCCCGTCGGCATAGCTGCGCATCCGCAGCTTGAAGCGGGTCTTGCGACCCTCTGCGGTCAACCGGTAGAGGAGCAACTCGGGACTGTCCAGGTAGAGGCTGGTTACCGGGTATCGATATTCCTTGCAGGAGGCGGCGTAGGCGTCGGGCTCGACGAAGGACGAGAGGTAGTCACGCATCTGCGGCAACAGATGCGGCGCCACGAAGTACTTGCACTCGTGACGCGACAAGACGCTCTCCTCGCTGTTGTTCGCCGTCCAGGCCATCGCAAACCGGGGCTTGCAAAGCTACATCAATGGCCGAGCCCGAGCCAAGAGACAGATCGAAGGTCCATGGCGAGCCGGTGGGCGGCGTGGTACAGGGAGGAAGGCACAGGCACGGCGGCGATCTCTGCGTCGGCCGCGACGCGACCGGGCAACGGGTGGGGCAACACGGACGCTGGCGGTGCCCGCATACGGGCTGCTGAAGCACGATGAGACGGATTCTACTCACAGCTTTGCTGGCGCTGGTCCCTGCAGCACTGGTTCCCGCCGGCGCCTGCCGTGCGGCCGACCTGATCCTGAACGAATACAGCGCCGTCGCCGACGATCTGCTGCTCGACAACAGCGGCTCCGACATCTACTGGGGCAGGCGCACCGGCAACGGCGGCGACTGGTTCGAACTGGTGGTCATCCGCGACGGCCTGGACGTGCGGGGCTGGCAGTTGCTGGTGGTGGATGACGCCGGCGACCCCGCGGGCCAGGAGTCCTTCGCACTGACGTTCACGCAAGAAGACGTGTGGTCGAACCTGCGCAGCGGCACCATCGTGACGATCTCCGAGGATCTCGGCGCCAACGTGGATGACTACCAGCCGGCAGCAGGGCGCTGGTGGATCAACGTGCGGGCCAGCGTGGCCACCGGCGGGCGCTACATGACGGTGGCGTGTGTGTCGCCGGCCTGTGCGCCGGCCGATGCCGGCTGGAAAGTCTCGAACAGGAACTGGCAGCTCACGATCAAGGACGATCTTGGCGCGGTGGTTTTCGGGCCGGCCGGAGAGGGGATCAAGCCGGTGTCGGGAATCGCCGCCACCGAGGTGTTCAAGCTCGAAGCGGATCCGAACGCGGCGACGGCGCCGACCGGCGCCTACGCCGCTGGAACCTCGAGCACCTTTGGGCAGCCCAACCTCTATGCGGGCGGTACCCGTGTGCAGGATCTTTCGGCGCTGCGAAGCGTGGTGCCGTTCACGCAGCTTTCGACGGTTCGCATCAACGAAGTGCTCGCTCACTCCGACCCCGGGTTCGACTGGGTGGAGCTCTACAACGGCGACGATTCCGAAGTGGACGTGGGCGGCTGGTATCTCTCCGACGGTTTCGCCGACCTGACCAGGTACCGGATTCCCACGGGAACGAAGATCGCGGCCGACGGCCACCTCGTCCTGGACGATGGCGACCTCGGATTCGCCTTGAACTCGGTTTGCGGCGACACGGTGGTACTCTCTGCCGCCGATGCCTCCGGGCTCACCGGGCAGCGGGATTTCGTCGAGTTCGACCCGATGGACACCGGCGTCACGCTGGGCCGGTTTCCCGACGGCGACTCCGCGGTGGTGCGCATGAGTGAGGCCACCTCGGCGGCGGCCAACTGGCTGCCGCTGGTGGGGCCGGTGATCGTCAACGAGATCATGTATCACCCGCCCGCTCCGCCGCCGGGCGTGAGCGTCAGTCCCGAGTTCATCGAACTCCACAACAACGGCAAGGAGTCCGTCGCTCTGTCTACCGACTACGGCGCCGGCGGGAAGTATCCGTGGCGCATCACCGGCGGCGTGAACTTCGATTTTGCGCTCGGCAGCAGCCTGGCTGCGGGCGGTTTCCTGGTGGTGGTCGCGTTCGATCCGGTGACCGATGCCGCTGCGCTGGCCGAGTTCCGTTCGATCTACGCTCTGGACGCTGCGGTGACCATCGTCGGTCCGTACACCGGCAAGCTCAGCGACTTCAGCGATCGTGTCAGGCTTCGCAAGCCCGATTCTCCCGATCCCTTCGGCGATATCTGCGGCGGCTCCGGCAACCCGTCGCCTCATGTTCCCTACGTCAGCATCGATGAGGTCACCTACCGGGACTTCGGCGCGTGGCCGCCAGAGGCCGATGGCACCGGGCCTTCGCTCGAGCGCATCAGTCCGCAGGCACCTGCGGGCGAGCCGGGAAGCTGGATCGCCAACCTCGACGGTGGTGCGACCCCGGGCGCGGCCAATTCGAGCGTGGGTGTGCCGACCCAGAGCCAGCGCTCGTGCATGCTCGCGCTCGACGCAGACATGGTCGCGCTTGCCAGGGCGCAGAAACGCAACAGCCTCGGCTGTCTGCGCGACTGGGTGCGCGATCGCGCGGCGGCTCTGATTCCCGACGACTGTGTTCGCGCTGACCGGCACGACTTGTTGGCGAGCGTTGTCGGCGAGGCTGAACTTCATTTTGCCGACCTGTGCAGTGGGCAGGACCTGGCGGCTATCCGCAAGCGTCCGTTCTTTGCCGGCGCCGATCCGGCGGGAATGCTCGAAGCCACGACCGATCAAGGGCTGGGATTGCTCGCCGATGTGCTCGGCGACGATCTCGCCACCGCGGTATCGGGCGTCGAGCACGACTACGCCGCCTGGTGTCAGGTGCGGGGAGTCTCGGCCGCGCATCGATGCCTTCGCTTTGTCGTGCGCGAGTTCAGGCACTGCGCGAAGCTGGGCCTGGATGCGGGAAGCATCGGCAGTGTCGCCGATCTGATCGAGTGCGTGGGGGACGACCCGCAGGGGCGAATCGCCGCGATGTGTGACCCGGCAGCCGGGAAGATCGCGCTCGCCGTCGACAAGTGGTGCTCCGATCGAGGCGTGGATCTGGCGACCGCATTTCCCCCGTGCCAGGCCGCTTCGGCGGGGCAGGCGGCGACGTGTCTGGCGCGTAGCGCGCGTTGCCGCGCCTGCCGCACGCTGGACCGCGCCAATCTGCTTCACGACGATTGCGATCTGTTCGACGATGGCCTGTCCGATGCGAGCTGTCGGTAGCGGGCGCTACCGCTCTGCGCCGCGTGCCATCAGCGTCCCGGCCACGACTTCCATTGGTCGACCACTGCGCCGAGGCGCTCGGCATGCAGCGAGGCCTGACGTGCACCGGCGTCGTCGCCGAGCATCGCGGCGTAGCGCGCCTGGCTTCGGTAGACCGCTTCGAAGCTGCGGGCGTTGGCGGCGATCCACGGATCCAGCGCAAGCTCGCCGCCTGGAAGTGCGGTGCGCAGCGCTCGGGGTTCGGCGCGCCGCTGCTTGCGGACGGTGGCCAGCGCTCGGTCGGTGCGACCGGCGGCCTGCTGTTCTTCGGCCACTGCCACGGCGAGGTCGTTGGTCACGTCGTAGTACTGAGGGCGGATCGGCCCGAACGGCACCTGCCAGCGTGCCAGCGTGGCGTAGCCGGTGGCGACGATGACGGCTACCGCCGCCAGGCCGAGCGCGTAGCGGCGCTGTTTGTCGAGCTCGACGAGCGTCGCGATTCCCTGCCCGACGAGCACGGTGGCGACCAGCGCGGCCGGAAAGCGCAGCATCGATAGGTTGAACAGCAGCGCGCATCCGGCCGCGGTCGCCACGATCCACACCAACGGAAGCGCTACCGGCAGTCCCTTGACGACTGCCGACACCAAGCCGAGCGCCGCGACTCCAGCAATCAGCGGCCACGCGATCAGGAAGCGCGACAGTACCGGGAGATGCTCGAGGAAGTAGTAGTAGTTGGCGTCGCCGGCGATCTCGTACCAACGCCAGAAGCCGGCGAACTTGGCGGCCACCAGCCGCAACCAATCGGCGCCACTTGGATGCGTGGCGATGGTGGCGGCGATCAGCGCGGCGACGCCGGCTGGCGCGCCAGCGGTTTCGACGCCGGTTGGCGCGGCGGCACCGCTGTTGCCCGAGACGTCACTCGCGGCGACACCGGTCGAAGTCTCGCCGTCGCGCTGCGCGAAGATCGCGGTGGTGCTCGCGTTGGGTTTCACGCGCGCCGTCGCGGTCGCGCCGAGCGCGTTTCCCATCACGAAGTCGATCGGTGTTCGCGCCGCGATCGACAGCATCGGCGCGCCAACGGCGAGGTTGCGCGCGACCAACGGCGTCCACATCAGTGCGGCTCCACACGCCAGACCCGCCAGCAGTGCGGCGGCGGCCTGCCAGCGCCGGCGGCGCGCGTCCAAGACTCGCACCACCAGCGCGGCCGCCGACGTGACCGCCACCGCGAAAAGTGCGGTTGCCGACAGCAACGAGGCGGCGGCGCCGGCGATTCCCGCCAGAAATGCGCTTGCGAACGGACGCTCCGACTGGGCCGCACGCAGCAGCGCGTAGAGCGTCGCGAGCGCGGCCAGCCCGGTGCACGCGCCGCTCACCAGCATCGTTTCGTAGTACACGCCGGTACCGAGCAGCGCCGCCGCGAGCCCGGCCGCGACCGCGGCCGTGTCGCCGAACAGCCGCGCGGCGATCGCGAATGCGAGCCAGCACGAGATCACTCCGAACACTGCCTGCAGTGCCAGCACGGCGGGCGGACTTGGGCCCGCCACCGTGTAGACCGCTGCGACGAAGTAGGGGTAGAGCGGCGCTTGCCAGTAGGCTGAGGTCCGAGCCCAGCGCTGCAGCGCGGCTGCGCTGGCGGGATCGGCGCAGCGCGCGGCGGGCGGCTCGCCGGCGGGGGGCGTAGTGCACAGAAAGCCGGCGTCGGCGGGCTCGATGCGGCTGCGCAGCAGCAGGTCGCCGTCGGCTACGGCGCGCGCCCACCGATCGACGTAGTGCATCTCGCTGGCCGGCCAGTGCTCCAGGTGCAGCAGCGCGCTGTCGCGCAGTTCCGTCCAGGTGAGAAGCCGCACTACGACCGCGACCGCTACGACCAGCAAGCCTGGCCGCCGTCGCGGCTCACGAGCAGCGGAAGATCGGGATGCCGGCATCGGTTGGATCGGCCTCGAGAGGCGAGGGCCAGAGCGCAGTCTACTCGCCCCTACGGCTCGCTACCACCCGGTGAGGGAGGCCGGTCACGTCCTGCACGCGATCGTCAGTGCTTCTGCAGTCCCCAGGGCGGCGACGCATCGACGAGCAGACCGACGCGGCACTTCATCTTGACGAGCGTGAATACGGAAAGGCCCTTGTGCGCGGTCCACACGTACTCGCCAGGAGGCACCTGGATGTAGAGCGCGCCGCCGTCGTCGCTGGTCCTCGTGAGACTCGTGATCGGGATCACGTCGCTGCTGAAGTAGATCGGGCCGTTCTCTTCTGGCAGCGGCGGGTCGACCGCCACCGTCGCTGCGACTTCGCCGTGGGCTCCCGGGTCGTACATGGATTTTCCCACGCGCGTCACGGTCGTCACCATCTGGCACTTGTTGGCCTCGTCGGGCACCACACCGAGGATTCCCGCGAGCGCGTCGAAGACGTCCCAGGTCACCGCCTGGAAGGTCACCCGCTCCGCGCCGAGCGCTCCGAGCCTGATCGTGCCGGTCTGGATCGGGTGGTAGTCGGGGTGTTCGAGCACCAGCGTGGCTTCGCTGCCTTCTTCCAATGCGTCGAACTGGAAGTGGCCGTCGGCGCCGGTCACGAGGTTCATCTCCGGGTGTTCGAGCACCCAGATGTAGGCGCCGGGAATTACCTCTTGCGCGCCGTTGAACTTGAACGCTTCGCCGCTCAGAGAAACCACGAAGGTGCAGCTATCGTTGTTCGCGGCGTCGTCGACCAGGTCGCAATCGGCGTCGAGTCCGCCGTTGGTTGCCGCGGTCCGGCACGCGCGGCACTTGGCGCGGCTGGTGATGCAGTCGGTGAGCGCGGTGCCCGACAGGCCGCTGCACAGGCCCGGCAAGGCCGTGGCGGACACGACGCCTTCGCAAGCCTTCCCGACTGCGGCGCTCAGGGCCGCGTCCGGCTTGGTCATGTCGGGCGCGGTGCACGGGATCAGCGCCGCGCCGTCGGTCGCTCCGTTCTTGATCGCGTCGCGGACGCACTTGGTGAACGACTTGAGGTAGGATTTCACCAGGCTCTGAGCCTTGGTGACGCCGGTGGACTGGCACTTGTTACCGGCCTTGTCGCCGGGCACGGTGGCCGTCTCCGTCAGCAAGTCGGTGGCCAGTCCGCGGGCGTGGACGACCGCCGCCTCGCTGGTGGTCAGGTCGAACGCCGCCGCTACGCCGAACACCGCCGGTGCCGCGCCGCAGAACTTGGTCGCATCGGCAGTGGACTTGTCGATGGCCTTCGTGACCAGTTCATCCGAGTCGGCCTCCAGGCACGCGCCGAGGTCGGTGATCGTACCCTTTTGCGCATCCTTTACGCAGGTCGCGAGCTGCTTCGCGTGCGCCTTCGCGACGGCGGCGCCGTCCTTCTGCATCGCGTTGACGCAGCCTTGCTGGTCCTTCGAGAGCGGTGCGCCGGAAGCGGGTAGAGCGAGCGAGATCGCCGTCAGGGCAGCCAGTGTCACGATCGAAGTCTTCATTTGAATCCCCTCTCCTCGAAAACACGCGGAGCCGCAGCCCGAGGTTATGTCCGTGCGCCGTTGCTGAATCCAGCCCCGGCAATGCGCGGGCGGGCGGTCAATCGAAGCGGCGGGATTCGCGGCGCTGGACGCAGGCTGCGATCACCAGGTCGCCGCCGACGTTGACGGCGGTGCGGCACATGTCGAGCAGGCGATCGACACCGAGGATGATGCCGATCCCTTCGGCCGGAACCCCGACCGAGACCAGCACGATGGCTACCAGCGGGAGCGATCCGCCCGGCACTCCGGCGGTCCCGATACCGGCCAGCACCGACATCAGCACGACGGTGATCTGCTGCGAGAGCGACAGGTCCACACCGAACACCTGGGCCAGGAACAGCACCGTGACTCCTTCGTATAGCGCCGTGCCGTTCTGGTTGGCGGTCGACCCCACGGTCAGGACGAAACGCGAGACCTCGCGGTGGATGCCCAGCTTGTCCTCGGCCACGCGCAGCGAGGTCGGCAGGGTGGCGTTCGACGATGAAGTCGCGAACGCGGTCACCAGCGCGTCGGAGCCGTCGGCCGCGAAGCGCAGCGGATTGACGCGCGCGATCGCCGCCAGCGCCGCCGCGTAGACCACCGTTGCGTGCAGGGCCAGCGCCAGCAGGACGGTGGCAACGTAGCCGGCCAGCGTGGAGAGGATCTCGAGGCCGAGCGTGGCCGTGAGCGAAAACGTCAGACCGGCCACTCCAAGCGGCGCGATCGCCATCGCCATGCCGATCACCGCCATCGAGACGTCGTAGAGGCCTTCGAGCACCGACACCAATGGGCCGGTTCGTTCGGGGACCAGCGTGATCGCGATGCCGAACAGCAGCGCGAACACCATCACCGCGAGCATGCCGCCTCCCGGCGAGCTTCCGTCGAGAGCGCCGACCATTTCCTGCAACGGGTTCTTCGGCAGCAGGTCGATCAGCACCTCACGCATCGGTTTGGCTTGGTGACTCTGCGCCACCGCGCGGGCCGTCGACTCGCCGGCGGTGAAGCGCGTGCGCAGTTCGACGCGGGTGGTCTCGCTCAGGTGGTCGCCGGGGCGCAGCGTGTTCACCAGGCTCAATCCGATCGCCACCGAGCCGCTGGAGAGCAGCACCGTCAGTGCCAGCGTGGTCAGTCCCATGCGGCGCAGCCTGGAGACGTCGCCGATCTCGACGACGCCGAGGGTCAGCGCCGAGAACACCAGCGGCAGCACCACCATGAAGATCAGCCGCAGGAACACCTGGCCGAGAGGCTGCGCGAGGTTCGCGCAGATCCACGCCACCGCCGCGTTGCCCGGCCCGAGCGTCAGGTTGGCGGCAATGCCGAGGCCCGCGCCGATCACGAGGCCTGCCAGTATGCGCCAGTGCAGCGCGATGCCGCCGCGCCGGGTACCCTCGGGGCTCATCCGCCGTTCGGCTCCGCCACGCGGTCGGTCCCGGTGCCGGCGGTCTTGCGTACGATGCGGCGCTGCTCCGGCAGCGGTCCGAGCAGGCGCGGCAGCAGGCGCTCGACCCCCAGGCGCGACAGGTGCGCGTGATCGACGTAGAGCGACAGCGACGCGAACTGGGTGCCGAGGCGATCGGACTCTTCGCGTGCGATGTCGAGGAAATCGATCACCTTGAATCCTGCCATGTGGGCGCGCTCGAGCGCGCGGTGTTTTTCGTCGTGGTAGGTCGAGAGGTCGTAGTGGGAGTGTCCGCGTACGCGTACCAGCTCGGGAACGACGTTGTAGATATAGGGGACGTAAAGGAAGGTTACGTGCGGTATCGATTCGCGCTTCTGGAACGCCTCGATCCAGTCGATCAGCGCATCGGGCCGACCGTATTTCTCGGATGGATCCCAGTCGTTCTCGCACAGTACCCAGATCAGCTCATCGATGTCGCCGCGGTAACGCCGGGCGGCGCGCTCGAGCGCGCAGGCCGCGTCGGCCGCGGTCGCACGCGCGATGCCGAGGTTGACGTACTGTCGCGATCCGTCGTGACTCTGGAGCTGCGACGCCGGCGTTTCGCTGTCGTCGAGCATCAGGCCGGCGGCGACACTGTCGCCTGCGATCAACACCTTGCGCTGTGCCTCTACGCGGGGGAGCGTGGTTCTCTCGCCCGCCTCATTGGTGGAGTGGGTGACGAACCGGAACATGTAGCGCTTCAGAAAGACTTCGAGCTCGCGGGGAAGCTTGCGATCGGCATCGTAGAAGGCGGTCATCTGTCCGAACGGATTGGCGAGGTTGCTGCGCAGGAAGCCGACCGTCTTGCGCAGGTTCGGCTTCTGCTCGAGACACTGGCCGCGTTCGTCGTTGATCGACACTTCCTCGGTCTTGAGCGCCGAAAACGGGGAGTGGCCGATTCCGAAACCGTTGGCCTTCAGCAGTGGCAGCATCGCCGTGAGTTCGCCGATGTCGGTGATCATCGACGTCGAAGGGTCCATCGGGTCGAGTTCGGCGCGGCGGTGGTTGATGAACCAGTCCGCGTACAGAGAGTACCCGAGACTGGTCTCGGCCCTGGCCCCACGGACCACCGAGTAGATTCCTTCGACGCAGAAGTACGGGAGCAGCGTTGCGGCGAGCACCGTGATGCTCGCGAATAATGCCCGCCTGCGTCTTGTTGTTGTCATCGTGGCTGTGCCGGTAACGGCGTCTCAGACAGCCTCGCTTTCGTCGACGACCTCGTTTCGGATGGTCCCGATCCCGTCTATCTCGATGCGTACCACGTTGCCGGGGACCAGCCAGTTCTGGGTGGGCATGCCGACACCGGATGGGGTGCCGGTCGAGATGATGTCTCCCGGTTCCAGCGTAAAGACCGTCGAAAGCGTCTCGACCATCGCGAAGCAATCGAAGATCAGATTGCGCGTATTGGAGTGCTGGCGCAGGTCGTCGTTGACCCATGTGCGAAGCTCCAGCGCGTGCGGATCGCCCACTTCGTCGGGCGTCACTATCCACGGTCCGATCGGGCCGTGGGTGTCGAACGACTTGCCCAGCGTCAGCGTCGGTGCGCGGAACTGCCAGTCTCGCACGCTGACGTCGTCGACGACCAGATACCCTGCGATTACCCGATGGGCCTGGTCGCGCGGTACGTGACGGCAGCGCTCGCCGACCACGAACCCGAGTTCGCCTTCGTAGTCGAGAGCGGTCGAAACCCGTGGCCTGACGATCGGGTCGTAGGGGCCGGTAACGCAGGTGGTCTGCTTGTTGAAGAAGACCGGAAAGTCGGGAGCTCCGCGCCCGGTCTCGGCGATGTGGTCAGCGTAGTTGAGCCCGATCGCGAGGAACTTGCGAGGGCGCATGACCGGAGCCTCCAGACGCACGGTCTCCAGCGCGATCCGGGTCCCGGCGCCACTGGCGAGGGCTCGCATACGCGCCAGTGCCGGCTGCCCGGCCGCCAACAGTTCGCTCATTTCGTGGGGCAACGAAGGGTCCGCCTGGGCCAAGTCGAGGATGTCGCTGTCGTGGACGATGCCGACGCGGGTGCGGCCTCGATGGGTGAATGTCGCGAGTTTCATGGTGGTGCCGAGAGCCCGTGTATCATCCGGCCGCGCGCCAGCCAACGGTGAGGGTGCGGTCTTGGTCAGGCCGCCGGCGCGCAGCGCAGCGTGACGTAGAACGTGGCGCCGCGGTCGGGTTCGGACTCGGCCCAGACGCGGCCGCCGTGGCGTGCGATGATGCGTTCGACATTGGCCAGGCCGATGCCGGTCCCCTCGAACTCCTCCGCGCTGTGCATGCGTTGGAACATGCCGAACAGCTTGCGGGCGTGCAGCATGTCGAAGCCTGCGCCGTTGTCGCGCACGAAAATGACGGTGCGGCCGTTCTCGTCGCCGGCGGTGCCGACGTGGATCCGGGCGACGGGGCGCGGGCGCGTGTACTTGACGGCGTTGCCGATGAGATTGGCGAACACTTGCTTGAGGAGGCGCTCGTCGCCGATCACGTCGGGCAGTGCATCGACGGTCCATTCGATCGAGCGCCCGTCGAGGTCCGGACGCAGGCTCTCGATCACTTCGTGGACCAGCGCGCCGGTGGCCACCGGCGCAAGCCGCATCTCGGCGCGCGAGGCGCGCGCGGCCGCGAGCAGAGCATCGATCAAGTGCCCCATCTCGATGGCGGAGCGCGAGATCACCTGCAAGTGCTCGGCGGTGGCCGGCTGTAACTGTTCGCCGAGGTCCTCGCGCAGCATCGACGCGAAGCCTCCGATGCGGCGCAGCGGAGCACGCAGATCGTGCGAGACAGAGGCCGAGAACGCTTCGAGTTCCTTGTTCGCGGCTTCCAGCGCGACGGTGCGTTCGGCGACGCGTCGCTCCAGATCGGCCGCCAGCTCCCGGACGGCGTCTTCCGCGCGACGCCGCGCGATGTTGGCGGCGAGGATGCCGGAGATCAGTTCGAGCGTCTCGACCTCTTCTTCGCTGAACGCGGTCGATGCGGCGACGACCAGCGCGCCGAGGCGCGTCGCTTCGATCGTCAACGGAAAGACCGCCAACGATCGCAGGCCTGTCGCGCCGTGCCGCTCGTCCGGCTCGGATGCCGAGCACAAACGCGCTCCGTCGTGGATCACACGACGCAGAGACATCGGATCGATCAACGCGCCGGCGGCATCGGCCAGTGCCGGGTCGCTGCAGGCGATCCGCGTCAGTGCCTGGCCTGTGCGGTCGTAGAGCCATACCGTCGCTACTGCGACGTCGACCCGCGCGACGATCGCCGTTGCGCACGCCTGCAGCGCCGCTTCCAGCCGGCGGGATCCTCCCAGCGCCTCGTTCACTTCGGCTCGCAGCAACGCCGCCAGGCGTTCGTGTTCGCGGTGCGCCTCGGCCGCTCTTTGCACGGTGACGTCGCGCACCGCGGCGACGATCATCAGGCCCTCGTCGGTCTCGAGAGGACTGAGACTGACATCAACCGGAATCCGCGTATTGTCGCGCCGTCTTGCGTACAGGGGCGCCTTGGTCGTCCCCATCGAACGGCTGACCGGAAAGCGACTGTACTCGTCGCGCAGCGCGACGTGACGCTCGCGCAACTCGTCGGGGATCAGCTTCTCGACGTCGCTTCCGATCAGTTCCTCGTTGCGGTAGCCGAACATGGTCGATACCTGGCGGTTGGCGCGTACGATGCGACCGCCGCGATCCACTATCAGCATCACGTCGGGCGCGAACTCGAAGAGGTCGTGGAAGCTGCGCTCGCTGCTCGCACGCTCGATCTCCGCACCGATCCTGGTCGAGAACACGCGCAGCAGCGCGACGACGGAGTCGGGGTCGGTCATCGGCTTGCGACCGAGCGCTACCAGAGTACCGAGCGCGCGGTGCTGGGAGTCCCACAAGGGGACGCCCGCGTACGATTCGGCGCCGAGCGTGGCCAGGATCGCGGCCTTCGGGAACAACTCCTGGACGCGGTCGGCGAACACGCGCGGCTCGCTGTCGAAGACTTCGGCGCAGGGTGTGCCCTCGAGTGCCGCCTCGACGTCGGGCCTTGGGTTCCCGTCGACGACCAGGGCGAGGCTGTGGATCCTCGACTGGTCGCCGGCCGAGCGCACCGCGATGAAGACGGCGTCGGTTCGCGTGATCTCGGCGAGGGACCTGGCGGCGGCGCGAAAGAACTCGCCGCCGCGCTGCTGCGCGAGATCGGTCGACAGCAATCGCAGGCCGATCTCGATGCGCGTGCGCTCGGTGACGTCGACCATCGTACCGACCGCAAAATCCTCGCCTTCGATCTGTCCTTGCAGCGGGGCCGCACGCACCACGACCCAGCGCGGCGAACCGTCCGGGCGCAGCACGCGAACGTGGAACATCACGGTCTCGCGCCGCTCTACGAGACGCGTCCAGGCGTCCACGGTCGTGGCCCGGTCGTCAGGATGGATCAGTTCGAGCCACTGCCGGCCCTCGCGCTCGGCTGCCAGCTCGCGGCCGAAGATCGCTTCCGCATGGGGATTTAGCTGACGCATCCTGCCGCGGTGGTCGGTGACGAAGATCGCGATCGGCGAGCTCTCGGCGAACGACCAGAGCAGGTCGCGGCGATGCTCGGCTTCGAGCTGCGCCAGCTTGATGCCGGTGATGTCGTTGTGGGCTACGACGACGCGTGAAGGCGCCTGCAGCGGCGAGGGAGCCTCTCGCACCGCGAAGCGACGCATGTGGCACTGGAACCAGCGCACTTCCTCAGGCGTACTGCACGAATACTCGCATTCGTAACTCGTTCTCTTACCCGCCAGGATGTCGCGAAGCGCCATTGCCACTTCCGCCGCCTCCGGGCACTCGGCCGCGGCGGCGCGGTCGCAGGTCTCCAGGTAGTTGCTGCCCTCGCCGACGATTGCGCTGGCCGCGCGGCAGCGCGCACCGAACGCGCGCCATGCCGCGTTGGTCGCCGAAATCCGCCCGTCACGCTCGACGATGCAGACGTGCGCACTCATCGCGTCGAGAGCGCTGCGTGCCCGTCGCTCGGCTTCACGTGCGGCCTCATAGGAGCGCAGCAGCTCGGCCTCGGCCTGGTCTCGCGCTGCGCGCAGGAGCGACTCTTTTTCCGCGCGTAGATACGAGTCGCACAGAACGGCGGTCTGGCCACGCAGCGGTTCGACGGCAGCCAGCGACTGGGCGTCGTAGCCGGCGGGAGTGTTGGCGAGACCGATCATTCCGATCACCGACTCGCCTCGGATCAACGGGATGCCGAGAAACGAGTTCAAGGAAGGGTGGCCTTCGGGAACGCCGCCCGAGCGTGGATCGGCGGCCGGATCGTTCGAGAGGACGACTTCTCCGCTGCGCAGCGCGTGTCCATAGAGAGTGTCGGGATTGCGGAGTTCGAAGTACCCGTGCACGGCCTCGTTCGTGATCGCGGCGTCGTAGACTCGCTCGTCGGCCCCGCTCTTCCAGCGGACGCCATCGTGCGCGAGGACTCGCAGAGCGCCGGACTCGGCGGTGACGCCTATTAAACCGAACTCGCTCGAAGTGCGGGCCATTGCCAGGCCGAGAAGGCGGCTCATCGCCGAACGCCAGTCGGCGTTCTCCAGGTAGTCACGCTGGGCGTTGCTGACGACCGTCAGGGTCTGGTTCTGCGCGCGCAGATCTTCGTCGTCCCGCTCGAGGCGGAGGTTCGCGGCCGTGAGTTCCGCGGTTCTTTCTTCCACCCGCCTCTCGAGTGCCGCGTTCACGTTCGCGAGTGCGTGCTCGGCTCGTACGCGGTCGGTTATGTCCTGGCCCAGGCCGAGGAAGCCTACCGGCACGCCGGGGGATTCTTCCACCGTCGAGAACGATATCAGCGCTGGAAATCGGGTCCCGTCTTTTCTCACCAGCGTCCACTGGGCCGGGGTTCCCGGCTGCGTATAGCCGAAGCAGACGTCGAAGGGCCTGGTGATCTCGCGTCCGAGTCTTTCGGCGGCAACGGGGGCGCGCGCCGCCAGTTCATCGGCGTCGAAGAAGTCGGCCGGGTGGCCCTTGCCGATCACGTCTTCGGCTTTCCAGCCTAGCGTCGTCTCTGCAGCCTTGTTGAAGATCCGGATGATGCCCTGCATGTCGGTGGCGATGATGGCGGTACCGGCCGAATCCAGGATCGCCGATTGCATGGCCTCGACGCGGCCGAGCGCCTGCCGCGTCGAGTCCAGGTCGATGGCGCGCTTGCGCAGATCTTCGGCGATCTGCTCGGTTCGCGTCTGCAGCGCGCGCGTCAGTGCGAGAGCGGTGATGGTGAGCGCGGCGATCACGATGAGCGCGAGCCACGGCAGGAACGTGCGGCGCTCGGCGACGAATCCGGGGCCAGCCGTGGCGACGATCGTCCACTGGCGTTGGGCGATGGTCAGAACGCTTCGATGGGTGAGCGCGGGAGGTATCGTGGCGGCGCCGGCAGCGACGCCGGGACCCGCGGTGTAGAACGAAACCGGTCCGGCACTGGCGTCGAGGATCGAAAGCGACAGCGGAGCGGTTGGCAGGCGCGAGAGCGCGGCGCCGACCAGCAAGTGCAGGTCGAGTTCGGCCGCGACCACGCCTTCGACTGCTGCCGCCGAGGGATCGCCCACCGTCGCGAACAGCGCGTCGATCAGCAAGACCCGGTCGTTAGTCGACGCGCGAGCGGGAGGTGCCGTGGATGCTGCCAGCGAGTGTCGGGCGATCGCCGTGTCGATCGTCTCCCGGTAGCGCGGGTGCGATGCGATGTCGGTACCGGCGGCGATCGGCCCGCCGCCGGCGCCGCTACGCTCGAGCCACCGGACCGGGTAGTACTCCGGCCGGGATCCAGAGCGCGTCGCGGTCGGACCCTCCCCTCGATCGACGATGGTGGGCGGCGAGACCTTTTCCGCCTGAAGACTCTGTTCGAAGAGCGCGCGATCCGCGTCGCCGATCCGCGGCGCCCAGGCTATGGTCGCGAACGAAGCGAGCGGACAGACCTGCGAGAGGGCCAGCGCCGAGAAGGTCTCGCGGCTGCGGACCTCGCTGCTCTGCCACTCGGACGCGAAGGCTTCGAACGCGGACACGACTGCGCCGAACTCGTCGCGCAGCGCCTGGCTGCGTTCTTCGGCAAGCGCAGCGAAGCGCCGTGTCGCTTTGATTTCTTCGAAGACGCGAAGCTGGCGAAAGCCGAGGAAAGCCGATTCCAGCCCGAACAGCAGCACCACCCCGAGCACGACCATCGCGCGCAAGGACCGCCCTGACCCGATACCGTCGATTTGGGAACCCGCCATTTCCCCCTTCGGCACGGAGGCGGATACCGGCCCGCCCCACGGTCGAGGCTTGTTACCATACGGGTCCACGGCAAGCCAGACGGTTTCCGGCTCGTCGTCTCGAGGGGCACCGCCGGCCGCAGGCGCGCGGGACCGAGGAGGCCCTGCGTGATCCCGGCACTGAAGCGCTGGCCGGGGCCGGAGCGAGTGCGCTAGGGTGCGCGCGTGGTGCGCAGCCGGATCGATTCCTCGCTCTCGCGGATGCCTCTGACCATCATCGGTGGCGCCGCGCTCGCGTGGTTCCTGCCTTTGTCCTCTCCCGCGTTCGCCTCCGCCATCGTCGCGCAATCGGCCGACGACATCTGTGGGCCGCAGGACGATCCATGTCTCATCACCAGGCCGGTCAAAGTCACCGGCAACAGAGCGCTCGACTTCGGTGTTCGCTCCGTCCTCGTCAGCCGCGCGGGTCGCTTCGACTTCGGCGCCGACGGCGGTGCGATCCGATGC
>JACRCR010000047.1 GCA_016218925.1 Deltaproteobacteria bacterium | reverse complement strand
CTGTCGATGATGAGGTCGCTGGCCTGGACCGCTGTCACCTCCAGTGCGGCGGGCGCGCGATCGTTGGTCGTGTCGACCTGCCCGATTTCCTTGTTCACGTCGGCGATGGCCCACACGTAGTTGGTGCCCTCGGGACGTCCGGTGATCGTGGGCGTGCAGACTACCTCGATGCTCGCGCCAGGCGCGAGCGATGCAGTCGGCAGGCTGCTGCACAGTTTGGTGTCGTCGGGGCCCACGGTGGCGGGATCCTGGTTGATGCGAATTCGTGTGACCGACGGGTCGGCTGCCGAGTCGCCCTGGTTGTGAATCGTCGCGGTGATCTCGACGGCGGTTCCGTTCGCGCAGGTGGTCGGATTGAGCGTGAGACTTTCGACGATGAGATCGGGAGCGGCGAGAGCGGGAAATGCGTGCGCGACCAGCGCCACCAGCGCGAGCGTGGCGGCGCAGGCGAGAGTGCGTGCGATACGCGAGGTCGGCGGTATCTTGCTAGCGGCTGGTGTCATCGATGGTTCCGGCGTGCGGCCTCACACTGTGTCAGAAGCAGAGGCGAGTAGGTAATCGGATCTTGTTGCCGAGCAGTGGCGGCCGGGGACGAAGATGGCGCCGCTGGCCGGGCTCGTCCTGCATGAGTGACGTAGGTCACACCGGCACGGGTTCCCGCGGGCGAAAGTCGCTGGTGCGATGGAGGCTGCCAGCCTATGGTGAGAGACGGTGCCACTGCGCTCAGCATCGTCGGGTTCTCGCGTCTCGAGGCTCTTGCTTCGCTTCATTCCCGTTGTCGGTCTCGTGCTGCTGGGGCTTCCCGCCGGAGCGACCGCGGGGTTGGTAGCGGTGGGGCATGAGTTTCGGCCGACCGCGGAGCAGCGGAAGGAGGCGACTCCATGCACGGGTGCGGACGGAGTCACGACGACGGTGCGCTTCGAGTGCTACCTCGACG
This sequence comes from Deltaproteobacteria bacterium, assembly GCA_016218925.1. Lineage (GTDB taxonomy): Bacteria > Desulfobacterota > Binatia > UBA1149 > CAITLU01 > CAITLU01. The sequence goes on along the minus strand of JACRCR010000047.1, from coordinate 4,091 downwards.
AGCATTGGAACTGCACGCAGCCCGGCGAGTTTCTGGTTGAGTGGACGCGCGACGGGACGCTGCTTGCCGGGCCCATCAAGGTCAACATTGCGCCGAGCGGCCGGAACGGGGCGCACTATTGTGCCGGCGACGGTGCTGTTGTGGTGGTCTGGGAAGACGCGGATACCGGCGAGTTCCTCGTGCGCGCCGTGGATCGAGACGGCCCGCGCAAACCGCCGAGGCGGCTGTGCGTCGATCCCTCGTGCAGCCCCGAACGCTTCTTCGATCCGATGACGGCGGGGCCGGACGGAGGATTCGCGCTCGCGTGGGTCGGTTCCTCCAGTGACTCTCGTCCGGCGATTTGGGCTCAACGTCTTCTTCCCGATGGCAGCCCGCGCGACGAACCACGGCAGGTCAGCGTCGCGCAACAGGCTTCGATTCCGGCTTGGGGCGCCCTTGCGGTCGATGCCGACGGCAGGACGGTGCTGGCATGGCTGCTGCTCGGCTACAGTAGCAAGTCTTCGTACGCGCACTGGACGAGGGTGCGCGCGATCGCCCCGTTCGACGCCGCTGGAGGCGGGATCCTCACTGACGGCGAGATCAACGTCAGCGAGTTGCGCTACGGGCTGGAAGGCCTGCCCGTGAACATCCGAGTGGAAGAGTCCGCTGGGTTCGTGATCACTTGGTACAACTGGGCGCAGGCCGGCCAGGTCGCGCGGCGGGTGATGATCGACGATGACCCCACAGGTGGAGGCGGACCCACGACCACGACGACCACCACGACGACGATGCCCGAGGTTGAGGTTCCGACGTTCCTGCCCGCGTGGCCCGTGGCCACCGGCAGCTTCGCGGGACAGTGGCCCTTCCCGCCGGGAGACCTCAATCTCACTCTGGGCGCGGATCGGTCCGGGCGATGGCTGGCGACCTGGACTGACCGGCTGGAACCGAGGTCCCAAGAATGGCCGTACGGTTCCGTGGTTGCGCGTTCGGACGAGGACGCCCGGCGATGGTCGGCACCGATAGCGCTCCCGGATCGGGAGGGTTGGATTGCCCGCGAGTTCGATCGGTCGAAGACGGTTGCCACCGACAGCGACGGCGTCTGGATCATCGCATGGCCGCGTGGGCTCGAAGGGGGTGACATCGATTTCCGGCGCTCGACCGACGAAGGACTGACGTGGAGCGAGAGCGCGGAAATCTATGCCGGCGACAGCACTTTCCGTTCCGAGATCTGGGGGCTGCACGTCGCGGCGGGCGGTGAAGGGCGGTGGGTCGCGGCGTGGACCGAAGGGCGCGAGTATTCCTCGGACACCCTGCCTTGCGCGGTTCGCACGGCAACCTCCGCCGACGGCGGTCGTACCTGGGGTGCGGTTCAAACGCTCTACGAAAGCCGACCCTGCGGTTACGAATACCTGCGCGAACCCCGCATCGTCGCGGACCGCGCGGGAAACTGGCTCGTCGCGTGGAGCCACGACCACGACGGCCTCAGCACCATCATGGGATCACGTTCCAGCGACGACGCTGGAACGTGGTCGGTGCCGGCGCGCCTGCTCGATGACGACCGCAGTTCGACGCGGCGTCTCGATCTGGTCGCGGACGGCGAAAACTGGGCAATGGCTTTCGTCGATTACGTCTTCAACTCTTCGATCAACGAGGGGGCAAGTCGGGTGTTGGTCTCGCGCTCCTACGACAGTGGCCGGAATTGGAGTGTGCCGGTCAGTATCGCTCCCTGGCATGGGACCGGGGCGGGTGCCGACTGGCATCCCAGCCTCGCGTCCGATGGCGACGGTCTGCTCGGTCTGGCGTGGACGACCTACGAAGTCATCGACGACAAAGGGCTCGATGCCGATATCGTCATCTCGTTCTCTGCCGATCATGGCGCAACCTGGAGCACCCCACGCCTGGTGGATCGAGTGGCCTCGCGCGACACAGCGACGGATATGGAACCCAAGCTGGTGCATGCCGGCGATACCTGGGGCGTGCTGTGGCGGACTTTCGACGTGAACAGCCGTGGCGATGAGTGGCTCGGGTCGATCCGCTTCGCGCGCTCGCGAGGCGGGTGCGGCGACGGGGTACAGGAAACGAGCGAAGAGTGCGACGATGGCAACGGCGACGACGGCGACGGCTGCGACAGCAATTGCCTGGTGAGCGGATGCGGAAACCAGGTGGCCGCCGGCGCCGAAGACTGCGACGACGGCAATGGCGACGATACCGATCAGTGCCCGTCGACATGCAGTTGGCCTCACTGCGGCGACGGATTCGCGCAGGATGCCGCCGACGAGTGCGATGACGGCAACGACGTCGATACCGATTCTTGCCTATCCGACTGCACGCTGCCTGTCTGCGGTGACGGTCACGTGTGGGCAGGCGTGGAGGATTGCGAGGACGGCAACAGCACCGACGGCGACGGCTGCGACAGCAACTGCCTTGCCACCGGTTGCGGCAATCAGGTCACGACCGATGGCGAAGAATGCGACGACGGGAACGCCTACGACACCGACTCGTGCCTGTCGAGCTGCCGCGCGTCTCGCTGCGGCGACGGTTTCGTGCGGGACAGTGTCGAGGCGTGCGATGACGGCAATGACGTAGACACCGACGCCTGCCCATCCGACTGCACGCTCGCCGCCTGCGGCGACGGATACGTGAGGGAGGGGGTCGAGGGATGTGACAACGGCTACGATAACAGCGACTACGGCGACTGCCTGGGGAACTGCAGCGTCGCCCGTTGCGGGGACGGATATCTGCATCTTGGCGTCGAAGAGTGCGAGGATGGCAATCGCGATGACGACGATCGCTGTACCAACCGGTGCTCCCTCGAACTCGTTTGCGGGCACGGAGAATCCACGGAGCGTAGCCTCACGACCGGCGACGCGCTGAGAGTGTTGCGAAACGCGGTCGGGCTCGACGTCGAGTGTCCCGTCAATCGCTGCGATGCCGATCGTAACGGCCGTGTAACGGTGACCGACGCGCTGCTGACTCTGCGGTGGGTCGTCGGGCTGTCGAGTTACGGGTGCGACGTGGAGAGATCCATCGTCCTGCGTCTTGCTTCCTCCGAGCAGCTCGGCGCGTTGCAGGTCGCGTTGGATTATCGCTCTGCGGCCGGTGACATCTCCGCAACGAATCTCACCGAGCTGGACCCCGTTGCGGATTGCGAACTGCTGGCCGAGAGTTCCTCCGGTTGGGCCATGGCTCTGGATCCCGCTCGTGCTCTGTTTCGAGTAGGAATCATAAGCATGACGGGAATCCAGGGTCCGACGGATCTGCTGCGCTGCAGCTACCGCGGGATCACCGTCCCTTCCTCGCAGGATTTCAACATGACGGTTGAGGATGCGGTAACGCTGGATCTCGGGGAGATTGATCCTCAGATCCTGGTGGTGGTCGAGTAGCGCTGGCGAAGGTGGGTTTTGCGACAGAGCCGCCGCGTCCGTCGTCTCTCGCGTCGCAATTCCGGCACGATGCGTTCCGTAGACTACCAGCTGTTACCGGTGGAGCAGACCCGCGCATTATGCTGTGCAGGACATAGTCGTCCGGTTTCGGCGCACCGCTAACACCGGCACGGCCCGCGAGATACGCGCCGCGATTGTGGCCGTGGCACGCCGGCTATCTCAGCGAAACGGCGTTACGGCGTTACGGCGTGTTCGGCGAGCGACGAGCAGCGAGCAGCGAGCAGAATCCGCGAGATGCTTTCCGCGACTGTGCGGCTGCCCGAAGTGCTACCTCAGCGAAACGCCGGCATCACGCTTTCAGCAAAGAGCCGCGCGGGTTCGCGAACGTCGCGGCCGAAGAACTCCATCACGAAGTGACCGCAGCCCATCGCCACGTAGCGCTGGAGCTTTTCGGTGACGACCTGCGGCGATCCCCAGATCCCGTGCTCGCGCAGTCCCACTCCCATGTGTCCGCCGTAGACGCGCTCGGCCTTGGTGATGCTGACCTCGGCCTCTTCCTGGGTCGGTGCGATCACGACCACGCATTGCTGCGAGACTTCGATCTGCGACGGGTCTCGTCCTTCACGCTGGCAGTGCTGGCGCAGAACCTCGAGCTTGCGCGGCAGCTCGCTCTGGTTGACCGCAAGGTTGTTCCAGATGTCGGCGTAGCGCGCGGCCAGGCGCAGCAGG
>JACRCR010000222.1 GCA_016218925.1 Deltaproteobacteria bacterium | reverse complement strand
GTCACGGCGGCCGCGTGTGGGCAGAAGGGCAGCCCGGGAAGGGTGCGACGTTTCGATTGTGTCTGCCCGCGGCAGGTTCGGAGGGTAACGCGGCGCCTCACCACGTCGTTGTGACGCCCGATTAGTCGCGTCTGGCCGGCGGCGCGCGGGTGCGACGACGAGGCGAGCGCCGTTCGCGAACAGTTCGACTTCTCGCCTACCCCGCACGCGAGCCATGACGTGGCGCGTCAGGAGGGGCCTGTGGAGTGGTATCTCCGAGTATGCGAGCCGCTAACACTGCGTATCAACGAAACCTGTGGTCGCACTCCGCTTCGGTTTCCGCACGTTTCGGCGGCTTGGCGGCAACGCGTCTTTCCCGCCGCCGCGCGCTGGCGTCGGCTGTGGACATGTTCCAGAAGGTCGGCGACGGAGAGGTGACTGCCGCGCCGGCCGGTCGATCGCCGGTCGTCCAGGCAGTGACGACGACGGCGCCGCGCCGATCGTCGAGCGTCAGGAACCAGATCGAGCCGCGGGTGTGCCCGCGGTCTCTGGCTGAATCCAGGAGTTGACGGCATGAGAATTCCAACAACCACGATCGTACTCGCGCTGCTGGTGATCGCCGGCGCGGGCTGCAGTAAAGGAAGCGAGAGTTCGAAGGCCACGCCGGCGACGCAGGAGAGCAAGAAGGAATCGAGGATGCCGGACGTAGAGGCGCGAGAGGCGGGCAAAGTAGTGACGACAGACAGTGGACTTCAGTACGAGGTGATCAAAGAGGGCAGCGGCGCTTCTCCGTCGGCGAGCGACAGCGTCACTGTCCACTACCGCGGCGCACTCACGAACGGAACTGAATTCGACAGCTCGTACAAGCGTGGCCAGCCGGCGACGTTTCCGCTCAACCGGGTCATCGCCGGCTGGACCGAAGGCCTGCAACTGATGAAGGAAGGAGCGAAGTACAAGTTCACGATTCCTTCCAAGCTAGGGTATGGGGCGCGCGGAATGCCGCCGACGATTCCGCCCGACGCGACGTTGGTGTTCGAGGTCGAACTGATCAAGGTCAACCACTGAGGGCGGCGTTGCCGCGGCTCAGCGCGCGGTGATCGGGACGCCGTCGCGCGACGGACCTTGCCAGAGCAGGCGCAGGGCGTCCGGCCTGAGTCTGGCGGCGTCGATCGCAACGGCGAGTTCTTCGAGTTCTGCCTGCATCGCCCGTTCTTCGTCGGCGCGGATGTGATCGTTGATCGCGGCCAGCGCGCGCAGTCGCTCGATTTCGTCTCCGAGACGGCGAGCCATCGCAGCGCGCGCCTCGGCGCGTAGCTCGTCGGCGCGGATTTCGGCCAGTTTTTCGCACCTGGCCGCCATCTTCGCGAGTGCGGGGCCGAGCACCGACTGCTTCTCGACCAGCCAGCGGCCCCGTCCCGCGCCGAGCGCCGCGCCTTTGCGCAGCGGTATGCATTCCAGTTCCGCCAGATGCTGGTCGACCACCACGCGGATCGGCGTAGGCGCCAGGAACCGATCGACGTGCAATCGCGGCGGCGCCACCGACTCCAGCACAAAAACCGCTTCGAGAAACAGGCGGGGCGGGCCGCCGTTGCCGTCCATCACCGCGAACACCGCATTGCCGGACTGGGAAGCCAGCAGCAGTTCCATCGCGTCGCCGAGCAGTGGATGGTCGCAGGTCATGAATTCGAGATCTTCGCGCACCAGTGCGACCGCGCGGTCGAAGGTGACGGCGGTCTCGCCGCGCTCCAGGCTCGGGAAGTCCTCGCAGGCACTGCCGTCGGGGTTGAGCAGATAGACGCGCTCGCCGAGTTCTTCGGCGTAGACGCCGAAGTGCTCGAGCAGGCGCAGCAGGTAATCGTCGAGTTCCTCGTCTTCGTCGCGCGCGCGTACGCCGTCGACCAGGACGCCGGCAACGTCGCGGCGCAAGGATGCCATCTCCAGCAGGCGGTCGCGGCCGTCTTCGACTCGCGCGGCCAGTTCGCGCGCGGCGTCGGCTGTTTCGGTCACGAGCAGGCGAAGGTCGCGGTCGATCTCTTCGGCGCGCGTACCGCCTGCGGGCGTCTGTACCGCCCCGGCGCGCAGCGCCAGTTTCCTCACGCGTTCTCCGAAGCGTTCCAGTAGCGCCGGCGCTGTCAGAGTCGGGCGGCGAAACGAATCGACACCCTCGTCGTGCCAGCGCGCCAGCACTTCCATTCCGCTTCCGGCGACCGCCGGGACGTGGATGTGGACCAGTCCGCGCTGCCCGATGCGATCGAGGCGGCCGATGCGTTGCTCGACCAGGTCGGGGTCCAGCGGCAGGTCGAACATCACCAGATGCTGGGCATGCTGGAAGTTCCTTCCCTCGCTGCCGAGTTCGGAGCAGACCAGCAGGCGCGCGCCGGCGGGCTCGGCGAACCAGGCCGCGTTGCGGTCGCGCTGCACCAGCGTCAGCTCTTCGTGGAACAGTGCGGTGGTGACGTTGATGTGGCGCTCCAGAGCGGCCTTGATCGCCTGTGCCTTGTCAGCGCTGTGACACAGTACCAGCACTTTGGCGGGTTCGGCGGCCGACAGCAGCGTCGCGAGCCACGCGATCCGCGCATCGGCGGTGAGGTCGCTCGGCGGGGATGAGTCGGCGGGTGTGTCGCTCGCGAGGTCAGACTCGATTTCTTCGTGGAGGCGACTCGCTGTCGACGCATCGCCGGCGGG
>JACRCR010000221.1 GCA_016218925.1 Deltaproteobacteria bacterium | reverse complement strand
TTAGGCGGCGCTGTCTGCAGCGGAGGAGGTCCCGCTACGCCGAGGTCCACGGGGGGAAGACCTCGTCCGGCGGCCGCAAAATGGCGACCAACCGAACCATGAGCGATCAGACAGCGCCGCCCACCCGGCTCGCCTAGGAACCGCACGGCGCGGCGGCGATCAACCTTCGGAGCAACCCCCCTTGACCGATCGATCGGGGACCTGGGCCCCGTCCCGATTCGGGCACAATAGCGAGAGCACGGGCCGCACGACAAGGGCCATCGACACCCTCTGCGCTTTCGCGCCGCCGGGTCGGGGACCGGCTGCGTCGCGGCGCCGCCGCGGGCTGGCGCGGCACCGCTTACGCACCACGGCGCCGCCATGCGCGAGCGGGGCTTGCCCGCCCCCTGCCTCCCCTCTAGCATCGCGCCTCCTCGACAGACATGCCCACTCACGACGTCGAAGACGCCGGCGTCTTCTCCCCGCGCGCGGCCAACCGGCGCAGCGACGTCGACGTCCTGCGCGGGATCGCTATCTGCGCGGTGGTCGCGCTGCACACGAGTTGGACGCTGCTGCGGCAGGCGCCGCTGCGAGAGCCCAGTGGCGAGATCCTCGCGGTGGTCCATCTGGCCAGCGGCTTCGGGGTTCCGTTGTTCCTGGGGCTGTCGGCGATCGGGCTCTCGCTACGCCACGGCCAGCCCTTCGGCAGCGCCGGCGCGTACCTCGCCTTCTTGCGCACACGCGCGCAACGACTGCTGCCGGCCTACGTCGCCTGGAGCCTGGCCAGCCTGCTGCTTCGCGACCCCGCGCTGGCGTGGCCGCCGCAGCAGGTGGCGTCAACACTGCTGACCGGCTCGGCCGACATCCAGTTCTACTTCGTCCCGCTGCTGTTCCAGCTCTACCTGCTGTGGCCGCTACTGCGATCGGTGTCGGGCCGCGCAGGCGGCTCGCGCCAACTGATCGCGCTCGGCAGCGCCGCGGCGATCTCGCTGCTGGCCTGGAAGCGGATGATCCCGACGACATTCTCAGCGCTGCCGTTCCTGGCAGTCCACGTCGTCGGCGCACTGTTGCTGAAAACGGCGTTGCTGGATCGCCCCGAGCGACGTCGCGTAGCGATGGCCGCCGCCGCGGTCGCCGCCGTGGCGTCGCTGGTCTGCACGGTCCGCGCCTTTTACGGGATGCTCGTGCCACCGGTCTCGCCGTTGGCGATGGCCTGGGCTTCGTTCATCTTCCAACCACGGCCCGCGCTGTACGGGGTGGCCGCGATCACGCTCTGCTTCGCTTGCGCGGCAGGGATCCGACCGGACGGCACACGACCGACCGCCCCGTGGCTGCCCCGCGCGCTGGCGGCGTTGGGTCGCCGCTCCTACGCCGTCTACCTCACTCACTTGATAGTCGCGTCGAACCTGACGCGACACCTGATCGCGCCAGCCACCGTGCAGTCCCCGAACGCCGCCGTCGCGGTTGCCGCGCTGGCCGCGTCATTCGGCGTGACGCTGGCGGCGAGCCTGGCGCTCGGCGCCGCGCTCGAGCGCCATCGCGCGCTGGCGTGGCTGGTCGGCGCGCAGGCCACGCGCCGCGCGGCCGGCGTTGACGTAGCCTGACGCGCAGCCTTCGGGTAGGCTGCGCGCGGCAACGACGCGGAGAGTAACCATGGAAATAAACGGAATCGCCCACATGTTCGTCACCGCTTCCGATTTCGCACGCTCGCGGGAGTTCTACGCCAGGTTGCTGGCGTTCCTCGGAATGAAGCCGGTGATCGACGGCGATGGTTTCTATTACTGCGTGGGCGGACGCACGGCGTTCGGCGTTCGTGCCGGCGACGCCGCCTACGCGGGCCAACGCTTCGTGCAGGAAAGGGTCGGCCTGCATCACGTCTCCTTTCGTGCGCGCGAGCGCGGCGACGTCGACACGCTCCACGATTTCCTGAAGACCATCGGCGCGGTGATCGTGCATCCGCCCGAAGAGGCGCCGTGGGCGCCGGGCTACTACTCGGTGCTGTTCGAGGATCCCGACGGCATCCGCCTGGAGATGAACCACGTCCCGGGCCGCGGCCTGCTCGCCGGCGACGCGCCGAAGGACTGACGTTCCGCTTTGAGCGACGACTCGATATCGCGCCGGCGCTCGGGGCTGGACTGGCTCGCGGTCGGCACGCTCGCGTCACTGGCACCGCACGGGCTGGCGGTGTTCGTATCGTCGCTCACCGGGCTGGCGATGCGCGGCACCTCGCGGCTGGCAACTCAGGCAGCCGCCGCCAACGATCCGTTCGACGGCCCCTACCGTGTGATCGCGTTCGTCGTCACGACCGCGTTCGCGCTGGCCTATCTCGTCCCGGTGGCGCGCTTCTTCGTCGCCGATGCGGGCGAGCCGGCGCCGCCGCTGGTGAGACGACGCGTTCTCGGAGCCCCGCTGTTCCTGTCGGTGATGGCACTGGTGCCGTGGGTCGGCGGTATCGTCTGGTTCGTAGGGCTGACGCTGGCGCGCTTCGGACGCTGGACCGGCGACCTGACCGCCGAGCAGATCGTCGCGCCGATCATCTCCGGCTTCCTCGCCGCCACCGGCCAGTATCTGTTCCTCGAGTGGATCATGCGCGAAAGGGTCGTCCCGCTGGTGTTCCCCGAGGGCCGCCTGAGCAAGGAAGAGAGTGCGTGGACGCTGCCGGTCGGTGCCCGGCTCTTCGTGTTGGCCGTCGCACTCGGACTGACTCCGGCCTTCACGCTGCTCGGGCTCGTGATGGCGGCCTCGGATCGAATCGCTGCGGGCCGCGCCCCGGGCGCGATCATGAACGATCTGGTGGTGTCGGCGCAGCAGGTGTTCGCGTTCTTCGCGGTCATCGGCACCGGATACGCGGTGGTGTTCGCGCGCTCGCTGACGCGTCCGCTGCGGCTGATGGCGGCCGCGGTCGAGGACGTGCAGCGAGGCCGCCTCGACGTGCGCGTGCCGGTGCGCTCCAAGGACGAAGTCGGCGCGCTCTCGGAAGCGGTCAACGAGCTGGCCTCCACGCTCGAGGATCGAGACCACATCCTGCGCACCTTCGGGCGCGTCGTCGATCCGCACGTGCGCGACCGCCTGCTGTCGGGCAACCTCGCCGCGGCCGGTGAAGCCAGGAGCGTCGCGCTGCTGTTCGCCGACGTGCGCGCGTTCACCGATTTCGCCGCACGCAACGACGCCGCCAGCGTCGTCGTCACGCTCAACGCGCTGTTCAGCGCGATGACGGCCGAGGTGCGCGCCGCCGGCGGCTACGTCGACAAGTTCGTGGGCGACGCGATGCTGGCCGTCTTCGGTCTCTTCGACGACGACGGCGACCGCGCAGCCGCCGCGGCGCTGCGCTGCTCGCTCAGAGTGCGCCACGCGGTCGCGGCCTTCGCCGAGCAGCGCATCAGAAGCGGAGAGACGCCACTGCGGGTCGCGGTGGCGGTACACGCCGGCACCGTGCTCGCCGGAACCCTCGGCGCCGAAGACCGCTTCGACTACACGGTGGTGGGTGACGCGGTCAACGTGACCTCACGGCTGCTCGAGATCTGCAAGGAGCGGGACCACGAGTTGATCGTCTCAGGCGAGGCACTCGCGCGCGCACGCCGCGGCGGAGCCGACGCCGAGATCGACTGGAGCGGCGAGGTCGAACTGCGAGGCCGCCGCGGCGCTATCACCGCGTGCACGGTCGCGTCGCCGGCGGCGACCTGAAGCAGCGCGCCTCCTGTCCGCCTTCGCGCTCCCCGGGGCGCATCCGGCTGCGCTCTCTTCAGTTGCATCCGCCTTCGCTCTCTCTAATGGTTGGCCGGTGAAGCCGCTACGACTCGACGACTACGAAGACCTGGCCAGAGAGTATCTGGCCGCCGACGTTTTCGACTACTACGCCGGCGGCGCCTGCGACGAGCACACGCTGCGCGACAACCGCGAGGCATTCACGCGGCTGCGGCTGGTGGGACGGGTGCTGCGCGACGTCGCCGAGCGCAGCCTGGCCACGCGGGTGCTCGGCAGCGACATTTCGATGCCGGTGATGATCGCGCCGGTCGCGTTCCAGCGGCTGGCCTTCGACGATGGAGAGCTGGCCACCGCTAGAGCCGCGGCCGAAGCCGACACGTTGATGATCATCAGTACGCTGTCGAGCGTGTCGATCGAGGAGGTCGCGGCGGCGACGCACGGGCCGCTGTGGTTTCAGCTCTACGTCTACAAAGACAGGGGCCTGACTCTCGAATTGGTGCGTCGCGCCGAAGACGCCGGCTATCGTGCACTGGTACTGACGGTGGACGCCCAGGTGTGGGGCAAACGCGAACGCGATCTGCGCCACTGCTTCGAGCTTCCGAGCGGGGTGACGATGGCCAACCTCGAGGGCGCGGTTCACGGCCGCTTCCCAAGTGAACGCTCGGCCCCAGCGCCATCCGCCGCCGGCCACGGCGTGTCAGGCTCGGGGCTCGCCGCGACTCATCGCTCCATGAGCGGCTCGGGGCTCGCCGCTCATGTCGACTCGCTGTTCGACGCGGCGCTGGATTGGAACACGGTGGCGTGGCTGATCGGCCAGACGCGGTTGCCGGTGGTGCTCAAGGGGGTGCTGCATCCCGACGATGCGCGGCTGGCGATGGCGCACGGAGCGGCGGGGGTGTTCGTCTCCAATCACGGAGGCCGCCAACTCGACACCGCGCCGGCAACCCTCGATGCGCTCGAAGGCGTAGTCGAAGCTGTGGGCGGGCGCGGCGAGGTCTATCTGGACGGGGGCGTGCGTCGCGGCAGTGACGTCGCAAAAGCACTGGCCCTCGGCGCCCGCGCGGTCGCCATCGGTCGCCCCGTCGTGTGGGGCCTGGCAGCGGCCGGCGCCCGTGGCGTCAGCGGCGTGCTCGAAATCCTGCGCGACGAACTCGACGTCGCGCTCGCGCTGTGCGGCGCGCGCCGTCCCGACGAACTGGACCGCGCCGTGCTCCTCTGACCGGGACCGAGGGGTCAAGTCGCGGCTTGCGACAGGTTTCCTCGACCGGTCGAACTGAGACGAAGGGTCCAGGGACAGTTCAAACCCGCTCAGTCGGTTTTCTTGGACGGTTCGTCGCCGGCGCGCGCCGGCACTCCGAAGATCAGCGCGTACTGGTACGGCAACAGCCCGGGTTCGGCAACCAGCCGGTAGCCGGCGGCCTGCATCTCTTCGACGATCTGATCTCGTGTGAGCTTGTGATCGAGCGGAGGCCCGACCGGCAGATCCTCTTTCTTGAAGTCGACGATCGCCACTCGGCCGCCCGGCTTCAAGCATCCGGCGAGGCGGCGAAAATAGCCTGGCCGGTCGTCTATGTGGTGGAACGTGTCGACGACCAGGACCAGGTCGATACCCGCGGCCGGCAGCCGCGGATTCTCCCGCGAGGCAAGGACCGGCACGACGTTGGCTGTGCCTTCGCGCTCGGCGCGCTCGCGCAGGTGAGCCACCAGATTCGGCTCCGGATCGACGGCGAAGACCGTGCCGGATTCGCCAACCGCTGCCGACAGGTAGCGGCTGAAGTATCCGGTCCCGGCGCCGAGATCGGCAACGCGCATGCCGGCGCCGATACCCAACGCTCGCACCAGCTCGGCTGGCTTCTGCCACTGATCGCGGGCCGGGTCGTCGAACATGGCGACCCAGTGCTGTACGTCGTCGAAGCTGTGCCGGACGGTCGCGTCGTGTTTGCCGCGCGGCGTCGCCGCCGGCGCGGCGTCGCCGTGTGGCTCCCGATGCGCTTGCTCGGCCCGGGCGCTCGGCACGTTGCCGAACAGCACCGCTGCGACCGAAAGCACACTGAACGCGCGGCGGAAATTTCGGATCGGATCGATCATCGCTTCATCTCGATGTCCATGCTGATCCGCGATCGACTCCGCGGCGCAGCCCCGGTTCGCGCATCACAGCGCGCAGTGCACCGGCGTGGCGCCGAGGACTTCGGTGAGCATCGCCGGTGCGATCCCGACCAGAAAGCCGCGCCGGCCACCGTTGATCAGAATGCGCGGCAATTCGAGCGCGCTCGCCTCTACGTACACCGGCATCGTCTTTCTGGTACCAAACGGGGATGTGCCCCCGATCAGGTAGCCGCTGTGTCGCTGCGCCACCTCGGGTCTGCAAGGCGCAACCGACCTGGCGCCGATCTCTCGCGCGAGGTTCCTGGTACTGACCTGGCGATCGCCGTGCATCAGCACGAGCAGAGGCCGCCCGTCATCGTCTTCCATCACCAGGGTCTTGAGCACCTCGTGCTCCGCGACGCCGAGCTGGCGGGAAGACTCGGCGGTGCCACCGCGCTCGACGTAGTCGTACACATGTTCGGTAAAGGTCACGCCGGCGCTCCTCAGCCACTGAGTGGCCGGAGTCTCGCCTGCATGCTTTTGCTTCTTCCCCATCGCCGATCGATCGCAGCCGGTTCGCCGCGGGAAGCGGCCTGACCATGGTCACCCGGTCCCCTGTCCGGGGCGGCCGACGCAACGAGTCGGGCACTGAGCCGGCGCGTGCGGGATGCTGCGACCTGCGCGCACGGGTTGCAAGCCGGGTCCGGCGACCCTGGACGGTCCTCTTGCCACATGTTTGGACGCGGGTGTAGGGTTCCGCTCCGGCCGCGAACGTGCGCTACCGCTGCGGCGCCGGAAGAGACGGATTTGTCCAGGGGAGGGCGTCCCGATGGAAAGACGCGAATCGCTTCTTGCAGCCTTGATCGTTTTGGTTCTGTGCAGCCCGGCCTTCGCGGTCGATCCGAAGCCGGGCACCATCATCACCAAACTCGACCACGAAGCCTACGACGAGTTGATGCCTCCGTCGGTGCGCAATTTCCTCGAACTCGGAATGAAGATCGAGGTCCGTGCTCCGGAGAGCTGTCCGTGGCCGCACGCCTTCATCGAGGCGACCGAGAAGTACTCCGCACAGGTCAAGCTCACCGATGACCGCAGGGCGCTGCGCGGCTACGTCGCCGGCATGCCGTTCGCGAAGATCGACCCTGCCGATCCCGCCGCGGCGTGGAAGATCATGTGGAACCACGAGCACAAGCCGGCCTTCTCGGACGACGTGCGCACCGAGTGGACCATCGACAACCAGGACGACACCGGCTACGTGGAAAAGACCCTCTCCTCTGAAGTGTGGCGGCGTCTGAAGTGGGAAGGCCGCGTCGTCCTCGCCCCCACGCCGACGATCGCGCACGACCCGGCCATCCGCTACACGGAGCAGTGGGGTCCCATCCAGACCCCGTTTGATCTGGTCGGTGCGGGATTCCTGCTCTACCGCTACGAGGACGTGACGCGACCCGACGATTCGTGGCTTTACCTTCCGCAACTCCGGCGCGTGCGCCGCTACTCCAGCGCCGACCGCTCGGGCACGCTCTTCGGCACCGACATCGACCAGGATTCGATTTGGGGCTTCAATTCGAAACCGGAGCTGTGGGACTTCCGCATGCTCGGCGAAAAGGAAATCCTGGTTCCGATGCACGCGGGCAAGTACGCAACCGCCGACATCTGGTGCGACTCCAAGGGCACCGCGAGTTGGGTTCCGTGCGTGCAGTGGGAAAAGCGCAAGGTCTGGGTGGTCGAAGGCAAGCCGACGTTCCTGCGCCCCTACGCGTTCTCGAAGCGGCATCTGTGGATCGATGCCGAGGTCTTCAACGTGTCGACGTCGGAGATGTTCGACAAGCGCGAGGAGCTCTGGAAGGTCTGGCAGAACGTCTTCTGGTGCACGACCTCGGTTCGCGACGGCCGCAAGTACCCGGACCAGCGTCTGTTCACGCCGGCGGTGGCGATGGTGGACTTCCAACTGCGCCACTCATCGCGCATCCTGCCGCCGGGGCCAGGCAACCCGCTGCGCTACGACTGGATGTTCGAAACCGGCGACGCGTCCGAGAACACGCCCGACTTCTACACCATCGCCAGCATGGTGTCGGGCGCGCGGTAGCCAGCCCGCGCGGCAGCTACTTCCCGCAGGCTTTCTTGCCTTCCTGGGCGGCGGCGTTGCTCTTGTCCAGCGCCAGAGCGGCGTCGAACGCCGTCTGCGCGCTCTTGCAATCGCCCTGCGCCGCGAGCGCTTGCCCGAGCAGCAGGTGCGCGTCCACCAGCTTGGCATCGGCGGCAATCGCCTTGTTGGCCGCTGCCGCGGCCTGGGGATAGCGCTTGGCCTCCATGTGACGTTGCCCCATGCGCAGCTCACGCTGCGCGACCGCGCCGTTGCCGCCTTGCGTGGAGGGCGGCGGGTGCAACACGCTCTCGAGCCCCGCATCGTCGAGCTTGCCGAGCGCGTGCATCAACTGCGCGCGTACGACGTTGCAATAGTTGACGCGCTGGTAGGGTTCGTATGCAGCGACCTTGTTCTGCTTGTCGGTGATCACCACCAGCGGGTGCAGGATCACCTTCAGCTTGGCGTACACGAGATCGCCCTTGTCGATGAGGACCGGCATCGCCAGGCCGCTCTCTTTCACGTCGGCACCGACGGCCTCGGCCGAGACCCGGTCGGACACCACCGCGGCCCAGTGCACCGGCTCGTGCGCGAGTTCCTTCTCGCACGCGGCCATCATCTCGAGCGCGTCCTTGGAATGTTCCTGGCCCGGCTCGAAGAAGAAGATGACACCAACGGTGCCATCGCCCAGGAGCTTGGCACTGCCGCCGCCGACGCGGGCCAGCGATACCTGTTCCACGAGGGTGCCGGGGGGAGGCTGGGCGCCGGCGTTGCTCGCCAGAGCGAGAACGCCGGCCACCGCCAGGATGCAGAACCAACGCACTATCATCATTCGACCGTCACTTCTTCGCTCTGTCGTAGTCTTTCATCGAGTGGCAGGTCTTGTCGCAAGAACCGCCATTGGTCGTCTTCTTGAAGTTGAGTTTGAGCGACCAGCCTTTGTCGCCAAACGGCACCGAATCGCGAATCTGGAACGCCTGCTTGCTCGCGTGCACTTCATGACAAGCCCGGCAGGTACGCCCGCGATCGGACTTGTTGACGTGCAGGTAGTGCAGATTGACGGGGCCGTCGCGGAAACCCGTCAGCGTCGTCGTCTGGGGAACGTCGACCATGCTGCTCGAATGGCACGTGAAGCACAGCGCGTAGTTCTCCGGCTCGTAGGCCGAGTAGAACTTGGCCGGGTAAGGCTCGACGAGCAGCCGGAAGTTACGGCCGCCGTGCGGCGTGTGGCAGGCGGTGCAATCCTTGCCGGCCACCGGGGCGTGCCATACCGGGTTGTTCTCGAGCAGGGTCTTGAAGTTCGTGAGCTTGGCGCCGGCCGGATCCTGGAGCCCGTCACGGCTGTGGCACTTGACGCACATGTCGAAGGGAAGCTGGATCAGCAACTTCTCGACCGCCGACGCGTGAGGGTTGTGGCAACTCGAGCACTTGGCTCCGTCCATCGCACCATGCTTGACGGTCGCCGTATCGAGCAGCGTCTTGATACCGGTATGACAGGTCGTACACAGCGTCACCTGTTCGTAGACCAGCAACTGCTTGTTCCGCGAGTTGTGCGGATTGTGACAGTTGGTGCACAGCTTGGTCGCCGGAGCGTGCTTTACCGCACGTCTGGTCATCATCTCCTCGAACTCGCTGTGGCAGTCGTAGCAGAGCAGATTCACCGCCTTGAGCAGTGGACCGGGGTTCTTCGCATTGCCCTTGTGACAGAAGTCGCAGGCCCCGTCGGCGAACGGACTGTGCTCCGATACGGCCTCGCTTTCGCGCAACGGCGCGAGCGCGCCGTCCTTGAACGCGAGGATATCGGAGACCGGTTTGGCGACCTCGGTGCTGGCGGTCTTCGCCGCCGGCGCCTTGGTCTTGGCCGTGGCGGCTAGCTGAATCGCTTCGGCCGACTGTGCCGAATAGGGCACAGCCGTCGCAGCAACGACGACCATCGACACGAAAAGGACAACCACCGCGAAACTCGGTGACACGAAAATGCGCTGGGCTTTCATCGCTCCTCCCACTGGCCATCGGTTGGCCAGGATCAGGGATACGAACCAGAACGCAGGCGACGCAGGCCTTCTACCCAAAGCCAGAGAAACATCAACCGGATCGGACGCATGAAGATCGCCGATGACGGAAATCCATGCCGAGGGATGACAATGGTCAGCGTCGTGCTCGTGTCTTAAGCCTCGCTACTATGTTCTATCGCGAGACGACACCGTCGCGAGCCTCTTTTCGCGTACTAAATTCGCCACCGTTTCAGCGGCGGCTCGACTCGCCTCGTCGTGTTTCTCTCGGCAGCGCGAGCGAACGATGCGCGAGCGTGCCGAGCGTGCCGAGCGTGCTTGATCCACTGCGTCACCGTGATACCCACGCAACTGCGTGTTGGTGCAGGAACCGGAGAGCCGCGAAACTCCTTCCTGTCGCGATCAGCTAGCTCATGACGTGGCACCATGTATTCCGCGCGAGCCTCGTTCTCCGGTAAGCAACCCCGACAGATCGAAGCAAGCATCCGTTGCCGATCGCTGACGCAGCGAGGCCCTGACGCGCGGACGGAGGTCGTGCGCAACCGCGAAGGACCCGGTGTACCGCGCCGGGCCGGTATCCGCACGCGGCGCTTCGTGCTCGCCTGGATGCTGGCGGCGCTCGTCTTCGCCACGCACGCAGCGTTGGCGCAGCAGCATGGTGCTGCGCCCGCGCGCCGCGCTGCGCCGACCTCGATAGAAGAAGAGAACTACGAAATCCTGCGTCGTCTGCTGGGCGTCGGACCGCCCAGCACGGTTCCCGATGAGCCGGCAGAGGAATCGCGCGGCGGCGCGGTCGAGAAAGAGCCGGAACCTGCGCCGCCCCAGGCGCGGCAGGCGCCGCAGCCCGCGCCGCCGGCGGCGGCCGAGCCGGTAGCGGCGCAACCGGCACCGCCCCCCAAGCCCGAACCGCCTGTCGACAAGAAGACCACGGGCCGCGCTGCCTCGTCCAAGCCCACATCCAAGCCCACAGCCAAGCCCGCCGCCGCACCCGCGCCGACAGACCCCGGCCCACGCCGCGCTGCGACTACGGCTAAGACCACCGCGACACCGGCGCGTCAGGCTCAGGCCACCCGCGGCGTCCCTGCCCCCGGAGCCGCGTTGACCGCCGCCGACCTCGATCGCTGGAAGCACCTGATGGGTCCTTCCATACAGTGGGCCATCGGGCGCGGTGCGACCCTGAGGGTAGCCGCCCCGACGACGATTCCGATGGGAGCTGCGCGAACCGTCGCCACCGAGCGCTACCACGCTCGGGTCGAACTCACCGCCGACAAGACCGACATGAAGAACTATGTCGCCGGGATTCCGTTTCCGTCGGTAGCGCCGGCCGATCCCGACGCCGGAATCAAGGTGATGCTGAACCAGCAGTCGCGCATCACGGTCGACGACCTCGACGTGCGCAACATCGCGTGCGAGGGCGGCAGGATCGTCGACGGCCAGGGCTTCACGATCGAGAAACGGTACGTGACCGAGCACTGGCGGCGGCTCTCGTACGTGGGGCGTCTGTACAACGATCCGAAGCCATCCTGGAACACCATCGATGGCGTGCGTCACCGCGAGAGCCAGTATCCGTTCATCGAGCCGGTCGACTTGAAGGGCGGCGGCTGGACGTACACGCGCTATCTCGACGCCGCGCGACTCGACGAAGTGTGGCTGTTCAACCCGAGCGTCGGTCGCGTCAGACGCATGAGCACGGCGCAGCGCTCGCAGGGTATGTTCGGCCAGGACATGGACATCGACAGCCTGTCGGGCTTTTCGGCCAACCCTGCGTGGACGCAGTGGCGGTGCCTGGGCACCAAGACGATCCTGGCACCGATGCACGCGAGCCAAACGCCTGCGCAGTGGCAGCGGCCTCCCTCCGACTTCCTCTTCGACGAAGCCTGGGAGCCGCGCGAGGTGTACGTCATCGTCGGACGTTCGCGGCTGCCCGAGTACGGCAGCGCCGACCGCGTGATCTACGTCGATCGCGAGAGCTACCTGATCCCGTATAGCGAGATCTACGACATGAAAGGCCAGCTCTGGAGGGCCCTGGTCCTGGCGTGGAACTTCCAGTCCGAGGTTCGCGCCGACCTCGGAGGCGCGACCGTCGAGGAGCCGCGCCTGCCTGGCTACACGATGATCGACATGGAGATCGCGCACGTCACGCGCTGCGAGCTGCCCCAGCGCGAAACCGCCGACGTCCGCAGTTGGTACCATGACTACGGGGCCGCAGGGGGCGTGACTCCGGAGTCGTTCGCGACCTCCAACTTCATCGAGGAGCCACGCTGAGGTCGCCTGGCTTGGCGTGGGCCTGGCCTTGTGGCAACCTGCCCCACGCGTGATGAGTCCGAATCGGGGGTTGCTGGAGCGAGGGCGACTGTCGGGTGCGGGGACCCGGGAGGCAGCGATGGACATCAAGATCGATGAGGCGTTGGTTCGCACCGCGAACCAATGCACGAAGAACCTGAGATGTCTGGATCCGTCGTGTCAGGACCTGTGCGAGGTCAAGCATTGCGTGCAAGGCAAGGTTCACTTCGTCGAGTGCCTGGACATGAACTTTTGCAGCTACCAGATGTCGTTCGGAAGCGGAACGGTGTGCAACTGTCCGGTCCGCAAAGAGATCTACAACCGCTACGGACTCTGACCCGGACACTGCGTTCCTCTCTGTCCGAACGTTGCCAGGCCGTAGTCGATGCTCCTGACGATCGTCTCGCTGCTACTGTCCGGCCTGATCCAGGCGACCATCTCGCCGCCTCTCAATTGGATCGCGATTCATCCGGTGTCGTGGGTGCCGGCGCTGTGGGTGTTTTCCCGGCTTCGCGGACGCCGAGCGCTAGTGGCCGGCTGGACGGTTGGCACCTGCGCCAACCTGGCCATCTTCTACTGGCTGCCCGGCACCGTAACTCGCTTCGGCGGTCTGCCGGCTTCCGTCGCATTGGTGGTGTGGCTGCTGTTCGCGGCGGCGACCGGCTTCTACACCGCGCTGTTCGCGTTGGGATTCGGGTCGGTGCGCCGGGCCGCGGGCACGCGCTGGCCACTGGCGGCGGCGGCGTGGTTCTGCGCGCTCGAGTTCCTCAACCCGCAGCTCTTCGGCTACCTGCAGGGTGTCGCTTGGTACCAGGTGCCGCGGATCTTCCTGGTCAGCGCGATCACCGGGGTGAGCGGTGTGAGCTTCCTGGTCATCCTCTGCAACGCGGTCGTGCTGCAAGGCACGGAGGTTTTCCGCAGCGGCGAGCCCGCGATGCGGCGCGCCTGGCTCGGCAACGCCGCGGTACTTGCGGCCCTCGTGCTGCTCGCGGTCGGTTACTCGAGCGCGAGATTGGACCGCATTGCGGCGGCCGAATCGGAAGCCGATCCGCTGCGTATCGCGTTGATCCAGCCCTACCACACCATCGAGCGGCGTCGCGCGATGGAAGCATCACAGCCCGACGCGTTCGCGCGCGATCTGCTCGCGCTGTCGCTCGAGGCCGAGAAGCACAACGCCGGCAACGGCAAGATCGACGTGTTCGTGTGGCCGGAGGGTGCGCTGCGCGTCGACCCCGGTCAGGCCCGCAACCGTGCGGTGCTCGATTTCGTAGGCCGCAGCGGCGCGGAAGTCTGGACCGGCGCCAATCACAACACTGCCGACAGTCGACGCAGGCTGGTATCGCACAACTCTGCCTTCCGCATCTTCGGCGACGGCGCGATCGACGAACGTTACGACAAGAACATCCTGGTGCCGTTCGGTGAATACGTCCCGCTGCGCGACGTGATCCCGGGGTTCGATCGCCTCGAGACCGTCGGCAACTTCGAGGCCGGCACCTCGGTTCCGAAGTACACGTCAGGCGCGGCGCGCTTCGTGTTCCTGATCTGCTACGAAGCCATCCGTTCGGGATTCGTCCGCGAGGCGCTCAGTGACGACGTCAACCTGATCGTCAACGTGACGGTCGATGCCTGGTACGGAAACGCGTCGGAGCAGAGTCAGCACCTGATGCTGGCCGCCACTCAGTCGGCGATGAATGGAATACCGCTGCTACGTTCCACCACTACCGGCATCAGCGCCTTCGTCGACGCGCGCGGAGTTCTGACTGCCCAAGCCGGCAACTTCACCCGCGAGGCGCTCGTCAGCGAAGTCCGGCCGGTGCGCGTTCCCGGCGTGTATTCGCACTGGGGCGACTGGTTCGCCTGGCTGTGCGTCGCGGCAAGCGCACTGCTGCTCATCGCTGCGGCGCAGCGACGGGCGCCGATAGACACATCTTCGCAGTCTGTTCAGAACGGTCCAGATGCAAGGAAGGCGCGGTGTTCGTGAGCGGTGACGTAGCGGAGCTACGTCGGAGCGAACGTGCCGCGCCTGACGCCGCAGATGGGCCGTTATGGACAGACTGCGGCTTCAGCGCATGATCTGAAGGCCCAGGAAGACCTGCGCGGCAGCCACCAGCAGCGCGGTTGCGCCGAACCAGGGGTGCAGCGAGCGCACGGCCGGACTCTCCATCCAGCGCGAGGAAAACGCCGACGCCGACAGCAGGACGACCATCGCGACGCCGCCGCGAAAGTGTCCGCTGGCGGCCAGCGCACGCTCGGGCCTGAACCACCACATCGTCAGCAGGCCCCCCGCCCAGGTCGCCAGCACCAGCGCGTACGTCCAGTGCGCGAGGCGCGCGTGCTGGCGCAGCAGCGCGGGTGCGGCGCGGCGATCGTTGCGCGAGCGAATCGCGAGCGAGGCGACGTAGCCGAGCAACGCCAGGACCAGCGCGGCAACCAACGGATGGACGTAGCTCAGCATATGCGGATGTGGCCCGTCGCAGGCTCGGACCGCAACGCCGCTTTATAGGCCTGCGTAGCGCGCGCGGGCAACAATCGGTGCGCTCCGGCCGAACGTCCCGACGAAGGGGCGATCGCGGCGCTCGCCCGCCCGCTGCGCCGATCGCGGGTCCTGTCTCGCCGACCGCGTCACGCGGCGGACGACGGACGCGCGCGCCGGCGCCGGCTGCGACGCGCAGGAGGCGGCGCATCCGACGGTCGCGCAGAGCCGCGTCGCGGTGTGTCGAGTCGCGGACCGGACTCGAAGCCGGCCACCGCGATGCGCGGCAGAGCCGTTCCGAGCACCCGCTGGATCTCAACGAGACGCTCTTCCTCGTCAGGCGAGACGAACGTGATGACGTCGCCGGCTGCGCCCGCGCGTGCGGTGCGTCCGGCGCGGTGGATGTAGTCGTCCGAAGAATGCGGCACGTCGAAGTTGATCACGTGCGAGATCCCGCTGACGTCGAGGCCCCGCGCCGCCACGTCGGTCGCGATCAGCACCGGGAACTCGCCGCTGCGAAATCCGTCCAGCGCGGCCAGGCGCTGCTCCTGACTGCGGTCGGCGTGGATGCTGGTCGCAGCGACCCCACCGCGCGAGACCGCTCGCGCAAGACGGTCCGCGTCGACCTTGCGGCGCACGAATACCAGCACCGAATTCATTTCCTCGCGGCGCAGCAGCGTCGAGAGCAACGCGGCCTTGCGCTCCTGCGCCACCGCGCACACGCTCTGCACGATCGCGGTGGCCGGCGCCGGGCGATCCACCGTCACCGTCATCGGGTCGGTCAGGATCTCGCCCGCCAGTTTGCGGATCGTCGGCGACATGGTGGCCGAGAACAGCAGCGTCTGACGCACCTTCGGAATCGCCGCCAGGATCCGCTGGATGTCGGGCAGGAAGCCCATGTCGAGCATCCGGTCGGCTTCGTCCAGGATCAGCATCTCGACCGCGCCGAGGTCTACGTAGTTGAAGCGCATATGGTCGAGGAGCCGTCCGGGGGTAGCCACTACCATCGCGGCGCCGGCCCGCAGTGCGCGCTCCTGAGGACCCATATCCAGACCGCCGACGACGGCAGCCGCGCTCAGACCGAGGTGGTAGCCGAGTGCCTGGGCCTGCTCGTCGATCTGCAGCGCCAGCTCGCGAGTGGGAGAAAGGATCAGCGCGCGGCAGCGGCCCACCTCGCCCTCGTGCAGACGTTGCAGCACCGGAAGCAGGAAGGCGGCCGTCTTGCCGGTGCCGGTAGCGGCGCAGCCGATCAGGTCGCGGCCGGCCAGCGCGATCGGGATCGCCTGGGCCTGGATCGGAGTCGGCTGCGTGTAGCCCATGTCGGCCACCGCATCGACCAGCGCGGGAAGTAAGTTGAGATCGTTCATCGAGGTTTTCATCGTAGTTCCAACAGTAGTTTCAATTGTTCTGACCGGCGCGACCAGGCGCGGGGAAGGCGTTGAGCAGAGTTGTGCCCGGGGGCGCTAAGAGCCGCTGTGGTGCCTTCGAAGATGCGCAACGGGTCGGGGGAAAGCGTCGTGGTAGGCGGGACGGCTTGTAGCCCAGTTTCGCCGTCAACCCAAAGGCAGGCTCGCCGCCGGCACGGCCGGAAGTAGTCGCAAGCCGCGCCTTGACCCCCTCCACGCAAAGGCAGGCGCGGCGCCGGCCGAGCCGGTAGTTGTCGCAAGCCGCGACTTGGCCCGCTCCACGCAGGTAGTTGTCGCAAGCCGCGACTTGACCCCCTCCGGTCGAAAGGCGCGACTTGACCCGCCGGGGGTTCCGGTTAGATGCGGTCGTTTCGATGATTCGACTCGACCAGATCAGCAAGCAGTACGGGCGTCAGATTCTGTTCCTGGAGGCCGGGGCGGCCATCCACCGCGGCGAAAAGGTCGGCCTGGTGGGGCCCAACGGCGCCGGCAAGTCGACCGTGTTCCGGATGATCACGCGCGAGGAACTGCCCGACGACGGGCAGGTCTCGATCGATCGTGGCGTGACCGTCGGCTACTTCCGCCAGGACGTCGGCGAGATGTCGGGACGCTCGGTAGTGGCCGAAGTGATGGACGGCGCCGGCCCGGTCTCGCAGGTGGCAGCCGAGCTGCGGGAGCTCGAACACGCGCTGGCCGACCCGGACCAAGCCGACGAGATGGAGA
>JACRCR010000051.1 GCA_016218925.1 Deltaproteobacteria bacterium | reverse complement strand
TTCGGTACTCGAACCAGCGAGCCGCTGGTTAACGCGCCAGCTCAACCGATCTCCGCACCCCCCGCACTAGCCATGCCGGCCGATGCCGTCGGCGCACCTGCAACGCCCAACGCACAGCCGGATGCTCTGCGTCGCGCACCAGAAGTTCTTCGGCACGCGCGGGTCCTCCGTGAAACGATGGCCCACGGAAATGATGCGACACACTCGGTTCTACCCGTTGGGCTTCTGAGCTTGGGCTTCTGAGCTACGCCGCGCTCTTTGCCAGCGTCGAAGCCGCGGGACTCGTCGGGACTTGGCGGTCTAGCCGACGGCCGGCGGCCCTCGGTGGGTCTGCGACTGACAGAGAATCCAGGCTCAGATTCGAAGAAAGGGCGTAGGGGACTGGCGTGATGCCTCGGATAGGCCGCCCAATCTTCTCTCCCCTCGGCTCCGTGCATTGCGCGTTCAGCCGCGGTAAGCTTCTCGTCATGGGCGACTTCGACCGAGTGACTCATGACCCCAACGTGATGGGGGGGAAGCCATGCCTTCGGGGTATGCGCGTGACCGTCGGAACCGTCCTTGGCCTGCTTGCGGCAGGACGTACTACCGATGAGATCCTTGCAGCCTACCCATACCTGGAGCGCGACGACATCCAGGCCGCGCTGGCCTATGCGGCGTGGCGCACTCAGGAGACTGAAGTTCCGCTCACGTGAAGGTTCTTCTCGACATGAACCTGTCTCCCCTCTGGGTGAGCTTCCTCGCCGCGGAAGGGTTCGAGGCAACCCACTGGAGTTCGGTCGGCGATCACCGCGCGGCGGACGTGGAGCTCATGAGTTGGGCGCGTGAGCACGATCACATCGTTCTCACGCACGACTTGGACTTCGGTGTTCTCTTGGCACTCACTCGAGCAAGTGGACCGAGCGTCGTGCAAGTCCGCGTACAGGATCCTCTTCCTGACGCGATTGGCCGCGACGTCGTCCGTGTTCTGCGGTTACGCTCAGAGGTTCTCGCGAAGGGCTGTTTGATCACGATTGACAAGCTGAAATCGCGAGTACGGAGTCTGCCGATCGTCGTGCCATTGGCCGGCGACGACCCGGAGTGACGCCCGGCCGACGTGCCTGAGCGGCGAGCGACGTGTCGGTCCCGCGCGCCACGGACATGAGGGTGATCGAGGTCAACGGTTTCTTTCGCCGCAGCGCCCCGCAGGTCTCGCGGCGGCCAGGATTGACCAAAGACCGGGAGACAGGGAGTTCGATGGGCGAGGTGAGCACCGGCTGGGGATATGAGGTTTCTTTCGCGCCTTCCTCTACGGCGCTCTCGAGCGCCGAACCAGCGCTGGGGTGAGGCACAACGTATGAGGGTGATCCTCGCCCCACGTCGCTACGAATCCGCCCGCTGCGACGTCCTCGAAGGTGCGCTCGCCGCGTCAGAATCGCGCGCGCCTTTCATCAGCACCTATTTTCGCAGACAGTACGGGCGGTTCTCGTTGGCTTCGCGGATGAGTCGGCCGTGGCTGTAATGATCGAAGACCTCCTGGCTTCCCTGCCGATCGCGGTGGTGGTGCCGGCCTATCAGGCCGAGCGCACGATCGTCGCGGTGCTGGCGAGCATTCCGCGCTTCGTGCGCCGGGTGGTCGTAGTGGTCGACGGGTGCACCGATCGCACCGGGGCGTTGGTCGACGAGGCCGCAGCCGCTGACGTCCGCATCGTGCGCATCGACCACGACCGCAACCGCGGCGTCGGAGCCGCGATGCGTAGCGGCTACGCCAGAGCGCTTGCCGATGGGGCAGAAATCGTCGCCAAGATGGACAGCGACGGGCAGATGGATCCCGCCTTCCTGGCCGCGCTGCTCATGCCGATCGCGCTCGGACGCGCCGACTACACCAAGGGCAACCGGTTCCTGCGCCCGCGCGAGATCCGATCGATGCCGCTGGTGCGCTTGATCGGCAACGCGACGCTGTCGTTCCTGGCCAAGCTCTCAACCGGTTACTGGCACATCCTGGATCCCACCAACGGCTATACGGCGATTTCCCGCGAAGCGCTGGCGGCCATCGACCAGCCTCATTTGGACGATCGTTACTTTTTCGAGTCGAGCATGCTGGCCGAGTTGTCGCTGGTGCGCGCGGTGTGCGCGGACGTAGCGATCCCGGCGCGTTACGGAGACGGCGGCAGTCACCTGTCCGTGACTCGCAGCCTCTTCGAGTTCTCGGCCAAGCACGCTACCAGCTTCGCGCGCCGGATCTTCCTGCGCTACCTGGTGCTCGACTTCTCGGCGGTGTCGCTGCTGCTGGCGCTGTCGTTGCCGATGGCGGGCTTCGGTGTCGTGTTTGGCCTGCGAAGCTGGGTGCACTCCTCCGTCTACGGCGTTCCGGCCACCGCGGGTACCGTCATGCTGGCGGCGTTCACCACCGCTGCGGGCTTCTTCGGCCTGGTGCAGGCGATGGTCTACGACATCATGTCGGTACCGCAGATCCCGCTGACACTGCCCAAGCTCGGGGTCTTCGCGCCGACCATCCCCGAACAACCCGGCGCCACGCTGCGCGTCGACTACTGAGGTAGATCGCGAGAGCGCAGCATCTCGGCGAGACTGGCGCGGTGCGTGCGCAGGTAGTGGCCGACGCGATGGGTGGCCAGCGGCGAACTCGCCAGCAGCGCGCGCCGGCGCTTCAGGGCGGCCGGCAACATCGACAGCGCACCCATCCAGGCGCGCAGCAGCGTTGCGCTGAGCGTCAACGCCGAGGCCGAGCCGCTCATTCCGGCGCCGGCGCCGCGGCCGCGTAGCGCGTCCACGCCGAGGCGCACCACGCGCCACAGCGTCAGCAGCGGCAGCGCCACCAGCAGCGAGGCCGGAGCAGTGTGCGCCATCGCCAGGAAATGGTTGCGCTCGACGTGAAAGGCCTTGAAGGTCGAATGCGCGGCCGAGCCGGCCGACAGAGCGTGACGCACGATCACGTCGGGAAACGACGCAAAGGTGTAGCCGAGCGCGATCAGGCGCAGTCCGAGGTCGCCGTCCTCGCAGTAACAGAAGAACTCCTCGCTCATGCCGCCGGCCTCGCGCCACGCCGCCGTACGAAACACTGCGGCGGCTCCCGACGGCACGCCGACCTTGCGCGCTGGAACGTCGTCGTACTGTCCGCGGTCCGTCTCTCCGAGCCCGCGTGGAAACCCGATGCCGTCGCGCGTGAACATCAGCCCCGCCACGCTCTGAATCGTGCGGCCGTCCATGCACAGCAGTTTGAGGCAGGCACCGGCCGCATCGGCGGGAAGCCCTGCAAGCTCGCGCAGCAGCCGCGGCGCGCCGGCGCCGTCGAGCACGGCGTCGTTGTTCAGCAGCAGTACGAACGGCGAGTCGACCGCCGCCACACCGAGGTTGCACGCGGCCGCGAAGCCGACGTTCGAGAGAGTCTCGATGCGACGCGTGACAACCGGGTGGCGGCCGCAGCGCGTGGGCGGCTGGTCGACCAGAACGACCTCGGGGAAATCCCCGGATTGTGCAAGACTGTTCAGACACGCAAGTGTCGCTGCCGGGTTGCCGAAGTGAACCACGACGACCGCGATTCGTGCGGCTGGCGCCGGAGGCGCGTCGTCGTCCCAGGCAAGTGCTGTCGAAGCGGCGCTCACGGCTGCGTTGGTCGACCGGCGCGCGCGAGCGCTCAGCCGTCCAGACGCTCCTTGAGCATGCGGTTGACCAGGGCCGGGTTGGCCTTGCCGTGGCTCTCCTTCATCACCTGACCGACGAAGAAGCCGAAGAGCTTGTCTTTTCCCGATCGGTACTCGGCGACTTTGTCGGCGTTGGCCGCTACCACGCGGTCGACGACCGCAGCGATCGCGCTCTCGTCTGTCACCTGCACGAGGCCCTCGCGCGCGACTATCGCCTGCGGTTCCTCGCCGCTCTCGACCATCTTGGAGAACACGGTCTTGGCGATCTTGCCGCTGATGGTGCCGTCGTCGATCAGCCGTACCAATGCGGCCAGGTGCCCTGGTGCGAACGGGAGCTTGGAGAAATCGGTCTCGCCTTCGGCGCTGCTCTCGTTGGCCACCCGCAGTACGTCGCTGGTGATCCAGTTGGCCAGGGCCTTGGGGTTGTCGTGTGCGGCTACCGCGGCCTCGAACCAGTCGGCGAGCTCCTTGCTCGCGGTCAGCACGCCCGAGTCGTAGTCGGAAAGGCCGTAGGCGGCGACGAAGCGCGCGCGCCTGGCGTCGGGAAGCTCGGGGAGTTCGCTGCGCACCCGCTCGATCCACGCGTCGTCGATGACCAGGGGCAGCAGATCGGGCTCGGGAAAATAGCGGTAGTCGTGCGCTTCTTCCTTGCTGCGCATCGAGCGCGTGACGCCGCGGTCGGCGTCCCACAGCCGCGTTTCCTGTACCACTGCGCCGCCGCCGAGCAGGATCTCGGCCTGGCGCTCGATCTCGTAGGCGATGGCGCGCTCGACCGCGCGGAAGCTGTTGAGGTTCTTGAGTTCGGCGCGGGTGCCCAGAACGGAGTCGCCGCGCTTGCGCAGCGACACGTTGGCGTCGCAGCGCATGCTGCCTTCGTTCATGTTGCCGTCGCTGATGCCGAGATAGCGTACCAGCGAGCGCATCTTGCGCATGTACGCGGCGGCCTCGGCGCCGCTGCGAAGGTCGGGCTCGCTGACGATCTCGAGCAGCGGTACGCCGGCACGGTTGAGGTCGACCAGCGACCACGAAGGGTGCGCATCGTGGACGCTCTTGCCGGCGTCTTCTTCCATGTGGATACGGGTCAGGCGCACGGTGTGCTCGGCGCCATCGACGTCGAAGGTGACGCGGCCGTGTTCGCAGTAGGGCTGCTCGTACTGCGTTATCTGGTAAGCCTTGGGCAGGTCGGGGTAGAAGTAATTCTTGCGCGCCCAGCGGCTGGTGGTGTTGATCTTGCAATCGGTGGCCAGGGCCGCGCGGATCGCGTATTCGACGGCGCGGCGGTTGAGCACCGGCAGCACGCCCGGCATCGCCAGACACACCGGACAGGTATGCTCGTTGGGATCGGCGCCGAAAGTCGCCGAGCAACCGCAGAAGAGTTTGCTGGCAGTGGCCAGTTGGCAGTGCACCTCCAGGCCGATCACGGTCTCGAAGCCGCCCTCCTGGTAGAAACTGCGTGCGGCGCTCACGCTCTCAGCTCCGCGCTGGTGCGCTGCCAGTGGCCGGAGTCTTCGTAAGCGGCAGCGGCGCGCAACACCGTCAGTTCGTCGAGCGGCTTGCCGATGAGTTGCAGTCCGATCGGCAGGCCGGCGCTGTCGAGCCCGCACGGAATCGACATGCCGGGCAGACCCGCCAGGTTGACCGAGATCGTCAGGATGTCCGACAGGTACATCTTGAGCGGATCGTCGGTGCGCGAGCCGATCTCGAAAGCGGTGACCGGCGCGGTCGGCGTCGCGATCACGTCGCAGCCAGCGAAGGCCTGCTCGAAGTCGCGCCGTATCAGCGTGCGCACGCGCATCGCCTTGGAGTAATAGGCCTCGTAGTAGCCGGCCGACAGCACGTAGGTGCCGAGCATGATGCGCCGTTTCACTTCGGCGCCGAATCCCTGGTCGCGCGTCTCGCCGTACATTTCGCGCAGTCCCTGTTCTTCGCCGCGACGCCGTCCGTAGCGCACGCCGTCGTAGCGCCCGAGGTTCGAGGAAGCCTCGGCGGTGGCGACGATGTAGTAGGCCGCCACCGCGTACTGCGTGTGCGGAAGCGTGACCTCGACGATGGTTGCGCCAAGGTCCTGGAGCTTGCCGATCGCGGCGCGCACGGCGGTTTCGACGTCGGCGTCGAGGCCCTCGACGAAGTACTCGCGCGGGATGCCGACGCGCAGGTCTTTGACCTCGGGCCGAGGACCGACGAGGCCGGCGTAGTCCGGAACCGGCGCGTCGATCGAGGTGGAGTCGAGCGGATCCTTGCCGGCCACCGCCGCCAGCAGCATCGCCGCACCACGCGTGGTGGTCGCCATCGGGCCGACCTGATCGAGCGACGACGCGAAAGCGATGACGCCGTAGCGGCTCACGCGCCCGTAGGTCGGCTTGATGCCGGCCACGCCGCAGAACGCGGCCGGCAGACGGATCGATCCTCCGGTGTCGGTGCCGAAACTACCGAGCGCCTGATGCGCGGCGACGCACGCTGCCGAGCCGCCCGACGAGCCGCCCGGCACGCGATCGAGCTTCCACGGGTTGCGGGTGAGTTTCATCGACGAGTTCTCGCACGACGAACCCATCGCGAACTCGTCCATGTTGACCTTGCCGAGCAGCACCGCGCCGGCGCGGCGCAGGCGCGCCACTACGGTCGCATCGAACGCCGGCGTGAAGTTCTCGAGGATCCTGGAGGCGCAGGTGGTGCGAACGCCCTTGGTCAGGAAGATGTCTTTGAGGGCGATCGGGATCCCGGTGAGCGGGGCTGCATCGCCAGGAGTGGCCAGGCGCCGATCGGCCTCGTCGGCCTGTTGCCGCGCCAGATCCGCCGTGACTTCGAGGAAGCTGCCCACCTTCGGCTCGGTTTCCTCAATACGCTGCAGGCACGCCTCGGTGAGCTCGCGCGACGAGAGCTGGCGGGCAGCCAGCAGTCGCGAGGCCTCCTCGATGCTGAGTTCGCCGAGGTTCCCGGAGCCGCTCAACTCTCGCGTCTCACTCGATGATGCGCGGTACGACGAAGTAGTGGTCGTCGCGGCGCGGGGCGTTGGCGATGGCGGAGTCCGGGTCGCCGCCGGTGGTTACGGCATCCTCGCGGTAAGGCGTGCTCATCGCGACTACATGAGAGGTGGGCTCGACGGCACTGGTGTCGAGCTCGCCGAGCTTGCCGACATAGCCGAGAATGCGGCCGAGGTCGCCGGTCAGGCGCGCGACTTCGTCTTCGCCCAGGCGCAGACGCGCCAGCGCGGCGACGCGTCGGATTTCGGTTTCGTCGAGCGGCATGAAGGGTGCGATTAACACGCGGTCGGGCAGGGCGCAAAGTCGCCGACCTTTCGCTGGTTGCGCTCGCGGCCGCGCGTAGGGTCCGCGACGAAGCGCGCCCAGGTCCATCAACGACGAAGGCCGACCCGCCGCTGAGGGGAGCCGGCCTTCCTCGTCGATCCAGCGGCCGGTCCAGGCCGCCCGCTGTGGGGCGGCCTGGACCGGCGAGGAGCCTGAGTCGATGCTACGGACCGGCCATCAGGCGTCGGTCCTACGGACCGGCCATCAGGCGTCGGTCCTACGGACCGACCATCAGGCGTCGGTCCTACGGACCGGCCATCAGGCGTCGGTCCTACGGACCGACTTGCAGCGGCACGTGGGTGAGGATGCCGCTGTCGCGCAGTTCGACGCGACCGCGGCCGCCCACCAGAGCGCCTTGCCAATTGGTGCGCTCTTCGAGGATCAGCTTGCCGTTTGGGCAGAAGACCGTGCCAACGCCGGTGACCTCGTTGCCGAAGCGGCACTTGGCCTGGCTGTACACGATCACGTTGCCTGCCACCGCGCCGCCGCTCAGCACGATCTTGCTGCGCAGGCGCAGGTCGAGCTTCTTCTCCACTCGCAGCACGAAGACGCTGCCGGCATTGCCGGCGCCGTCCAGCGTCAGCGTGGCGTCCCTGGCCGAGAGCAGCTTCCTGAAGTCGAACACGTTGAGTCCACCCGGATTGGTCGCCGTCAGTGTCAGCGCGCCGCCCTGGCCGATCATCGTGTCGCCGAGGTTCGCGCCTGGCGGCAGGCTGCCGAGCAGCAAGTCGCCGGCGGCGACGTCGCCCTGCGCAGCGGCGCAGTCGCCGACGCGCGCGTTGGTTCCCAGTGTGTCGTAGATCGCGGTGGGATCTCCCGACTGAACGGCGGTGCTTCCGCCGGCGACCACGTCGGTGGCCAGCCCCGGCAGCAGGACCAGACGCGGCTTGCCGCGCACCGCGCTGCCACCGGTCACGATGTCGCCGGAGACCGCAGCGTGAGAACTGATCTGGATGCCCACGCCGCTGGCCAGCGTGGCGACGGCGTCGCCGTTGGTGCTGGAGAATTCGCCGATGCGGACCCTGCCGCCGCAGACATGACCAGTAACCTCGGTCTGCCCGCGCGTGCGCGACTGAACGCCGGTGTCGCCGACCATCACCCAGTTGCACGCCGCCGGGATCACGACCGGATTGCCGTCACAGGTGCCGCCCGAGCAAGTGTCGCCGACCGTGCAGATGTCGCCATCGTCGCACGAGGCGCCGTCGTCGTGGCTGCAAACCGACGGGCCGGACGCTACCGGGAAGAGCGGGCCGAGTGTCGTGGTCGTACCCTGGCCGGCAACGCAGACCCAACACGGCTCGACCGCACACTGGCTGTTGCAGCCGTCAGCGTCCGCCGTGTTGCCGTCGTCGCATTCTTCGCCCGACTCGATCGCGCCGTTGCCGCACAGCGAACAGATACCCGGCGTCTGGCAGTCGGTTCCGTCACCCTGGTAGGTGCCGACCTCGCATTGCCCGGGGGTTCCGACGAAGCAGTCGCCGGCCACGCAGCACGCCCCGGTGACAGGCGGCAAAGTCGTCGTCGTTGTCGCCGCAACGCACATTCCCGGATCGGCGCAGGTGGTGCCGGGTCCCTGCGGCGTGCCGCCGAATTGACCCTGGCAGGTCTCCGGAGTGGCGTCGACGCAGCCAGCGGCGGCCGCCGCCGCGACTACAATCGTCGTCGTGGTCGAACCACTGGCGAGGCAGCAGGCCTCTTCGGCGACGCCCGGAGGAGGCTGGAAGCCCGGACAGATGCGCACCACGCTGTTATCGCCCGTCACGGTTCCGTCGTCGTAACGCGTGCCCGCTTGCGTGACGTACCAACAGCCATCGGAGCCTACCTGGGTCAGGTCGCCGCGGAAGCCGCCGCTCGCGAGCGTGGAAACAGTCGGCGGCTGCGTGAAGTCGTCGGCCGGGAAATCGAACCGCGTGATGGTGCCGTCGGTGTTGCTGGTGGCGACGAACTTCGGCGCCGTGGCGTGGAACGCGATGCCGTCGGGTTCGGAACCGATCGCGACGTCCTGCACGATGGTGCCCGCGCGATTCATGACGGTCAGTGCGAAGGAGGGGGAGCGCGTCGACAAGAAGAGGTAGTCCCCCGTCGGATCGAAGTATATTCCGTCGATGAAGCGCCCCTGGGTTGCCGCCGAGAAGGTCCCCGACGTCGTGAACGTACTGTCGACGTGGAAGATGGTCCCGTCGCTGCCTACGTAGACGAGGTTTCCGGTCTGGGGATCGGGCGCGATACCGAGTGCGTTTCCTGGCGGACCGAACGGACCGGCGAGCACCGCTCCGGTGCTCGCGTCCAAGCTGACTACGCCGGGGCTGGTGTTCGTGTACATCGCGCCGCCGGGATGGTTCGTCATGCCGCAGCCGCCGCCGCTGGTGACCATCCCCGTCGAGGGATGAATCGTCGTGGTGTTGACGACGACGGTTGTCTGGGCGTCGAAGCGGTCGAGAGGGCTGCCGCTGCTGGCACAGCTATTGACCCACACGTCTCCGTCGGGCGCGAAACTCACGCCGCCGAGGAAGCCGCCATGGACGGCGTAGACTTCGGCGGTGAAGGGAGGCGTGATGAAGGTATACGGCGCCGCAGCGGCGTCTTGCGCGCTCGCGACAAAGCAGATGGTTGCTGCCGCGGCAAGAACGCGCGGCGCGAGCGAGATTCGGGAACCTAGTCTGGTATTGGCCATAATGTTGATTTCACCCCCGGGGCCGTGCCTGAGCCAGCGCGGCGAAACTTGTCTTTGCGGAGCACGATCGCGACATCTGCCGCAACGACTTGTGTTGTTGTTCGGTTCGACTGCACGTCGCGCAATGCTTGCGCGGCGTGCAGTCGCTTTTTTTGTAGTCCTAAGCGCGCTGATCAGCAAGAGGATCCTGCTGCAGCGGGCGCGCGCGAGGAGAGCGTTCCGCGTCACGGGAGCGCGAGCTCTCCGTAACGCTCGGACACTCGATGTTGTGACTGTCTTGTCATGACTCGAGCGCGACGTGCTGGCGCTGAGGGCGGCACCAGACTTGGTGCCGCGAATTCGCGGCGCTTGTT
This sequence comes from Deltaproteobacteria bacterium, assembly GCA_016218925.1. Lineage (GTDB taxonomy): Bacteria > Desulfobacterota > Binatia > UBA1149 > CAITLU01 > CAITLU01. The sequence continues at coordinate 12,779 of JACRCR010000051.1, read as the reverse complement.
CCACTTGATGCGTTTGTCATGAAGCCGCTGTTGGGCGTCCGACGGGTAGTGCAGCCGAAATGCCATAGGTGGCATTGAAAGGCCCGACGTTTCTGGATCAGACTCCGCTGCGTCGTGAGGCTGCGCAGTAAGAGCGTCGCGACGCCGTCCAGCCGCCGAACTCGGGTGGACGCGCGTCACCAACTCGGCCGCGAGGCAGAAGATGCCGCGGCGGAATTTCTGCGCCGTCGCGGCTACGAGATTCTCGGCCGCAACGTGCGAACGGCGCGCGGCGAAATCGACCTCGTCGCGCGCGACGGCGACACCTGGGTGTTCGTAGAGGTGAAGGCTCGCCGAAGCACCGGTGCAGCAGGAGGGCTCGAGGCCGTCGATGCCCGCAAGCAGCGGCGGCTGTCGCGGCTGGCGCTGGATTTCCTGGCCCGTGGGGGGCTCGGCGAGGCTCCGGCGCGTTTCGATGTGGTCGCCGTGGATGGTCGCAGCCTGGCTTGCACGCACGTCGTAAATGCCTTTGACTGCGCCCTCGATCATTGAAGCGAGGCCTCCCTCGATGCGTGCCCTGACCGCTGCTGCCGCGGCGCGGCCGGGCACCTGCGCAGGACTCGCCCGAGGACTATCCAGCCATGCTCGACATCCGCATCCTCCGCGAACAGCCGGACTTCGTCCGGGAGCGCTTGGCTCTGGTCGGCTGCACGGCCGAAGAGGTCGACCGTGTGATCGACCTGGACCGGCGCCGCCGCGATCTGATCGCCCAAGTCGAAGCGATGCGGGGCGATCGAAAGAGTTCCTCCAAGCAGATCGGCTCGATGAAGCCGGGACCCGAAATGGACGCGGCCAAGGCCGAGGTCCGCACGCTCGGAGAGCGCCTCGCCGTCTGTGAGAAGGACCTGGCCGCGGCAGAGGCCGAGTTCGGCCAGCGCATGCTCGAGCTTCCCAACTTTCCCCATCCCGCGGTGCCGGCCGGCCCCGACGACAGTGCCAACAAGGTGCTGCGGACCGAGTCCCCGACGCGCACCTTCGACTTCGAGCCCAAGCCGCATTGGGACCTGGGTACGAGCCTCGGGATCATCGACTTCGAGCGCGGCGTGAAGATCTCGGGTACGCGCTTCTACGTTCTGATGGGTGCGGGTGCGCGCCTGCAGCGCGCGCTGATCAGCTTCATGCTCGACCTGCACACCCGCGAGCACGGTTACACGGAAGTGTACCCGCCGGCGATGGTGCGCGAGCAGTGTCTGTTCGGCACCGGCAACCTGCCCAAGTTCGGCGACAACCTCTACCGCGACATCGAGGAGGACTATTACTTCGTCCCGACCGCCGAAGTTCCGGTCACCAACCTGTACCGCGAGGAGATCCTCGACGGAGCCGCGTTGCCGATCCGGCACGTGGCCTACACGCCGTGTTTTCGTCGCGAGAAGATGTCGGCCGGCCGCGATGTGCGCGGGATCAAGCGCGGCCATCAGTTCGACAAGGTCGAGCTGGTGAAATTCGTGCATCCGGATACCTCGGAGGCGGAGCTCGACAGTCTGTTGGGCGCTGCCGAGATGGTCTGCCGCCGCCTTGGACTGCAGCACCGCATCGTCGAGATGTGCACCGGCGATCTGTCGTTCGTCGCGGCGCGCAAGTTCGATATCGAGGTGTGGGCTCCTGGCTGCAAGGAGTGGCTCGAAGTCAGTTCGTGCTCGCTGTTCACCGACTTCCAGGCGCGTCGCGCGAACATCCGTTTCCGCGACGCGCAAGGGCGAGTGCGCTTCGTTCACACGCTCAACGGCTCGGGCCTGGCGCTGCCGCGCGTGATGATCGCGGTGCTCGAGACCTACCAGCGCGCCGACGGGTCGATAGAGATTCCTGAGCCTCTGCGCCCGTGGCTGGGCGGCCAGAGCGAGATCCGCGGGATCTGAGACGCGTGACGTCCAGGGTCGCTTTCCTCGGGCTGGGCACCATGGGCGGTCCCATGGCCACCAATCTGGCAAGAGCCGGCTTCGAGGTTTACGGATGGAACCGCACTGAAGGGCGAGCTTCGGCCGAGGCCGCACGCGCGGCCGGAGTGCGGCTGTGTGCGAGCATCGCCGATGCGGTGGAGGGCGCGGGCTTCATAGCCACATGTGTCAGCGACGTCGCCGATGTCGAAGCAGTGCTGCTCGGCGCCGGCGCCGCCTCGCGCGCCGAGGCCGGAGCTCTTGTCATTGACTTCAGCACCATCGGGCCGGCGGCAGCGCGTCGCATCGCGGCGCAACTGGGCCCGCGCGGACTTCGCTTTCTCGACGCTCCGGTGACGGGCGGCGACGTCGGCGCCAAGGCGGGCACGCTCAGCGTCATGGCGGGCGGCGCCGAAGCCGACTTTGCCGAGGCCGGGCCCTTGCTGGCCGCGGTCGGGCGGCGCGCGACGCTGTGCGGGCCGGTCGGTGCCGGCCAATCGGTCAAGCTCTGCAATCAGGTCCTGGTTGCGCTGCACATGGTGGCGCTGACCGAGGCGTTGGCGCTGGCCCGTGCGCAGGGCGTGGCGCCGGCGTTGGTCGTCGACGTCTGTGCGACTGGCGCGGCGGGGTCGTGGGCTCTGCAGAACCTCGGCCCGCGCCTGCTCGCGCGCGATTTCGCGCCCGGCTTCATGATCAAGCATCTGGTCAAGGACCTGCGGCTGGTGCTCGACACGCCGCCGGCGCAGGGCTTCGCCGCGATGTTCGGCACGCAGTTGGCGGCGGACCTGTTCGAGAAGGTCGCGCGGCTCGAGCAGTGCGGGGGCGCTGAGGGCGGGCTCGGAGGCGACCTCGGCACCCAGGCGCTCACGCTCGCCTACGAAGCCGGGTAGCCGGCGCGCGGTATCCGCGTCGCGTGGTCAGCCGCGCCTACGTACGACGGCGCAAACTCGAACGGCCCGTGCGTGGATGCGCACGGGCCGTTCGAGGCGACAGGGTCGCTGTCGCTGTTACTGCACCGCTGCCGACGGGTTGACTTCAGGGCAGCCGAGCGTCTGCGGCAGGCCTACCGCGTACTTGAGGTCGGCCAGCGCGTCGTTGGCCAGCACCTCTCCCGAGTTGTCGAGATCGCACACGCACAGCTCGCAGTCCTCGAGCTCGACCGAGGTGCGCAAGATGAACCCCGCATCGACCGCCGTGATCGTTCCGAGCGCCTGGGCCGGGTCGCCGCAGGTGCCCGGGCAGCCGCACTGGCTGTCGTCGTTGGTGCACGCACCGGTTTCGAGGTTGCACGTATCGACGGTGCAGGACACCCCGTCGTTGCAGTCGGAGTTCGAGTCGCAGCCGCAAGTGCACCCGGTCAGGCAACTCTCGGGAGCAAGGCAACCGGTGGGCTCCGCAGCCGGGTCGCACTCCTCGCCTTCGTCGATGGTGCCGTTGCCGCATGGCGCCGCTCCGGCCGCCAGGTCGATCATCGTCACGATCAGGCTGTGGCAATCGTTTAGCGGCTGCTGAGCGAGCGCTATTGAATAAGTGCCCGCCTGATTGAAGGCGCCCGTGATATCGAACGTGTGGATATCCCACAGGGAGCCGTTACCGGCTCGGTCCATACCCGCGTCGGGAACCGAGTTGCCATCAAACAACGCCGCGCTGTCCGGGATCGTGACCACGCCCTCGGCTGATGTGAACGTTACGGTTCCATCATCGGGTTGCGTGAAGTTCTGGCCGTCGCCCACGTGCATCTGGGCGAATACCGAGCCGCCGGCGTAGTTGATGTTGTTCAGCGTCGCGCTCCATCCATCCGCATCCCCCGGGAAGCCTTGGGGTTGGTCGGAGTCGTTGCCTTCGAAGAAGACGAGGTCGCGATTGTTGCCGGGATTGCCGTCGTTATAGAGCACGATCAGCGAGGCGCCGTTGGTGTCATGTCCGGCGATGGCTCCCGGACTGAACGTGTAGATACCGTCGCCATCGACGATCGACGTGACGTCGGCGAAGAAGGCGCGGCTCGCGCCCGATCCCCAGCAGTTCGTGGAGGCGTCGCCCAGGCTCTCGCCGGTGACGTTCTGGCCGTCCAGGGTCACGTCGGCGTTGGCGTAGACTCCGTCGCCGCCCAGGTCCACCCCGTGCCAGTACAGGAACGCCTTTCGTATGCTGCCGCTCAGTCCGCTGACCGTGATATCGGCCGGACCGTCACCGACGCCCCCGACGGCGAACGACAAGTAGTCGGTATTGTTCTCGGATCTCGCGAAGGTTACCGGGGTGGCGTGGGCCTCTACCATCGACAGCAAGGTCAGCGCCGCCGCTGCCGCGCCGATTCCATAACGCACTCGGGTCATTCTGGTCTCTCCTCCTAGTTTCTGAGTTGCCATCGGCCGGCCGGATACCGCGAGCTGTCGCTCCCTCATGCAGGCTCCGGCGTTGAGCCTGAACCCAATCGTTAGGCAACCCTTCAATCTTTAGCAACAGGCCTGGCGCTCTTTTGCGAGCGCTGCGAGCGCTCAGAAGCGGCGTGCCAGCGCTGGCCTCGCCGCCAGCAGGGCGGATTGGGCGGCGGCGAGCGGACCGAGCTCCGCCAGCAGCGCGCTCTCGATAGCGGTCGGCAAGGCCCGTCCAGCCGCGTACAGGGTCTCGAGCAGATCGAGATTGGCTCCCAGGAGCTTGGAGTTGTACTTGGCCGGCGCGGCCGAGAAGGCCACGGCGCCGGCCAATTCTGCGCGCACCTGGTTGTGTCCCGCTTCTACCGCGAGCGCGTTGGCTACCTGCATGCGCAGGTAGGTCTCGGCCATCTGGACGGCAAGCGGGCGCAGCGCATCGAGGTCCGCCAGCGAGGAAGGGACCGTGCTCGCGCCGGGAGCGCAGGCTCCCTCGATTCTGTCGAGCCATTGGCGCACTGAGGCCGGACCGTCACCGATCCACGCGCTGCCGGTGGGGTCGCGACGCAGTTGGTTGAGCTGGCCGTAGAACGCGAAATCGCACTGGTGAGGTGAGGACCCGGTAAGAAACAGCGAGCGCGAAAGCGCCTCGTCCAACGCGGCGAGCATTGCGGGCAGCATTGCGTACCAGCTCTCTGCGTTGTCCGGCGTGGCGCCCATCTTCGGGAGTGTGGCGACGATGCTTGCCGGAAAATCACGCGCTGCACGTTGGAAATCGACGCCGTAGACGCTGTGGGTCATCGCGCATGCGATCAGCGTCGCGTTCTGGGCTGCGTCATCGGCGTGGTACCAGCGCGAGCACAGCATTATCCGCACCAGCCATTCGTCCGCGTAGTCTTCCAGAAGCATGGCCAGCGTGTCGGCGACAGGGTCCTTCCAGCGGGTGGGCGGCTGCGGGCATGCGGCCTCGATTGTAGCGGCGATTGTAGTTGAATCGTTGACCGCGTCCCCGGCCGGCGTCAGCACCACCGGCACCATCGTCTTGCCGGTGCGCGCCTGCAGCACCGAGAAGCGCGTCTGCGCATTCTCGACCTGCTCATCGACCGGAAGCCGCTTGTAACGCAGCAACGCGCGAACCTTGTCGGAGTAGGGACTGTTGTGCATCGTGTAGAGAACGTAACGCTTGCTCATGGTGCGGGATTGCCTCTGTATCCGGGGTGGGTTGTCGGCTGCGCCGTCTTGCGCAGTACGCGCGAATCTAGCGGTGGTCTGCGTCGCTGGCGAGCCTTGTGGCGCGGCAGCGGCGCGGATACAACGGCGCCGATTTGACAGTGGAGGGGTGGCCGAGCGGTTGAAGGCACCGGTCTTGAAAACCGGCGACCCGCAAGGGTCCGTGGGTTCGAATCCCACCCCCTCCGCCACACTGCTGCGCAGCCGACCTGGTCGCAGCCTCTTACCGACGATTGATGAATGGATGTCCGTGGCCGCGGTAGCGGACCGGACAAAAAGAAGCGGCGGCCTGGGGGGACGTCAGGCCGCCGCGAGAGCTTGCGTCCGTGGGGAAGAAGCGCAAGCCCCTGAGGCCGGGGCGCACAAAGAGGGCGATGCGCTCCAGCCCCGTGGAGATGTTGTCCGTAGCAGCGGTCAGGCCGCGCCAGCGAGCCTCTCTTCGCTGGCCAGGTCGTCGAGGCTGATGTGCTCGACCTCGGACCAATCGTCGCCCTCGCCTTCGGCCGCGAACCCCAGGTCGGTGTCCTGGTCGAGGTCGATGTCGACGTCAGAACCCAGCGGCAGACGGTCGAGTCGATCCAGCTCGATCGGGCTCGGGAACGGGCTGCGGCCAGCCGGCTTCACGGCCTTTTCGCCGGTGATGGCTCGGCGTCGCAGCTCGGCATCCCGCCACGCGAAGAGACGGGAACGAAGACACTCGCTGTCGATTCCGAGCACGTCGCAGATCACGCGGAACGAGAACGGGTAGTCCCATGAGTCCTCGGCGATCCATTCCTCGGCTTCGGCGCAGATCTTCTTGTACTTGCGGCGCGTGGCACCGACGTTCTTGTAGAAACAGCGGATCCCGTCCTTCAAGACGGCGTACATCAGTGCGCGCTCGGGGCCCATGCCGTCATCGGGCATTTGGCGCAGGTAGTACTGCTCAGGCAGTGTAAGGTCCGGTGCCAGATACTCCATGAGCGATGGCGTCAGGATGAAGTTTCCCCCGTAAGGATTCGGCTCCCGACGGAACGTACTGGCAGTGTTGGCGGCTTGTTGCTGCATCAGACATTTCCCTCCGTGCTTGCTGTTAACCAAGAAGCGTGCCGAACGCGCCGCGCAGCGAACCGTCCCGGCCTTTCTCGACAGAGCCGCCGTGCGAGTTAGCTGGCGCGATCTCTGGTGGGGTGTGGCGTCTCCCTCGTCTTGCGGCTAACGTCATAATTTTGAAGAATATTATTGGCTGGTCATGGGCTGCCGGCGAAGCCTCGTCGGGGGGCGAACGTAGGTGCCGTCGAGAGGGCGTTCGCAGCGCGTCGATCGCGCTCCGGCGCCAGGAGCTTTCGTGCGTTAGTGCGAGGCTGCCCCGAGTGCGTGCGGCCGCGCACGTTTTACCTTTCGTGCGCTCGCCGCGGCTGAGGCGGACACAGCGCCGGAGGTTGACTCGCGCCGCTCCGGCGGACTATAGGGCGTAGAGGCGGGTTCATTTTTTTGAACCGGGGGATCGCGATGTCGGAGCCGGCTCAGGAACAAAGGAAGCCCAGTCGCAAGGAGCGCGAACTCCAGTTTCGCCTCAATCTGGTCATGGATGCGGCGGAAGAGGTGTTCGCCGAGACCACCTTCGCGAGGGCCTCGGTCGAGGACATCGCCGAGAAGGCCGAGATCTCGGTCGGGACCCTGTACAACCTCTTCCGCTCCAAGGAGGACATCTACCGGGCGGTCGTCTCGAGGGCCCAGGAGGGCTACTTCGACCGTGTTGAAGAGCGGCTAGACGAAGCCCGCGGACCGCTGGACAAGGTGCATGCGGTCGTCAGTTACTCGTTCGAGCACTTCCACCGCTACGCCCGTCACTTTCGCCTCTACGTGTCCGCGACCAACGGTTTCCAGTGGGAACTGCGCTCCAAGCTCGATGCTGAGGCGATCGCGAGGCAGACGCAGTTCCGCACCCGCCTGACCGACATCTGCCAGGACGGCCTGGACCAGGGCATCTTCAAACGCGGGGTGCCCGCCGAAGTGCTGGCGATCAACGTTGCCAACATTCCGCATCCGTTCCTGCTCGTGTGGCTCGAGCGCGAGACCGTCGACCTGATGGGCCTGCTCCCGCATGCGTTGACGCTGGTCGATCGCATACTCGGTGTCGATGTCGACTGACCTACCCGATAGCAGGCCGATCTGGCGCCAGCCCAAGTTGTGACGGAGGTCCGCTTGGGGAATGTTGGCGTTTCCTACGGAGAGGTGACCGAGAGGCCGAAGGTGCTCGATTGCTAATCGAGTGTGGGAACAAAACTCCCACCGAGGGTTCGAATCCCTCCCTCTCCGCCATTACAATTCGCGCGGTGTGTACGCTCTACATTGACAACGCCCCGAGGACTGCGGCTTGAAACAACGAACCCTGGCCCGATGGACTGCGATCGGCACTCTGGTTTGCGGTGCCCTTACCGGCTGTGCCGCCGGTCCTAACGGCATACGCTCGCAGGGGTCCGACTCGGGACCGGCCTATTTCACCCAGAGCACGGCAGAGGGGTATCGCTACGCGCACAACTGGGTCGATCGCCCCTGCTTTACGATAGATCTGCCGGGGCACGATTGGGTGCTTCAGTCAGCCACCGCCGACTACGTAATGTGGAAGCAGGGCGCTTACGCCCTCAAGCTCTATCTGACCGACAACCGCAAGGAGGAGTTCGCGGTGGCCGGCATGAACGCCGACGATGCGCTACGCGCGTTCATCGGTTTCGAACTCGACTACATCAAGCCGAAGTTCGAGAATGACTTCTCGCCGGCTCCCACCATGCGCCGCAACGCTAACGGCCTGTGGGCGCTCTGGAAGTGGGAGGGGCACAAGGGCAAGCGCGCAGGCGTCGGCAAGGCCCAGCCTTCGGACCAGAAACATCTGCTCGCCAGCTTGTGGCTCGATCCTTGGGTTCTTTCTTTCGACTGGGCCACGCCCAAGCTCGACGCGCCGGACAACGGAAGCCCCGAGCTTCGCGCCGCGCTCGAGTCGCTGGTGTTCCATCCCCAGTGTTTCTCGTCGATGCGCAGCGGCGAAACCTGGTCCCAGGCCGACGGAGGCGGAGCCCAATTCGGGGCGCGCCCGGTCGTGAAAGCCACCGTCGGCCCGGCCGGCGAGTAACGCTGAATCCAAGCCCACCAACGGCCGGCGCGGCTGCTCCGAGACTGACGGCTGGAGGTTTGCGCGTCTGCCGAGGTGCCGTTATAGTCCGCCGTCGTTTCCTCCCTTTCGCGCCCGTAGCTCAGTTGGATAGAGCACCAGACTACGAATCTGGGGGTCGCATGTTCGAATCATGCCGGGCGCACCACTGACCTTGATCTCCGCGTACCCCGAACCGCTCGAGGGGCGATGCTGCGTAAACTGGCGCTAGCGTTGGCGGCGGCGGCGCTGTCGCTGCTCGCGGTCGAACTCGCGGTTCGCGTGCTCGACTTGCGCATCTCGAGTCTCCATCGCGGTCTTCTCAAACTCGCTGCACTGGAAGTCCTCGACACGCAGCGCAACCTGCTGACCGCCTCGCCGGGCGTCGACACGTTGCTGTTCGGCCACGAGACGCACTTCAATTCGCTCGGCGTGCGCGACCGCGAGCCGGAGTTGCCCAAGCCGCGCGGACGATTTCGGATCATGTTGCTGGGCGATTCGATGGTCTTCGGACAGGGCGTGGCCGAGCGCGACACGGTCGGTGAGGTCCTGCGCACGCGGCTTGCGGGTCCGCGGGTCGACGTGGTGTCGGCGGGCATCCCGGGCTGGAACACCCTGTCCGAGGAGCAGTTCCTCGACAAGACCGCGAAGCTGATCGAGCCCGACCTGGTGGTGCTGCTCTACGTCGAGAACGACAACGAGCCCAACGATCCTTTCGTGCGCGCGCGCCAGGATCCGCACGGCCTCGGCGACGCGCTCTACCGCGCGCTACTCGTGCGCAGCAGGACGTTCGAGTGGGCCGCGTACGTGTATCGCAGTCGCATCGCGGGCGCCGATCCGGCCGTCGGCCAGCAGGCCGCGCGTTGGGGCGACCTGGTGGCGGCGCAGGGGCCGTCGTTTGCGCCGCACGATCCCGGGTGGATCGCGAGCAGCGGCGCTCTCACGCGAATGGCACAGGCGCTCGCGCAGCGACGCGCGCGGCTGGTGGTCTTCCTGTTCGACCTCGGGACTATCGCGCCCACGGCGCAGATCCATGCGCGCCTGGCTGAATTCGAACGCAGCAGCGGCGTTGCAGTGTTCGAGACGCGGTCGTTCTTCGGCGGCCGCGTGCCCGCGGCCCTGATGAATGCTCCGCTCGTCGATCCGCATCCGAACGCGATCGGACACCAACTGCTCGGCGAAGGCATCGCGCGAACGCTCCAGGAGCGAGGCTTGCTCCCTCGTTGAAGCCGACCGACCGGGCTGTAGCGACGCTGGCCGCTCTGCCGCCCCGAGCGCCGGGCGAGCGGCGCGGCCGCCGGCGGCTGGCCCCGTGCCTCGTCACCGGCTACAAGCGGCGCGTGGATTGCAGCAACACCGCTGCTCGCGACGGCTGCCTTCGGCGTGCCAGGCTGGTGGTGCCAGTGCTGCTCGCGCTGATGCTGACCGCGCGCGCCGCCGCCGCCGCCGCCGGGGCCAACCCGAGGAAAGCAAGGGTCGAGGCGACCGAGAGCGGCATCGTCAAGGTGCTGGTCTACTCGAACCCACCCGACTTCCACTCGCCGTGGCAGAAGGTCGGAACCCGTGCCGCGTCCGCTTCGGGCGTGATCCTGGACGGCAAACGCATCCTTACCGCGGCCCACGTCGTCACCGATGCGGTCGACATACAGGTGGCCAGAGCGGGCTCGGGCGAGCAGTTCCAGGCGACCATCGCGCAGATCGGACACGACTGCGACCTGGCGTTGCTGAGCGTGGCCGACGAACGCTTCTTCGCCGGCGTGCGCCCGCTGCCGCTGGGCGAGATGCCCGCGGTCAACGATCAGGTTCAGACTTATGGCTTCCCGGTGGGCGGCGAGACGCTTTCGGTGACCTCGGGCGTGGTGTCGCGGGTGGAGGTGGGTGACTACTCGCATTCGCAGGAGCGGTTGCTGCTCGCCCAGATCGACGCGCCGATCAACCCAGGCAACAGCGGTGGTCCGATCGTCGCCGACGGCGCGATCGTCGGCATCGCCGCCCAGACCCTCGAAAAAGCGCAGAGCGTCGGCTACATGGTGCCGGTCCCGGTCATTCAGCACTTCCTGCGCGACGTCGAGGATGGTCGCTACGACGGCTTTCCGAGTCTCGGTGTCGAACTGCAGGGCCTGGAGAATCCGGCCCAGCGTGCGGCGCTGCTGATGGATCCGTCGCAGTCCGGCGCGCTCGTCACGCGCATAGATGACGGCAGTCCGGCCGGCGAAAAGTTGCGCCCCGGTGACGTGATTCTCGCCGTCGAGGGATTGAAGGTTGCGGGCGATCTGAGCGTCGCGCTCGCGGAGTTCGGGCGCGTGTCATTCGAGGCCGCCTACCAATTCAAGCAACTGGGCGAGAAGCTCAGGCTGTCGATTCTTCGCCAGGGCAAGGCCTTGGACGTCGAGCTTCTGCTCATCCCGCACCGGTCGCTGGTGCCCGGGCGCCGCCGGCACGAACTGCCCGACTACCTGGTCTTCGCCGGGCTGGTCTTTCAGCCGCTCACCTTCGAGTACCTCGACACGCTGGCCGAGGAGCCGCCCGATCTGGCCAACTACGCCTACCTGCAGAACATCGTCAGGCCTGATCGCAAACAGATACTGCTGATCACTTCGGTGCTGCCCCACGCAGTCAACCGCGGTTATCAGGACTGGGAGAACTATATCGTCGCCACGGTTGGCGGAGTGGTGCCGCGCGACATCGCCGACCTCGCGCGGATTCTGGACCAGGCAACTGGACCCTGGATCGAACTCGTGACCGAGGATCGCTCGTTCTTGACGCTGCGGGTGGACGAAGCGCGCGCGGCTCAGCCGCGCATTCTCGAGAACTTCGGCATTGCCGCCGATCGCAGTGCGAGTCTGCGCCAGATGACGGCCTCGCCCGCGGGGGCAGAGCCGCTGCCGCGGTGAAGGAGACAAGGATCATGGCATCCAGCGGTTCTCGTCGCGTGTTGGTGACCGGCGCGAGCGGTTACATAGGAAGACAGTTGGTCGCCGATCTTGCCGGCCGGCGCGGCGCCGTCGAGAGCATTGTCGCGACCGATGTGCGTGAGCCGCGCCCCGATGAGCGTAGGCCCGGCGTCGAGTACGTCGCCTGCGATGTGCGCGACCAGGGCCTGGAAAAAATATTGCGCGACCGCGCCGTCGACACCGTCGTGCATCTGGCCGCGATCGTCACGCCCAAGCCCGGCAGCGATGCCGATCTGGAGTACTCGGTGGACGTGCTCGGGACCGAGAACGTGCTCAAGTGCGCGGTGGCCGCCGGCGCGACCAAGTTTCTCTACACCAGCAGCGGCGCGGCTTACGGCTACTGGCCGGACAATCCGGCCGCGCTGACCGAAGACTGTCCGCTGCGCGGCAACGACAACATCGCCTACCCGCGCAACAAGCGCCTCGTCGAGGAGATGCTCGCACGTGCGCGCCGCGAGCAACCGCAGCTTCGCCAACTGGTGCTGCGCCCCGGAACCATCCTGGGAGCCTCGGTGGCCAACCAGATCACGGCGATGTTCGAGCGCCCGTTCGTGCTCGGGGTGGCCGGCAGCGCCACGCCGTTCGTCTTCATTTGGGACCAGGACGTCGTGGCGTGTTTGCGCATCGGCATCGACGAAGATCGCGAAGGGATCTACAACATGGCGGGAGACGGCGTCGTGACGATGCGCGAGATCGCCACGCGCCTCGGCAAGCCTTACGTAGAACTTCCGGCCTGGTTGCTGAGCGGCGCGCTGGCCGTGCTGCACCCGCTGCGCCTGGCGCAGTACGGACCCGAGCAGGTGAACTTCCTGCGCTACCGCCCGGTGCTCTCCAACGAGAAGCTCAAGCGCGAGTTCGGCTACGCGCCGAAGAAGACCTCCGCCGAAGTCTTCGAGTTCTACATGCAGACGCATCGGGCTTAGGAAGGCTCGTCGGCATCCGGGTTTTCTCGAGCAGGGTCGCGAACACCGCGCAAAGATCAGCGGTCGCGTGACAACAGCGCCGACAACAACTCATCCAGCGACACGCTGGCGATGGTGGAGATGCGGTCGCTGATGGCGAAAGGCAGCACCAGCTGTCCCCGATGGACCAGCGAGCCGCAGCTATAGACGACGTTGGGGACGTAGCCTTCGCGTTCGTTGCTTTCGGGTGCGAGCAGCGGCTGACGCAGCCGGCCGATGACCCT
>JACRCR010000050.1 GCA_016218925.1 Deltaproteobacteria bacterium | reverse complement strand
TTCGGCGAGACGATCACCAGGTCCTGGTCGCCGTCGTTGTCGAGATCGCCGGCCAGTACGACGGCGGCCTCTTTGTCGACAGGCGGGCCCGATATCATCGCCGCGGTCGCGTCGCTCCAGCCGCCTGCGCCGTCGTTGCGGAACACCGCCATGCCCTTCTCGCCCGCGCCGCCGGCAACCACCAGATCGAGAGCGCCGTCGTTGTCGAGGTCGACCAGAGCGCCGGCGTGCGGGCCGAGTTTCTCGGTGACGCGCGCGAGCACCGGCGAGCCCGCATCCTTGGTGAAGCGCGCGTCGCCGGCGCTCAGCCACACTTCGGCTGGCCGGCCGGTTCCACCCAGGAAGACTACGTCGGCCAGACCGTCACCACTCAGATCTCCGCTGAGCGCGCTCGCCGTCGCACGCGCCGTGCGAAGTCCGGCCGCCGCGGCGCGTTCGCGGAAAGTGCCGTCGCGCAGGTTCATGTACAGGCCGTGGGCGCCGGCGGCGTCGGCGATCAGAACGTCGATGTCGTTCTTGCCGTCGAAGTCTGCCAGCGCGATGGCCGCGACCGCGCTCTTGTGCGCGCCGATGGTGGTCGCCGCCGAGATGTCGGTGAACGTCGCGTTGCCGTTGTTGCGCAGCACCATCGCCACGTGTTTGCCGGCGGCGGCGCCCATCACGATGTCGAGGTCGCCTTCGTGGTCCAGATCCACGAAGCGAACCTGCGCGCAGCCGGCCGCGCCGGCGATCTTCGACACTCCGGCTGGCTCGCTGACGTCCTCGAACGCGCCGTCGCCGCGGCCGCGATAGAGCGAGAGAGCGGCGGCGGCGCCGGCGACCAGGTCGAGCTTGCCGTCGTTGTCGAAGTCGCCGAAGTCGGTGCAGGACCACGAGGCGTCGCCGCCCAGTCCGGCGTTCTTGCTCGCGTCGGCGAAATGCCCGCCGTCGTTGCGATACAAGACTCGCCCGAGCAGCAGGTCGAGGTCGCCGTCGTCGTCCACATCCGCAAGCGCCGCCGCGGCGGCGCCGGGCGCGCCGGCCAACCCCACCTCCTTCGTGACATCGCGCAGTTCCACGTCGATCCTCGGCTCACCCGCGGCGTGCGGCGCCAGCGTCTCGGCGATCAGCGCAAAGTAGCGCGACTTCTCCACGTCGGTGCTGCGCGTCCCGGGGCCCAGGTTGGCCTGCTTGATACGTGTGTACTCGCGAAAGGCGGCTTGCGCCTGCTCGCGCGCGCCGCGCGCGTTGTACATGTTGAAGAGCTGAAAGTGCGCGGCGCCGTAGTTCGGATCCAGCCGCACCGTCTCGGTCCACTGCGCGATCGCGTCTTCGTCGCGCCTGAGCTTCTTCAGCACCACGCCGAGGTTGTAGCGGGCTGGCGCGCACAGCGGGTCGGCCGCCAGCAGTTTGTCGAATTCCGTGCGTGCGCTCGCGAGATCGTCGATGCGCAGATCCACGATCCCGAGCAGATACGGAATCTGCGGATAGGACGGATCGAGCTCGCGGGCTTTGCGTAGCGCGGCGATCGCCTTGTCGTGGTCGTGCCCTTGCACTGCCGCGACCGCCAGATTGATCAGATCGACGACGCTGCGCGGCGCGAGTTGCACGCACTTCTCGAAATGGGCGGCGGCTTTGCCGAACTCCTCGTTCTCGTACTCGGCTATGGCGTAGCTGCGCTCGCTGAGCAGTTCCTGCGGCGGCGACGGCGCCGGCTCGGCCCGAACAGCGCTGCCTGCCACCAGGACGAGAACCGCCGCCGCACCGAGAAGCCCTGGCGTCCTCATCGGGCCTCCAGACCCTTGCCTTCCACCACCGTCACCGCCCGATCGGCGTCGATCGACCCGACGTTGTCGATCTGTCCGCTCGGCCAACGCACTTCGATGGATTCGACGCGCGATGCCTGGCCAAGCCCGAACAGCAGTCGCGGATCGTGCGTGGACAGGTACCCCGAGTTCGCACGCACGTCCTGACGCTGGCTGTGTCCGCCCGCCGTTATCCGCACGCTCGCGCCGACGCCGTCACGGTTGCTCCTGGTGCCGACCGCGCGCACCCGCAGCCAGTGATTGCGGTTGCCGCCGTCGTTGCGGTAGAGGTTCGGCGCCTCGCCGGCGTTCATCGCCAGCAGGTCCATGTCGCCGTCGTTGTCGAAGTCGCCGTAGGCCAGGCCGCGGCCGACCTTCTTGACGCCGGCGATGTCGCCCGAGCGCGCGGTCACGTTCTCGAAACGCCCTTCACCGAGATTGTGGAACAGGAATCGCTCCTGGCGAAAACTCCAGCTCTGCGAGAACGCGTCGATGTAGTCGGCGATGTGGCCGTTGGTGACCATGATGTCGCGCCGGCCGTCATTGTCGGCGTCGAGGAAACAGATGCCGAAACCGACGAACTGGTAGGAGTTCTCGGCGAAACCGCTGTGCCTGGCGCGGTCGGAGAAGCGCAGCGCGCCGTCGTTATGGTAGAGCGAATTGTATTCGAAGATCATGTTGGTCACGGCCGCGTCAACACGACCGTCGCCGTCGTAATCGTCGACCGCGACGCCCATGCCGGCGGTTTCCTCGCCGTCTTCGCTGACCGCGACGCCCGCCTCGAAAGCGACGTCGGCGAAACCGCCGGCACCCTCGTTGCGGTACAGAAAGTTCGGTGTCTTGTCGTCGGCTACGAAGATGTCCTGATCGCCGTCGTCGTCGAAATCCACGAATACGACCCCGAGTCCTTTGTTGGCAGGCGACAGTCCGGCCGCACCGGTCACATCGGTGAAAGTTCCGTCGGCGTTGTTGCGGTACAGGCTGTCGGTCACGCCTTCGTAGTCGCGGGGGCCGGGGAAGAACATGAACCCCTCGCGCTTGGAAATCGCGCTCGAATGGACGCCCTTCATGTCGGGGCGGAAGTCCAGGTAATGCGTGACGTAGAGATCCAGATCGCCGTCGTTGTCGATGTCGCCCCAGGCGGCGCTGCCGCTCCACGCCACCGGCTCGCCGAGTCCGGCCGCTTCGGTGACGTCCGCGAACGTACCGTCGCCGTTGTTGCGGTACAGCACGTTGCGGCCGTAGTTGGTGACGAACAGATCCTGATCGCCGTCGTTGTCGAAGTCCGCAGCGGCAGCGCCCATGCCAAAACCGCGATTGCCGATCCCGGCTTTCTTCGTGACGTCAACGAAAGTGCCCTTGCCTTCGTTGTGGTAGAGCACGCTGGTCAGCGTCTTGCCGGGCGGAATCGACCCGTCCGGCCCGTAGTCGCCGCCCTGTACCAGGTAGATGTCGAGGAGTCCGTCGTTGTCGTAGTCGAAGAAGCCGCCGCCGGAGCCGGTGGTATCGAGGATGGTGCGCAGTTTGGCCGCGCCCCAGGTGTGGACGAAGTGGATGCCGGCAGCCGCGGTGATCTCTTGCAGGCGAAAGCCGTCGGTGGCGGCGCCGGGCGCCGCAGTTGCCGGCAGCTTCGGCTGCCCAACGCAGGCGCCGGTCGCCATCGCCAGCAACGACCCGAGCAGCGCGGCCGGCCAGTCGCGCAGCATCGCAAGCCTCGACATCGCGAAACGATCCGCCGCGCGGCGACGCATCGCCATCGCCCGCGTACAAGCGCGCCGCCGATCCGCCGACCTCTTCCCGCCGTACTCATTCATAATAGTTGATCGTCAGATAGACGCGGTCGTCCGCTTTCATCCCCATCGCGGACATCGCGGCGGGAATATCGAAGTCGTGAACGTAGTCCAGCCGCAGCATCAGCGGCGTGGCAAGCGACCAGGCCAGTTCGAGCAGCAGCGAAGTGCGATCGGATTGGTCCGCGGCCAGGTCGTAGATCACCGTCTTCACCTGCGCCTTCAGATCGAGCGACTGACAGCGGGGCGGAATGTGATCGACCAGTGCGTGGGCGGCCAGAACTTCGTCGCGGCCGGTGTCGGGGTCGCCGGGATCGTCACCGTTCTGTCCGAGACCGACCTGCGACATGAACATCGTGTGCTGCTGCAGCTTGTAGAAACCGTCGATGCCCACTCGCCAGCGCGACAACGCGCGGCTGCCGGTACGCTGATCGGCCATCAACTGCGGGATCTTGCCGTACAGTGCCGACAGGCCGTACTGGAAGTTCCAGTAGGTCGGTGCGCCGATCCGAGCGCTGGTCACGAACGCGGCCGGCTGGGAATCGTCGAACCAGTGCGGCGAGTGCATGCCGAGTCCCGATCCGGTGGTCAGCGCCAGTTCGTAGTCGTACTCGCCTGCCGGACCTTTCCAGACCGCGCCCCAGTCCTTCTTCATTCCGATGTCGTCGATCTCGGGCGGCATCACGAAGACGCCGCCGCGCGGCGCCATGATCGGATTGATTCCGTACGGGATGTCGAAGTGACCCACGCGCAGGCTGGTGCGCTCCATGCCCGAGGGTTCAAAGCGCAGCCAGAAGTCGTGCAGCACCAGCTTGATCCGGGTAGTGCGCCGGCCGTCTTCCGAGTTGATGTCGAAACTCGTCGAGCGCCACTCCACGCGCGAGCTGTCGGGCGACGGCGTCGTGGTCGGATTGAAGTCCACTTCGATGTGCGGGTTGAGATCGATCGTGGTCAGTTCCAGAGGTCCCAGCAGCCTGCGCAGCCATGAGTTCTCGCCGAGCGTTCCGATATACTCCCATCCGAGGTAGTTGCGCGGGATCCTGTCGGTCGGCTGCCAGTGCGAGGAGTCGGTCCCGACCAGATCGGCGCCGCGCGCAGAGTAGAAAGCGGAGACGTTCAGGTCCCAGTGGAAGAAGGAGCGGTTGCCGCCGGCCGTGATGGCCGGATCGGGGTCCTCGGCGCGCGCGTTGCCGGCGCTAACCACCAAGGCCAGACCCGCGCACAGGCAGGCCAGGCGACCGCGCGTCCGTGTCGTCGTTTTCACTCGCGGGGCGCCTTGCGCATCCATAGAAGACTCACCCCCGTTCACACAGCCCGGCCTTCTTCACTGCCACGGCAGCCCTCCTACATCGCGGGGCCGTAGCGGCGCGGCGTGCGGCCGCACCGTCGCGCGGTAAGTAGCCTGCCGGCCGCGTGAAGGGAATCCTGCTCGGGGCGCTGGTCCACGGCTGGGCCACCGGGAACCACCGGTTGAGTTCGCGCCCCCGTACCGTTCATCTCAACTCCGACAGATTGCGAAGAGCTGTCGCAAGCCGCGACTTGACCCCCAAGTCGCAAGCCGCGACTTGACCCCTCCCCCAAAGCCGGTCAATCGTGGGGGGCTGCCGCGGCGTCCACGGAGACGACGGCGCAGCAGCGGTGCGGCCTGAGCGCGCCGGGTTCCCAGCGAACCGGGAGATCCTCATGGCTGGTCGTACCAATCGTCACCTTCGTGCGCCGTTCGCGGCGGTCTTCCTGGCCGGTCTCTGCATCGGCCTCTGCATCGACTTCCTCGCGGGCCCATCCGGAGCGAACGCGGCTGCGAACGCTGGAGCGCACGCGAGCCCCCGATCGCCGATCCGGAGCCCGGCGGCCCAGGTCACCTGCGGCGACGCGACGGGCGCGGCGGGCATCACCGCCACCGACGCGCTGTTCGCGTTGAAGGCGGCCGTCGGCAGCCAGACCTGCGAGCTGTGCCTCTGCGATGCCAACGGCTCCGGAACGCTCACCGCGTCCGACGCGCTGCGCATTCTCGGCAAGGCAGTCGGCATCGAACTCGACCTCCTCTGCGAGGCCTGCGCCAACGGTGCACCGGCGGTGGACGCGGGCGCCCCGCAGACGATCGCTCTCGACACTTTGACCGGAGCCGCCTCCGCGACGCTCACCGCCACGGTAGACGATGACGGCCTGCCGAGCCCACCCGCTGCGCTGACGCTCGCGTGGACGCTGCTCAGCGGCCCGACTGCGCTGGCCGGCGCCGACTTCGCGGACGCTTCCTCCGCGTCGACGACCGTGACGCTGGCCGAGACCGGCGTGTTCGTGCTCCAGCTCGAAGCGGCCGACGGTGATACGAGCACCACCGACACGGTCGAAATCACCGTGGTCGCCGCAACCAACCTTCCGCCCTCGCTGCTGCCGATCGGCGACGCTTCGATCGCGCTCGGAACGAAGCTGTCGGTGCGCGCCACTGCTGACGACGACAACCCGACCGATGCGCTCGTCTACTCGCTCGTCAGCGCACCGGCCGGTGCGACCCTCGATCCGCCCTCCAGCGGGCGCATCGCGTGGACGCCGATCACGCCGGGCGAAGTCGGCGACCACGACTTCACCGTGCGCGTCGAAGATCAGGGCGGGCTTGCCGACGAGGAGAGCTTCAGCGTATCGGTCACAGCCGCCAACCAGTCGCCCGTTCTCGCCCCGCTCGCCAACCAGACGATCCCTGCCGGCATCGAGTATCAGCGTGTTCTCGCAGCCAGCGACGCAGACGCCGGCGACACGCACGTCTACGAGATCCTGGACGCGCCGGCGGGGATGGCCCTCGGCGGTGTCGACGCAGACACGCTGACCTGGGCGACCACCAACGCCGACATCGGCGTGCACGCGGTCAAGCTGCGCGTCGTCGACTCGGGATTGCCGAATCTGGACGGCGTCGCGATGTTCCTGCTCACCGTGGCACCCAACACGGCCCCGGTTGCCGCTGATGACAGCTTCGAAGTGGGCGAAGGCGAAACGCTGCTGATCCAGACACCCGGCGTACTGGTCAATGACGAGGACCCGGACGCGAACGTGCTCGCGGCGATAAAGCTGAGTGACCCCCACCTCGGCGCGGTGACGGCCTTTCACGCCGACGGCAGCTTCGAATACCAGGCGCCGGCGCAGGCGCCCGATCCAGCGCTGGCAATCGCCGAGAAGTGGCGAGGCGGCGGCTTGCCCGGGCACCCCTATGCACTGCCGCTGATCGGCGACGTCAACGAGGACGGCTACCCGGACGTCGTGATGAGCGTGATCAACAACGAGCACGTCGCACTGAGCGGACTCGACGGCAGCGTGATCTGGAACGCCACCCACAGCGATCCCGGCGGCGT
>JACRCR010000220.1 GCA_016218925.1 Deltaproteobacteria bacterium | reverse complement strand
TGCGCACCGAGCGCACGACCTCGATGAGCGTGTCCATCGCGGCGTCGACGTCGAGATCGCGCCAGGTGGGATCGGCGGCCGGATATGCGGCGTTCATCAGGAAAGAAGTGGCGCCGGCCGCGTCGTCTTGCGCCGCCGCGTTGGCGTCTTGAGCCGCCGCAGTGGCGTCTTGCGCCGCCGCCGCGTTGGCGCCTCGCGCCGCCGCCGCGTCGTCTTGCGCCGCCGCATCGTCGCTCCGTCCGGCAGCCGGGAGCTCCTGCCACAGTTCTTCGGTGACGAACGGCACCAGCGGATGCAGCAGGCGCAGCAACTGCTCGAGCACCGCGGTCAGGGTCTGGAGCGTCTCCTCGCGAGCTTCCTCGTCTGCGTCGAGCAGCACCTTGGCGATCTCGATGTACCAGTCGCAGTAGGTGTTCCAGGTGAAGCTGTACAGCGCCTGGGCCGCTTCGTTGAACCGGTACGCGTCCAGCGCGGCGCGGGTCTCTTCGACGACGGCGGCGAGCTGGGAGCGCATCCAGCGGTTGGGTCCCAGACGCGGCGCGGCCGGCATCTGGCAGGTGGTCGCACGGCCTTCGCGCTTGAGCGCGACGAAACGCGCCGCGTTCCACAGTTTGTTGACGAAATTGCGGTAGCCGCCGATGCGGTCGACCGACAACCGCACGTCGCGGCCCATCGCCGCGAACGCGACCAGCGTGAAGCGGAACGCATCGGCGCCGTACTCGTCGATGATGACGAGCGGATCGATGACGTTGCCCTTGGACTTCGACATCTTCTGGCCCTGCTCGTCGCGCACCAGAGCATGGATGTAGATGTCGCGAAACGGCACTTCGCCCATGAAGCGAAGTCCCATCATCATCATTCGCGCCACCCAGAAGAAGATGATGTCGAAGCCTGTGACCAGCGCGCTGGTCGGGTAGAAGCGCGCCAGATCTTCGCTGCGCTCGGGCCAACCCATGGTCGAGAACGGCCACAGTGCCGACGAGAACCAGGTGTCGAGCACGTCCTCGTCCTGCACCACCGCGCCGCCGCAGTGCGGGCAGGCGCTGGGATCTT
Organism: Deltaproteobacteria bacterium; assembly: GCA_016218925.1. Lineage (GTDB taxonomy): Bacteria > Desulfobacterota > Binatia > UBA1149 > CAITLU01 > CAITLU01. The sequence goes on along the minus strand of JACRCR010000220.1, from coordinate 6,952 downwards.
CGCGCAGCACCGACAGCTTGCCACAGGCCTCGCAGGTCCAGGCCGGAATGCGGTGTCCCCACCACAGTTGGCGCGACACGCACCACGGCCTGATGTTCTCGATCCAGGCGCGGTAGGTCTTCTCCCAGTGCGACGGCACGAAGCGCGTGCGGCCATCGTCCAGAGCGACCAGCGTGGCGTCGGCCATCTCGCGCACCTGCAAGAACCACTGCTCCGAAAGCAGCGGCTCGACGACGTTGTGACAGCGATAGCAAGTGCCGACCGCATGGCGGTGCTCGTCGATGCGCTCGAGGGTGCCGTCGGCGCCGAAGCGTTCGACCAGTGCGCTGCGACACTCGGCGGTGGTCATGCCGGCGTACTCGCCGGCCTCGGGCGACATGGTGCCGTCGACGTTCATCACCGAGACCATCTCGAGGCGGTGGCGCAGGCCGATCTCGAAGTCGTTGGGGTCGTGGCCCGGCGTGATCTTGACCGCGCCCGAACCGAACTCACGATCGACGTAGGTGTCGGCGATGATCGGCAGACGGCGCCCTATCACCGGCAGCACCACGTTCTTGCCGACCAGAGCGGCGTAGCGTGGGTCGTCGGGATGGACTGCCACCGCAGTGTCGCCGAGCATCGTTTCGGGACGCGTGGTGGCCACCGAGATCGATCCGCTGCCGTCCTCCAACGGATAGCGCAGATGCCAGAGGTTGCCGGAGCGTTCCTCGTGCTCGACCTCGATGTCGGACAGCGCGGTGCGACAGCGCGGGCACCAGTTGATCAGGTAGCGGTCGCGACGCAGAAGACCCTGTTCGTACAGCGAGACGAAGACCTCGCGCACCGCACGCGACAGCCCCTCGTCCATCGTGAAGCGTTCGCGACCCCAATCGCACGACACGCCCAGGCGGCGAAGCTGCTCGATGATGGTGCCGCCCGACTCTTCCTTCCACTTCCATGTGCGCGCCACGAAGGCCTCGCGCCCGAGCGCGTGGCGGTCGCTGCCCTCGGCAAGCAGTTGGCGCTCGACCACGTTCTGGGTGGCGATGCCGGCGTGGTCGGTGCCCGGAATCCACAACGTGGCCTCGCCGAGCATGCGGTGATAGCGCGCCAGCACGTCTTGCAGCGTGTTGTTGAGGGCGTGGCCCATGTGCAAGGAACCGGTGACGTTGGGAGGCGGGATGACCATCGAGAACGTGCGTTCGCCCGCCGTTCTTGCGCGGGGAGCGAACGCCCCCGCTTCGACCCAACGCCGGTACCACTTGCTCTCGAAGGTCTCAGGTTCGTAACCGGCCACAGCGCGAGCGGTGTACAACAGCCCACAGGGCCGTTCAAAAGCCCCGCGCTGCGGTGTCGCTTGGCGCGCAGCCGGGCCGGTTGGGCGGTTGGGATGAACTCGCGGCTCTGTTAGGGTCGCGAGCCGGATCCGCGTCCCGCAGTCCGCTACACAGCCCCGGACCGAACCGACGAGGAGCCGCGCAGATTTCCACCAGGGAGGCTTCGGTGAAAGACAGGCCCTTTCGCGTTCTCGGAATTCAGCAGATCGCCGTCGGCGGGCTCGACAAAACGTCGCTTCGAAGGCTCTGGATCGACACCCTCGGCCTGAGCGTCACCGGAACTTTCAGAAGCGAGCGCGAGAACGTCGACGAGGACATCGCGGTGGCCGGCGTCGGTCCGCTCCGGGTCGAGGTCGACCTGATGCAGCCGATCGACCCCGACAAGAAGCCCGCCGTACACAACCCTCCGCTGAACCACATCGGTCTGTGGATCGACGACCTGCACGCGGCCGTGGCGTGGCTCGAACAGAGCGGGGTGCGTTTCACGCCCGGCGGCATCCGCAAGGGCGCGGCCGGTTTCGACGTCACCTTCGTCCATCCCAAAGGCAACGACGAGGCCCCGATCGGTGGCGAGGGCGTGCTGATCGAGCTCGTCCAGGCTCCGCCCGAAGTCGTAGCCGCGTTCGCCAAAGTCGCCTCGATGTAGGAGCACACCGGTGGAAACGCGTACGACCAACTCTGCTGCTGACCGGAGCGCCCAGACGTGGCTGGCTCCGGGCCGTTTCGTCGACTGCGACTCCGAGGTCGTTCGGGCGTTCGCGGCCCGCGTTGTGGCGGGGGCCGATACGCCGTGCGAGAAGGCGGTGCGGCTCTACTACGCGGTGCGCGACGGGCTGCGCTACGACCCCTACGCCTGCGTGTTCGATCCGGCGGCCTTCATGGCCAGCGCGATCTCGTCGATGAGCGGCGCGTTCTGCGTGCAGAAGGCGATCTTGATGACGGCCGCGTGCCGCGCGCAGGCGATCCCGTGCCGCCTTGGTTTCGCCGACGTGCGCAACCATCTGGCCAGCCCCAAGCTTCTCGAACGCATGGGCACCGACCTGTTCGTCTTCCACGGCTACTGCGAGCTGTTCCTGGAAGGGCGTTGGGTCAAGGCCACGCCGACCTTCAACCGCGAACTGTGCGAACGCTTCGGAGTAAAGCCTCTCGAGTTCGACGGCACCGCCGACGCGTTGTTCCACGAGTTCGACCAGCGCGGCCGCCGCCACATGGAGTACGTCCGTTACCACGGAGTTTTCGCCGACCTGCCCTTCGAGCGCATGGTCGCTGCGATGCACGAAGCCTACGCGAACTTCGGCCGCGAGGGTGAGCCGGGCGACGCGGCCGGCGATCAGGCGTTCGCGGCCAAGGCGTGAGACCCGAGCGCGCGCGCCGCGCGCTGTACGCCGCGGCCTTTCTGCGCGCCACCGCCACCGGACTGGTCGGCGTCGAACTCGCATTGTTTCTGACCCGCATCGGACTCGACCTGGACTGGGTCGGCGTCGTGCTCGGCACCGGGCTGGCCGGAGCCGCGGTGGCGGCACTGCTCGCTACGCTGCTGGCCGATCGCTTCGGACGCCGGCGCACGCTGGTCGTGCTGGCGCTGCTCGGTGCGGTTGGTGCGGTCGCGGCGGCGTTCAGCAACTCCGCCCCCGCGCTGATCGCGGCGGCTTTCTTCGGGATGCTCAACGGCATGGGCCGCGACCGCGGCGCCGCGCTGATCGTCGAACAGGCCATCCTTCCCTCCACCACTACGGCGCAAGAAAGAACCCAGGTGCTGGCGCGCTACAACGTCTTGCAGGACGTCGGCCACGCGGTCGGCGCGCTGGCCGCCGCGCTGCCATCGCTGCTGCAAGGCATGACCGCCGACCCTGCACTCGCGCATCGCGCTACGATGCTGCTCGCCGCCGCACTGACGCTGGCGCCGCTGGCCTGCTACGCGCTGCTCGACGAGTCGGTAGAAGACGCGGAGCGTCACCGCCAGCGCCCGATGCAGCCCGCGACGCGCCGCACGCTGACGCGGCTGTGCGCGTTGTTCGCGATCGACAGCCTGGCCGGCGGACTGCTGCTGACGTCGCTGCTGTCGTACTTCTTCTTCGAACGTTTCAGCGCCGGCCAGGGCGCTATCGCTGCGTTGTTCTTCGCCGCGCGCATCTTGAACGCGCTCTCGCACTTCGGCGCCGCGTGGCTGTCGCGTCGCATCGGGCTCGTCAACACCATGGTGTTCACGCACATCCCCTCCAGCGTGTTGCTGATGACGGTGGCGTTCGCGCCCAATTTTCCGATCGCGGCGCTGCTGTTCCTGCTGCGCGAAGGACTGGTCGAGATGGACGTGCCCACGCGCCAGTCCTACGTGCTGGCGGTGGTCGAGCCCGAAGAGCGCACCAGAGCCTCGGGCATCACCAACCTGGTACGGCTGGCGGCGTGGGCAGTGGCTCCGACCTTTGCCGGCATGATCATGCACGGCAGCTCGCTGATGACGCCGTTACTGCTCGGCGCGTCGATGAAGATCGCCTACGACCTGCTGCTGTGGAGGGCGTTCCGCCGTCTGCCGCCGCCGGAAGAGAGGGCCGCCGCTTAGCCGCGGGGCGCTCGGCTTAGCCGCGGGGCTCGCGGCGCGCCGGTTAGCCGCGGGGCGCGGGGCTCGCGGCTCAGCCGCGGGGCTCGCGGCGCGCGGCGATTTCGTGCGCCCCCCGCAACGATGTCCGTGATGGAAACCGCGCTCAACCTCATCTCGATCCTGCTGGTTCTGTCGGTCGGCGTCGTCAGCCCCGGCCCGAGCTTCATTCTGGTCGCGCGCACCGCGGTCGCTATCTCCCGCCTGGCCGCGGTGTCGTCAGCGTTGGGGATGGCAGCAGGCGCGACCGTTCTTTGCATTGCCGCGCTGCTCGGTCTGCATGCGCTGTTGCACCAGATCCCGGCAGCCGCAGTCGCGCTCAGGGTCGTCGGAGGCGCCTACCTGCTCTATCTCGCGTTCGGCGCCTGGCGCGGCGCGCGGTTGCCGATCGAGTTGGCCGGCGATGCAGGCTCGTCAGCCGATCGCCTGCCACGTCACTTCACGCTCGCCGCGGCAACGATGCTGAGCAATCCCAAGGCGGCGGTGCAGTACGGCGTGATCTTCGCCGCGATGCTGCCGCGTTCTCCGTCGGTCGCTTTGGTGGCAGCACTGCCTCCATCGATCTTCGCGCTCGAGGCTGGGTGGTATCTGATCGTCGCGTTCGCGCTGTCCGCCCCCGGACCGCGCAGCCGTTATCTCCAAGCGAAGGCCGCGATAGACCGCACCGCCGGCGTGATACTGGGTCTGCTCGGCGTAAGGTTGTTGTTGTCTTTCGGGTAGGCTTGGGCGGTTCTCCCGCAGTGTCATCCGTGCCCGCCCGCGCGGGATGACAAAAGGCACACACTGACGGAGCATGCCACCGTGAAGCCGTTTCGATGGAGTCCGGAGAAGAACGAAGCGCTCAAAGTTGCCAGGGGGATTTCCTTTTGAGCACATCGTGGACTATCTGAATCGAGGTGGGACCGATGCCAAAGATTGACGAATACGAACTCGAAGTTCTCAGCGCTTACGAGAAAGGCAAACTCAAGTCCGTTGCCACCAAGAGTGAACTCGCAAAGTTCAAGGCGGCTGCCCGTGCCACTGCGGTCAAAGATCGTCGCGTCAACATCCGGCTGTCTTCCGGCGACCTGAGCGACATCCAGGTCAAGGCGCTCGAACAAGGCGTCCCGTATCAAACGTTGATCGCAAGTGTGCTTCACAAGTACGTCACCGGGCACCTTGCCGAGAGATCTGACGCGGCCGACAGCCGGCCTCGCGGGCGTGCCTCGAAACAACGCGGCACATCGGCGAACTGAGGGGCCGTCGTTGAAGCACCGCAAGCCGCGCCCGGAAGTAACCGCCTGAGAATCGGCTCCGGTTCCCCCGAGCTTCGACCCGCCGTGACGATAGCGGAGCGCCTTACGACGCTACGCCTCGGTAGCCGCCGCGGAAGTAGAGCAGCGGAGGCGCCTGCGGGCGGGTGACTTCGCCGCCGGTCGCTTCGCCGATGAAGATGGTGTGGTCGCCTCCGGCCAGACGCTCTGCGAGCCGGCATTCGAGCCACGCCAGCGCGCCGTCCAGCAACGGGGTGCCGCCGGGGCCGTAGTGCCAGGCCGCTCCGCGCAGGCTGCCCTGCTCGGGCTCGCCGGGCCTCGCGAACAGGTTGGAGACCTCGACCTGGTCAGCGCCGAGGATGCTGACCCCGAAGTGCGAGCACCTCTCCAATTCCGTGTGGGCGTGGGCCTTCTTGTCTACGCACACCAGCAGCAGCAGCGGATCCAGCGAGACAGAGGTGACGGAGTTGGCGGTCAGGCCGTGCAAGAAGCCGTCATTGGCGGTGGTCACGACCGTGACACCGGTGGCGAAGTTGCCGATGATCTTGCGAAAGACGCCGGAGTCGATGGCCACACGAGGCTCCGAAAAAAGAGGATGGTGCGAAAGGGGGGACTTGAACCCCCACGACCTTGCGGCCACAGGAACCTGAATCCTGCGCGTCTGCCAGTTCCGCCACTTTCGCGTGAGGAGGGCGGATAATAACCAAACGGGCCTTGCTCGCAAGCGTTCCGAGCGCTCGGGCAAGCGGTGCCACGAGCGGTCGGCCAGGCGGACGAGCACGTCGCGTAGCAAACGGTCGAGCAAACGGTCGAGATTCTATCCATCGAGCCGATGCTCGCGCGCGCGGCGCTTTGGCAAGCGGGCCTCTGCACCATATGATGCTCGCTTCCCCAATGGCGCGCGCCTCCCGCACGATCGTTCACGACGACCCGGATCCGGCTCCGGTATGGACCGCGGCCGTGCTGATGGCGTCGACCGTGGGAGCGTTCGCGGTGCTGGCCGTGTTCCTGGCCCACAACCACGCGTGGACCGACGCCTTGATGAGCAAGCTCCCGATGCCCGGAGCCGCCGAGAGTCTGGGGTCTGATCCGGTCCTTGCCGCTCAGATCCGCCTCGTCGCTCCCGCCGCAAAGTTCGTGACGCTGGCCGACCGGTCCAACGCGATCGTGCTCACTGCCGCCGTCGTCAACGACTCGCCGGTGCCGGTTCGCACGGTGGTGATCGAGGCCGAAGCCCTGCGCGAAGGTACCGGCGTGGCACGAGCCTCGGCAGCCTGCGGCAAGAACGTCTCGGAAAGGCTGATCAAGAGGATGTCGCGCGACGAGGTGCGCACGCTCATGCGACTACGCCCGTCGCGGGCGATGGTACTGGCACCCGGCGAGAAGACAGAGTGTCAGGTGGCGATCGCTTCGATTCGAGGCGAGGTGGAGGAGGTCAGCTACCGAGTGGCTTCGGTGGAGCCTAACGATGACCACCTTTCGGTGGATCTTCGTCCCGACCCGCAACCCGGTCCGGGGATCGAGGAGTGACGTCGATCTCGTCGTTCTTGACCGCGCGGCGGAAGTTCTTGATGCTCCGCCCGATCCCATCTCCGAGTTCGGGGAGCTTGCCCGCGCCGAAGATGATCAAGATGATCGCGAGGATGATTAGGAGTTCGGTGATTCCCAGGCCCACAGTGGTCTACCTATAAGCCAAACCAGTTGCCGCTGCTAGGCGGCGCCCCTGTAGCTTTCATCTGAACTCCGACCGGCCGAGGGGAGAAGTCGAATGGCGCGACTTGACCCCC
>JACRCR010000049.1 GCA_016218925.1 Deltaproteobacteria bacterium | reverse complement strand
CCGTCCGGGTCGATGACCTTCCACTGCGTGCTGGCGGTATCCACCAAGGTCAGGTCGGAAGGCCAGGCGCCGTCGAAGATCACGCGAAACTCGCTGTGCGGCAGCAGGGTCGATGAGGCGATCGGCACCATCGTCGTGACCGCCGGGTCGTTGTCCTTGCGAAAGTCCCAGGATGAGCCGTCGGGCCAGTGCAAGGTCAGGGTCTTGTAACTGCTGAAGCCGGGCCGGATGTGGAACTCGGGCAGGAAGTCGAAGCGCCACAGCGAGCCGAGGCCGGCGCCCTCGTGCAAGACGATCTCGGCGCGACCGGCTGGCGTGCTGCGGTAGGAGCGCGAGACGCGCAGCAGTCCGTCGGCGGTCTCGAAGTCGACGGCGCGGAGCAGCTTTGAACCGGTGAGCAGGCTGATCGGATTTGGCGTGGAGGGACTGGCGCCCGAACCTGCCGGCTCTCGGCATGGCGGGCGCTCGTTTTCCTCGAGTTCATCGAGCGCCACGCAGCGGCCTACCGCCAGTTTGAGGTACCCCGAGGGACAGGCGTACGTGACTCCACCCGGCCAGATGCCGCCGGGCGCGGTGATCCAGATGCAGTCCTGGTAAGCCCAGCCGCTGCTCGGACGCACACCTACGGGTCCCGAGTTGTGACTGTTGGCGCACGACGCGAACTGGGCGAGGCACCCCTCCAACGCGCTCGGACCGCAAGACGGACCTTCCCCGTGGCACAGACCCGCGCACCACTTGCCGGCTGCTTCCTCAACCGCCATCGAGCGCGCAGGAATGACCCATGAGACGGACACGGCCAGCAGAGCCGCGGCAAGAACCAGTCGAGTTTTCTCCATCGGCGAAACCTCCCGCTTGCGCGATGAGCGCGATGAGCGCGATGAGCGCGATGAGCGCGATGAGCGCGATGAGCGCGATGAGCGCGATGAGCGCCGTGTACCCCGCGGATGTGCGGAAGACAAGAGATGAAGTGACGACTTGTGCGCGATCAGTACGCTCCGAGCAAGAAAGCGGGCGTCCACGAGTGAGGCAGATCACACATGATTCGCGTCACAGCGGTGGAGACTTGTTGCCCCACAATCGCGCGCACCAACGACGAAGGCTTCGTCTATCTGGTCGACCGCGCCGCGGACCTGCTGATCCGCGGCGGCGAGAACATCTCGTCGGTCATGGACGCACCGCTGCCGCGCAACCCGGCCGGCAAGATCCTGAAGCGCGAGCTGCGCAAGCAGTTGCTCGGCGCCTGAACTGTCTGTCGGTAGGACCCGCGCTCCATCTGGCCTCTCGTCGACGGATCGCATAGGCGAGGGTGCCTCGCCGCGTTGCCGTGCGGTGACGCTCGCCGGCCCGCGGCGTCGTCGGCGAGCCCTGTCTGTTCGATGCGTGGCGAGCCGAAGCGCAACAGCGTACCGAGTTTCGACTACCGGCCGGCCGAGGAACGATCGGCGAATCTTGGCACACTACGGCGTCGTGTTCGTGAAGTGCAGAGGACGGGCGCGCGCGAGCTGCGCGGCGAGCACCGCCGGATCCGAGGTCGGCCGGTCGCAAATACGGCCCTCGCACACATAAGCAGTGGGCTCGCCGCCGATCGCGATCTTGCCCTCTGCCAAAGGAAGGCGACTGCTTGCGGGATGGTCGGCACTGATTGTGACGACGACGCGATTGGGAACGAAGGCCGAGCCGAGCACGCGCAGGAGGGGCGCGAGACTCGGCCGTCGTGTCGCCGTCACCAGCACGATCTCCTTTGGCGTGTCGTTCGCGAAGTCGAGAGCGACGAGTGCATCTCCGACCGAGAGAGGACTGGCCGCGAACGCGCCGGCGAAGGCGCCTAAGGTGCGCTCGGCGCGATCGCGGTAGCGTTGCTCTCCGGCCAGCTCCCCGAGCCGGATCAGGTTGAGGGCTTCTATCGAATTGCCGGAGGGTTCGGCGCCGTCGACGAGCGGCTTCTCGCGCACCAGAAGGTCCGTGCGACTCGCCGGCGCGATGAAGAATCCTCCGGTGGGATCCTCGAAGTCCCGTTCGACGACCGAATCCAGGGCGATAGCCTGCTCGAGGCGTCTCTCGCCATCGCCGGCCTCGTAGAGGTCGAGGAGCGCCGCCTCCAGGAAAACGTAGTCGTCGAGGAAGGCTTCGTCTTGCTGCTGACCGTACAACGCGCTGCGCACGAGGCGGCCGTTCTTCGCGAAGTCGCGCAGCAGCACGTCCGCTGCGCGAGCGCCGAGCTCCCGATAGTGGTCGTTCCCGAACGCCAGAGAAGCCTGCGCGGCAGCACTTATCATCAGTGCGTTCCAAGCCGTGACGATCTTGTCGTCGCGAAGCGGTTTGGGTCTCTGTTCGCGCGCGACCTGTAGCAATGAGCGGCTTTGTTCGAGGCTCTGCTTCACGTCCGCGACAGTTCGCGACGATTCGCGGGCGAGTTCGTCCACAACCGCGGCGACGTGGAGGACGCTGCGACCATCGACGTTGCCGGCGGGCCTCACGCCATAGGCTGCATTGAAGAGTTGCGCGGCGGGGGGGCCGACCACGGCTTCGACCTCGGCCGGAGTCCAGGTAAAGAAGCGGCCTTCGGTGAGTTCGCCGCGCGGGCCGGCACTATCGGCGTCCGTGGCCGCGAAGAACACGCCGTCGCGAGAGGTCATCTCGCGTTCCACCCAGGCCAGGATGTCGCGCGCGGCATCGGCGAATTCCTTGCGTCCGGTCGCCTGCCAGGCCTCGACGTAGGTGCTGGTCAACAGTGCGTTGTCGTAGAGCATCTTCTCGAAATGAGGAACGCCCCACGCCGAATCCACGCTGTAACGATGAAACCCGCCACCGAGATGATCATGAATGCCGCCGTGCTCCATGCCTTCGAGGGTCTTCGTGACGATCGCGAGGGCCGTTACGTTACCGCTGCGACGGTGGTGGCGAAGCAAAGCGCGCAGTGGGAGCGCACTCGGGAACTTCGGCGCACCGCGCGTGCCGCCGTGTTCGGCGTCGAAGCGGGCGAGCGCCGCGGTGAGGGCGACGTCGAACACGGCGTCACCGGTGACCTTCGCCTCGTTCGCGTCCGGGCCGGGACCACTGCCGCCGGCGAGGGTCTGTCTGACGCGCGCCGCCAACTCGGTCGCCGTCCTCGAGACTCCCTGCGCATCGTTCCGGTACACGTCCGCGAGTCGCGCGAGCAGAGGGAGGAATGCGCGACGCCCGCTGCGGTCGCCGTCGCGAGGCGGAAAGTAGGTGCCACCGTAAAATGGTTCGCGGTCGGCCGTCAGCCAGACGGTCATAGGCCATCCACCGCGGCCCGCGATGGATTGAACCGCCGTCATATAGATGGAGTCGAGGTCCGGTCTCTGCTCGCGATCCACTTTGATGGCAACATAGTGTTCGTTGAGGTACCGGGCGATTTCGTCATCCTCGAAGGATTCCTCCTCCATGACGTGGCACCAATGACAGGTGGAGTACCCGATCGAGAGAAGCACCGGACGCCCCAGACGCCGCGCAGCCTCGAAGGCCTCGTCGCCCCACGGATACCAGTTGACCGGATTGTGGGCATGCTGGCGCAGATAGGGACTGGGCTCGAGCAGGAGGCGATTGGTGTACCGGGGCGAGCCGTCCTCGTGAAGATGCCTGGTTCGCACGCGCTCCCGTGGAGCGTAGAGTTGCAGAGCGTCGGCCAATGCCGCGCTAGTCGTGGCCGGCATCGGCTCGGCGCCCGGCAACGCATCCATCACCTGGCGCGGTGGTTTCTGGTCGCAGGAAGTCAGTAGCAGGGTCGCGACGAGGAGCACGTCACGCCGGCACCACCGGTTCGCGGCGGCGCGACCGGCCGAGGGATTGCAGCGCCGGGCACTGCTATCGGACATTCGCATAGAACGTCGCCAGTACGCGCGGCGGTACTCCGATGCAATACAACAGCGGCATCAGGTTGATGAGAAGGAAATAGTAGATCGGACGCTCGAGAAAACGCCGGCCGGATACCGTCACGACTGCCGGGACCACGCGGATCCTGCCGACGGCCCTCAGCCGCCGACTGAGCTCGAGGTCCTCCATCAGCGGAATCGCGGCAAACCCGCCCAGCGATCGGAATGTACGCGACCGGACGAAAATCGCCTGGTCGCCATACGGAAGCCGTGAGTAGCGTGAGCGGAGATCGGCGAGATGCAGCAATGGCGCGATCCACGACGCTCGAGGCCGCTCATCGACTGTCCATGTGCGAAACGCTCCCGCCACGACGTTGCCGTCGCGTAACGCCCGTTCGACTTGGACCGCAGCGTCCGCCGGCAGTCGAACGTCGGCGTGAAGAAACAGGATCACCTCACCGGCTGCCGCCGCTGCTCCAACGTTCATCTGTGCGGCCCGTCCTCGCGGCGCGAAGAGTACCACGACGTTCGTGAAGCGTTGCGCGATCTCGACGGTCCGGTCGGAGCTGCCACCGTCCACGACGACGATCTCGGCGACGCCGGCCAGCTCGAGGAGATTTCGCAGGCACTGCGCCATCCGCGCTTCCTCGTTGAGCACCGGGACTACGACCGAGATGCCGGGCACTTCGCGAAGCAGCGAACCGCCGGGTGGCTTCATCGGAGCGACGTCGATGGGTTTGCGCATGGATGAGATACAGCCGACATATTGCGCGCCTCCCGTGCCCAGGCATTTACGAGGCGGCGGCGAAAACCCCGGCCAGTACAGCAGCGACCGGCAGCGTCGTGACCCAGGCCGTCAGAATGCCGCCGATCGTCCTCCAGCGCGCTCGTCGGGTGACGAGACCGATACCGAACAGCGCGCCGCACGAGACGTGCGTCGTAGAAACCGGCAAGCCCAGGCGGCTGGCGAACAGCACCAGAAGCGCGGTCGTGAGGTTGCCGGTGAACGCCTGGCCGGGGCTCATTTCGGTGATGCCGTGACTCATCGTCTCGGCGACGCGGCGTGCGCCGAGAATTCCGCCGACGCACATCGCCAGAGCGATGACGACCAGCCCGTGGCGGGGTGCGAGCATCGGAGCCGCCAGCAACAGCGCAGCGATTTTCGGGCTGTCGTTGACTCCGCGCGCAAAGCTGACCGCAGTGGCGGAGACGAGGTGCAACGCGGTGAGAGCCGTCGATGCCTCTACACCGACCAGCCTGCCTTCGTACCGCGTCGTACATTCGTGCTTCGATCCTACCGCGACGGTTGCCACCCGTGCGGCAACCGCTTCCCCACGGCTCGTCACGATCGGGACGAGTTCCTCCCCAGCGCATGCGCATGTGTCGGCCTCGATGCCGAGAGTCCGGCGGAGCGAACGGAAAGCAGGGTACTGCGCGCTCGCAAGCGCAGATGCCAGCAGCGGGCTGCCGATCAGCGGGACAACGAAGGTACTTCCGATGTGTGCGAAGCTCACGTCCGCCCCGGCCCGCACGACACCAGCGCCTACCAGCGCACCGACCAGAGCGTGGGTGGTAGAGATGGGAAAGCCCAGGCGAGTGGCCAGCAGCACCGTCGCCGCTGCCCCGAGGCCGACCGCGGCGAGGAAGTGCGGATCGGAAGTGAGCGCGTCGGGCACCAGTCCCTTGCCACTGAAACTGGTCATCAATGCAGAGCCGAACGCGAGGGCCGACAGCGAACCCAGTAGCGTCGCTACGCTGGCCAGCAGCAGTGCCGAGCGATAACTGAGCACGTCGCTGCCGTAAAGCGTGGCGACGCCCTTGAAATTGTCGTTCGCGCCGTTCGACGAGGCGAGCAGCACGACAGCGAGCGCCACTATCCCGATCACTGCAACACCCCCGAGCAGCTCGACCCGGCTCCGGCGGTACAACCGAAGCAGTGTGAGCCGGTCGTCACCCTGGCGCCTGTAAGAAGGTCGAGGTCAGTGAGATCCCGGACCGTTCGCACCGATGCGTGGCCACTTGGAAGATCCAGCATCTGATTGAAGTCGCAGTCGTACACGCGGCCGTCCCACCCGATGCTCAGCGTCGCTCGACACATCAGGCCCGCGACAGTCGCCGGATTGAAGTGGTTCACCAGCAGGCTCATGTACGCGTCGAGACGTCCGGCCTTTTCCAGCAACACCGCAAAGCGCTTGACGGGCATGTTCGTCATGGTCAGCAGGCGATCAAATCGCACCCCGAACCGTCTGCCGAGCTCGTCCTTGTATTTCCGCTGCAACGTGGACTGCGCCGGTGGAAGGAATGCCCCGAGCGGGTTGTAAACGAGGTCCAGCTCCAAACCACTACCGCCGCCGTAGCCCCGGTCGTTGAGTGCGTGCAGCGCCGCGATGCTTTTCGCGAACGTTCCGCCGCCGCGTTGCTCGTCGACGTTTTCTTCGCCGTAACAGGGCAGGCTCGCGACCACGTGAACCCTGTTGGCCGCGAGAAAGTCGGTCAGGTCTTCCTGGCCGGGCTCGCCGATGACCGTCAGGTTGCAGCGGTCGATCACATGCCGGCCGAGGCGCCGAGCTTCGCCGATCATCCAGCGGAAGCTCGGGTTGAGCTCGGGCGCGCCTCCGGTGAGGTCGAGCGTTTCGACCGCCGGGTTCGACGCCAACAACTCGACCACGCGCTCCGCTACCGCGGGCTGCATGATTTCTTTGCGCTGAGGGCCCGCATCGACGTGGCAGTGGTGGCACGCCATGTTGCACAGCTTGCCGACGTTCACTTGCAGCGTGGTCACGCGACCCCGCCGGAGCCCGCCTGGTTCGACGGTCTCTACGACCTCATCGAATCCGAAGATCGTCTCCGGATCCGATGCCCACGCAGGCTCCGCACCCGAGCGTCCCATCAGCAGCAGCTCTCATCGTCGCAGGCGCTGCGCGCCGCCGTGGTGAAGTCGTAGGCGAGCCCTTTGGTCTCGCGCGCGAGCCGGATCGTGTCGCGCGAGCAATCGAACGGCTTCGCGTCCTCCGCTTCCACCGGCGTCCGCGGCGGCACCGGGATGATTTCGGCGGCATAAGGTTCGCTGGTGTAGATGCGGAAAGTCTTTTCGCACACCGCCATCGGCACACCACGTTCCAGAACATGACCGTCGTCGTCACGGACTTCACTCCACGGTCCGCGGTAGATCACGGCCTGATTGTGGTCCTGGCAGGCCCCCTGTTTTCCCTTCCACGCGCGCACCGTCACCGAGCGGAATTCGATGCCATTGACCGTGCGCCACGGCGCTGCGTCGCGTTTGACGATCTCGACTCCGTGGAAGCCGGCATCCACGAACGCCTGCAGGAAGGCGCTTTCCTCAAAGGCGCCGGAGATACACCCGGACCACAATTGCGGGTCCTGCTTCAGGTCCGCCGGGACCGGCTCGTCCGACACGATGTCCGAGATCACGGCGCGTCCGCCGCGGCGAAGGACGCGGAAGATCTCGCCGAGCAGCCGTTGCTTGTCGTCGTCACGCACGAGGTTCAAGACACAGTTCGAGACCACGACGTCGATCGACCCGTCCGCGACGAGGGGGCGCGTTTCGCGCTGCTCTCTGGATGTCTCCTCGAACGCCGCAAGCTCGCTCTGCGAACGAATCGGCCGGCGAGCCAGGTCGCGGTCCATGGCATCGAGATCGGTACGCAGATCCTGGATCTTCGCGCGTACGAATCGAACGTTGTCGTAGCCGACACGCGCCGCAACCTCGGGTTGGTGGCGCCGTGCCAGCGCCAGCATGTCCGGGTTCATGTCGACGCCGATGATCCGCCCGCCGGGCCCGACGACCTGTGCGGCGATGAAGCAGATCTTGCCGCTTCCCGATCCGAGATCGAGCACCGTCTCACCGGCCCCTACATAGGCAGACGGGTCGCCGCAGCCGTAGTCGCGCTCGAGGACCTCGGCCGGGATGACTTCCAGGTAGCGTTTGTCGTACTCCACCGGGCAGCACAGACTCTCCTCGCGCTGTCCTGCTCCGTTCGAATACCGCTCCAACACCGATTGTTCCGCGTTCAACACGATTCACTCCTTTCTCCAGTCAACGAAAGCGCAATTTGATCTTTGCCTTTTTTCAGTCCTCATCCAGCGCCGGTTCGAATGTGGCGTGTCGAGGGTTAAGCGCGAACCGACTATCTGGCAGCGTCGAGGATGCGCAGGAATGTCTGCGGCTCCGGTCGCACGCGGTAGTTGTCGGTCTGGTCACTGAACAGGATGCGACCCTCGGCGTCGGTGATGACCACCGTAGGTAGCACCGTGTCGGTGTCGTAGCCGAGAGCCTGCATTCCCAGTGGCAGTCCGGCCTGGTGCACGATTCCGAGCCGCCGGGCCGCAGCGTTGTCGGGGTCGACGAGAAAACGCATCGGCGCGTCGAAGCGCTGCGCGAGTTCGCTGGTTTTTTCGTGTGGCTGCGGGCTCACCAGCACCACCTGAGCGCCACGGCGCTCCAGTTCGCGGTAGTGCCCGGCGACCTCGCGAATCTGCGCCATGCACAGAGGGCACCAGTTTCCGCGGAAAAACACCAGAACAGTCGGGCGACCGCGAAAAGTACTCGCACTCAGCGTGGTGCCGTCGGCCTCCTGCACTTCGAAGTCCGGGAGTGCCTGCCCGACCCCGAGCAGCGAGCTTTCGCTGCGACCGAGGCGCGAGTACCAGAATACGTAAACCAGCGTACCGGCGAATGCCACGACGGCGTAGAGCAGCGGCAGCCGGCTGCCGGCAGAACCAGAGCCCGCCAGCGAAAGAGCCAGTCCCGCCGCGGAGATCGAAACGACCCCGGGCAGGTTTGGGCTGGTGCGGGGCCGACCCGACAGCGCGACGGTGGCAAGAAAGCCCAGCATCACCCCGCTGGCCAGAGCGCTGCCACCGGCGGCCAGGGTGGGCCCGATCGTGCCCACGAGCCACAGCGAGTGCGCGAAGATGGCGGTCTGCGAGATCAAGAACGCGGTCACGAAGGCCGACTTGAGGCGCGCCGTGCGTGCAGCCGCCTGCGGGTGTCCGAGACGGACGCTGTATGGGCTGCCGTTCATTTCACACTCCTTGATCGCTTGGATGCACGACCGGCCGGAGCGTTGCGGGGGAAAGTCGCGGAAATCGCTACCGATGCCACGTTTCCAGCCGCACTACATCGAAGGTGTCGAGACCCCCACACCTGGAGGACGAATGAAGGCGCCTGCGATAACGAACCCGATTCCCGACAGATCCACGATCCGAGGCGGCACCGCGCGCGGAGTGAGAATCTCCATTGGGTTGGCGATCTTGCTGCTGGTGGTGACACTCGTGAAGACCCTCCACGTCCAGGAATACCTGCTGAGCCTGGTGACCTGGATTCGCGATGCGGGCTGGACCGGAGTGGGAATCTTCGTACTCGCGTACATAGCGGCAGCAGTGCTCTTCCTGCCCGGCTCTATTCTTACCCTCGGCGCGGGCTTCGCCTACGGACTCGGTCTCGGCTCGGTGGCGGTTGTCGTCGCGGCCAATCTCGGCGGGCTTCTCGCGTTCTTCCTCGGGCGGACGGTGGCGCGCGGCTGGGTGGCAGCCAAGGTCCAGTCGAATCCGCGTTTCGCGGCGATCGACGAGGCCGTAGGGCACGAAGGGTTCAAGATCGTACTGCTCACCCGCCTGTCGCCGATCTTCCCCTTCAATCTCTTGAACTACGCGTTCGGTGTCACGCGGGTGAGCGCCCGAGACTATCTGCTCGGGTCCCTGCTCGGAATGCTGCCCGGCACGCTGATGTACGTGTACCTGGGATCCTTGATCACCAACGTGAGCGAGCTCGCCAGCGGCCGTGCCGCCGGCGGAAGTATGCAACAGCTCTTCTACTTCGCCGGGCTCGCCGCTACGGTCGGAGTCAGTCTCTATGTCACCCGGGTCGCGCGGCGTGCCCTTGTGGACGCGACGGGGGCCCGCCAACGGCGGGAAGAGTAAGGGCGACGCCACCCCGACACGTCTTCATTTCACAGATCAGGGAATGGGCTCGTTTCGCCGGCTCGAGGTCACGGTCCGCCGCGGCTACGAGGCTTCCGATCTCGCGCGAAGTCTGTTCCCGGGGGGCGATGTGCCACCTCTTTCTCGTAGCGGCGTACGTCGCCGAGACAGCAGCGACCGGTGGGATTCCTCAGCTCGCACGCACAATTGCCCGCCTCGATCTCGCGCGCGATGAGCGCGGAGGTCGGGCCCTCGCGTGCGTCCATCTTCTCTGCGACCGAGCGGCGGGTGTGGGCGAAGCAGTAGCAGAGCGGCACGTCCGCACCGGAATCTTTCGCGTTCACAGGTACGCGCACATGCTGCCGTCCCAGGACCACGCCACCGCGACCGTAGTAGACCACCGGACAGGCCTCGGTGGCGCAGTAGCGGTACGTCCTGTGGACTAGCAGCGGCGCCGGTACCACCAATGTCGCCATGGCCCCCACGGTGTCGCGGCCGACCTCGTGACCCACGACATCGCATCGCGGACAGGACGAAGGCGCCTCTCCGGCTGCCTCCCCTTCTGCGCAGCACCGCACAGTGGCCCTACTTCTTTTCAGCGACGGTGGCCGAGAACCCTGCTTTCGCTACCGCCGCAATGAGCGATTCGGACTTCACGGCGTTATCGGCGACGACGACTGCCGTTCCTTCGCCGACTGACACGTCGACGCTCTTCACCCCGTCGATCTGTTTCAGGGCCTTCGTGACGGCCGG
>JACRCR010000219.1 GCA_016218925.1 Deltaproteobacteria bacterium | reverse complement strand
GGCCGGCGCGGGCGAGGCCGGCGTCTCGACCTTAACCGGCTCGGGTGCCGGTGCTTCGACTTTGGCCGGCTCAGGCGCCGGAGCAGGTACCGCGGGAGCCTCGACCTTTGCCGGCTCGGGTACCGGCTGCGGGACCGGTTCGGGAGCCGGTTTCGTGACCGGCGCCTCCACACCTAGCAGCCGCCGCAGCAACTCGAGCTGCTCCTGTTCCGAAGCCGACTTGTAGGCGGGACCAGCCGATCCCGGCGCGGTCCCTGCTGCGGCGGGCGCCGCGTCCTGCGCGACCACACCGGGTGCGAGTCCCCATGAAGCTGCCAGCGCGCACAGCAGAGCGGACCAAGCCCACCACTTTCGTAGACGGGCTGCGCCGCCATCCTTCGAAAACCTCGATTCGCCTCGCTCGCGTCGCGTCATGCGGTCTCCTCTCACTGCACGGCGGACCCCGCCGTCCGGTCTTCGCACGGCCGAGGTCGTAACGGGCTCGCTGCCAGCCAGCGGTCGATCGGATCGCGCCCGTTTCCAGCTCCTTCATCGCTCTGTGGAGTCCGGGGTCAGTGCCTACGCCGACAATCGCCGATGGCTGATTGCTGCCAGCCGCTGCGCGCCCTCTCCGAATCCCAACAAACCCCCAGACGCCCCGACTGTATTACGACGGCCACTGGCAAGTCGAATCCCGAGCGCCAACGACCGAGGTCGCTCGCAAATAGCGCGTCGCGAGGCGCTGCTCCGGATCGGTGATGGAAGGAGGCCGGGCCCCTTCTTCCATGGCCGCCTCGCCACCGGCTGTGCGTTCCGGTCCGACCCGTCGGTCACACGCTGCGGCGCTCGACGCTTCGTTGGAATTTCTCGGTCATAGTCCTACTGTGCAGAGGTCCCGCCGATTGCACGCCAAGGCTCCTGCACTCGTGCTCGACGCCGCGTCCCGACACCGAACCGTAACGCCGTCACCTCGGAGGGCGTCGTGTGTGTTCTTCGGACCATTTCCCTTCTCGCCATCCTCGTGATCGCGCCCGCCCGCGTCGGCGCCAATCCGTAACACATTCTCACAGGAGGACGTCATGCGTGTTCCTCGACTCTCCATACTCGTTGCCACCGCGCTGGTCGTGATCGCCGCGCAACCCGCGCTCTGCGTCGAGCGCTGCAAAGTCAAGGTCGACAGAAGGAACGGAGTCATCCGGGTTGACGCGACCGGTGTCGTTACCAGCGGTGCCTTGGGAACCCTGAAGTGGGGCGCCGCCGCCGGCAGCGTCGACCGCGACTTTTTCAACGCCGCGACCTGTGTTGCGGTCGGCCGCGCCAGACGATGCGAGCTCGCGGACCCGACGACCATAGGCGCCAAGACGCCGCCCAGGCACTGCACCGTCTACGTCACCGACGACAGCGGCGCGACCTGTCAGGCCTGGATACGCGGATGCAGCCCTGGACTGCGCGATCTCGACTACCAGACTCTCGATGACGCGCTCGCCGCCGAGAGGGCGGCCAGGATAGCCGCGGACGACACCGAGGCGTCGGCGCGCGCTTCCGCCGACAACACCGAGACGGAGAATCGGGAATCCGCCGACGCCGACCTGCAAGGCACTATCGCCAACGAGACCGCGGCGCGCGCTTCCGCCGATAACACCGAAACCGAGAATCGCGAATCCGCCGATGCCGACCTGCAAGGCATGATCGCCAACGAGACCGCGGCACGCGCCGCCGCCGACAACACCGAAACCGAGAATCGCGAATCCGCCGATGCCGACCTGCAAGGCATGATCACCAACGAGACCGCGGCACGCGCCGCCGCCGACACGGCCGAGGCTTCGGCCCGCGCGTTGGCCGACGACTCCGAAGCCGCGGATCGGCAAGCGGCCGATCACGACCTGCGCGACATGGTCGCCGACGAGGCCGCCTCTCGCAGCGCCGCCGACACGGCAGAAACCTCGGCACGCACCGCGGCCGACTCTGCTGAAGCCTCAGCCCGCGCGCTGGCCGACGATGCCGAAACAGCGGGTCGGAAATCCGCCGATCGCGACCTCAACGGCATGATCGACGACGAGAGCGCCGCGCGCGCCGCCGCGGACAACGCAGAAGCTGCGGCCCGCACCGCCGCCGACAACGCGGAAGAAACGACCCGCGAAGCAGCCGATGACGCGCTTCGCGACATGGTCGCGGCCGAGGCCGCCGATCGCGCCGCAGCCGACAGCTCCGAGGCTTCGGCACGCAGCGCCGCCGACTCGTCGGAAGCCACTACCCGTGCGGCCGCCGATAATTCCGAGGCCACCGCGCGTGCGGCAGCCGACTCGACGTTCCAGACGCGAACGCAATGCATGTCGGCGACCGCGACCAACACGTACTTCACCGGCTGCAACCTGCACGTGCGAAGCGGCAGCGGCGCGACCGACGGCCTCGTGAATGGACGCGGCAATCTGATCGTCGGTTACGACGAAAACGTAGACGCCGACGAAAAGACCGGGTCGCACAACGTCGTCGTGGGCAAGGGTCACACCTACACGTCGTTCGGCGCCGTGGTGGCCGGCTACGACAACGCGGTCGATGGCAACTACTCGTCGGTTACCGGCGGCGCCCAGAACATCGCCGCCGGCCACTACGCGGCAGTCAGCGGCGGCCGCTACAACCTCGCCGGTGAGCACGGCGACGTCGGCCAGTACGCCTCGGTCAGCGGCGGTTGGGACAACAACGCAGCCGGCCACTATTCCTCGGTAGTCGGCGGCCACACGAACACGGCTACTGGAAACTTCTCCTGCGTCAGCGGCGGCGCGACCAACAGCGCAGACGGGACTTTCTCGGCCGTGAGCGGGGGCAACAACCGCACGGCGCCGGGCGATTACAACTGGAGAGCCGGCGGCCTGACGGAGCCCAACTGACGCAACGCCCGAATCGCCGACCAACCGCGGCTGCGCCCAGAAGAGCGACGAAACGCCAAGCGCAAGGACCGAACACACAGGGAGGACAGCATGAGGACAATCATCACGACATGCGTGCTGGCGGTAACGACGCTGGTAGTGACCTCGAGCGCGTCAGCGTTGCAGAACTGCAGCGTCAAGACCGACAAGAAGACCGGCGTCATCCAGGTCAGCGCGGTAAGCCTGACGGGGACGCCGCTGTGGGGCTATGCCGGCGACACGGTCGCCTCGACGTTCTTCAACGCCGCCACCTGCACTTCGGCCGGCAAGCTGGTGAAATGCAACCTCGCCGACCCTGGCACCGACGCGTCGCGCACCCCGCCAGCCGGCTGCACCCTCTATCTGAACGACGCCGGCGCCGACGGCGTGTGCGCCGCTTTCGTTCCCGGATGCACGCCGAAGGTGCGCAACACCGACGCCAACGGCGCAGCGCTGATCGACCAGCAGCGCGCGCAGGCCGGCGGGGTCACCGCCGGCGACACGCCGGGGTTCCCGGTGACCATCAGCGCGGCCGGAAGCTATCGGTTGACCAGCAACCTCGACGTCAGCGGCGAAGCGAGTCCGCAGAACGTGACCGCCGTCGCGATCACCGCCGACAACGTCACGCTCGACCTGAACGGATTTGCGATCCTCGGCCCGGTAACCGGCTGTCCCACCGCGTGCAGCCCGAACGGAGGCTCCGGCTCCGGGATCTCCTCCAGCAACGACCGCATCAAGGTAATCAACGGCAGCGTCTCTGGAATGGGCAGCTACGGCGTCCATCTCGGCGATGACGCGATCGTGGAGACGGTGAAGATCCACGGATGCGCAGGCTACGGCATCTCGCTCAGCAACAACGGAGTGGTCAGCAAGTGTACGGTCACTTCCAACGGCGACGCCACGGACGGCAAAGCGGGAGTCGCAGCCTGGCAGACTGCAGTGATCCGCGACAACACCATCAGCGACAATGCCGGCTCGGGAATCGAGGTCGGCAACGCGGTGATCCGCGACAACAGCCTGTGGTCGAACGGGCTCGCGGCCGGCTCCGGCGCGGGCGTCTACTGTTCGTACTGCACCGTTGCCGGCAACACAGCAACCGAGAACCAGGACGACGGCATCTCCTGTGTCTACTGCGACGTGGAGAACAATACGGCCAGCCTCAACGGCGGACGCGGAATCGCCTGTGGGAGCGGCGCATGCACGATTCGCGGCAACTCGACCTACGGCAACGGGCAGGAGGGAATCTCGTGCAGCAAAGGCGTGGTGATCGGCAACACGCTGACGGTCAACAAGTCGAGCGGTACGAGCGACCTCTACGTGGACAGCCTCAGCTCCTACGGTCAGAACACGCTGCTCGGCGTGCCCAACGCGGTGATCGCAGGAGGAGGCGAGAACATCGGAGGCAACCTCTGCAACGGCGCGCTGTGCCCGTGACCGGTACGGCCGCCGGACTGGTGAGGCGACGTCATGCGGAATCGTTTCACCCTCGAACAACCGAGCGAACCCCAAGGAGGACGATATGCACCGAGCAACGGTCGCAATGACCATGGTAGCTTTGTCCCTGCTGATCGCCGGCGCAGCGCAGGCCGCGGTGACGGCAGCGCAGAAATGCCAGGCAGGAAAGAACCAGCAAGCCGGCAAATACGCCTTCTGCCGCCAGCAGGCGCACAAGAAACTGGTGCTGACCGGCAACACCGAGGCCTACGACGCAGCGATCCTCAAGTGCGAAGGGACCTTCGAGTTGGTGTGGCAGAAGCTGATCGACGCGGCGGAGCGGGCCGGCGCGATCTGCCCCGATGACCCGCTGACAAAAGACGACTTCAAGACGGTGATCGATGGGCACGCAGGCAACGTCGCCACCGGGCTCGCCGGCGACGGGTTGCAGAACTGCCCAGCCGACCTGAGCACCTGCGAGGCTGACCTCGTAGTGGCCGAGGCATGCGGCAATGTGACGCTGGACGTCGGCGAGGACTGCGAGCTCGGGACCCTCGAAGGCGCAACCTGCGGCTCGCTCGGACTTGGTGGCGGAACGCTCGCCTGCGGAGCCGGATGCGTCTTCGACACGAGGCGATGCGGTGACTACAAACGGATCTTCGTCAGCTCGGCCGGGCTTTCCGGAAACCTCGGGGAACTTGCCGGCGCGGACGCCGAATGCCAAGCGCGCGCCGACGCTGCATTCCTCGGCGGTACCTGGACAGCGTGGTTGTCGACCGGGACGGTCAACGCCCCGGATCGCGTGCCCGACGCGGAGTACCGGTTGGTGGACCAGATAGCCGTCATCGCCAACAGCCGCGCCGATCTGATCGACCAGACGATCGACCACGTAATCAACATCGACGAGAACGGCGACGCTCACAGCGGCTGGTGGGTATGGACCGGTACCTTCGGAGACGGAACCCCGACCTTGAACCGCTGCTCCGACTGGACCAGCAACTCGAGCGGCTTCGAAGGCGCGCTCGGAAGCACCGACTTCACGACCAACTCATGGACCGCCGGCAGCCAGCAAGATTGCGACCTCGCCACCGCCCACCTCTACTGCTTTGAGCAGTGATCGGCGCGTCGAGTCGGACCGTGAGTAGTGCATGACCCAGGCCGAACCGGGACGTGGCTTCGTTCGCGAAGAAACCGAACGAGACCACGTCCTGAACGGCTTCGTATCGATCGCTGTCGCAGACGACACGACAGGACCGATATGAGAGAAACCGTCCGCCGAGTCAGGCGGCCAGCGCGGAGGCCCTGACCTGCTCGAGGACCGCCAGCAGTTCATCGAGCTGCGTTGCGGTGAAGATTCCGTCCGGGCCTCGCGGAGTCACGTCGGTGAACGGCGACTCGTAAAGCAACGCCGCACCCATCACACCATGTTCGGTCAGATGGTCCACGATCAGGTTGACGAACTCGATCTGGCTGGCGCTGAGCGTCTTCCCGGCAAGAAATCCCGCGAACGCCTGCTTGGCCGCCTCGCGATCGAGGCCGACCAGCGAGCGCACGAACAAGCCGAGCCCGTGGCATTCCTGCTTGGCCTTGTGCAGATCATCCAAGCCCCCCACCCCGCTACTCGTCAGCATGCGCTCGAGTTCGGCCAGGTCCGAGCGCGTCAGCGGCTTGTTCATCCGCAGCTTGTGGATGACCATGTCGTTCTCGTGCTGGCGCAGGAACGCGCGCGTCTTGGCGCGGAAGCGTTCGAAACCTTCGGGAGCACCAAAGCCGGGCAGTTGCACAGTCGTCTCGCTGCCCATCTCGTCTTCGAAATCGGTGTATATTGGCCTGCGTTGGCGTTTGTCGATCAGCTTGACCAGCGCCCGTAGCCGCTTGCGCACCGCGTCCAGCATCGGTGTCGTAACGTCCTGCCACCACTGCTCGACCTGCACTTCCTGGATCAGCACGAGATGCTGTTGCACCATCGGGATGGAGGCTTTCTCTTCCAACAAACCGGCGACGGCCCTTACCTGCTCGCACATGCGGGTGAAGCCCGGCTCCGCGCGCAGCACCGCCAGTTGCAGGCGCAGCATCAACAGATCGAAACGTTTCGCTTCTTCGTCTTCGGACTCTTGCTCCGAAGGCAGGCCGGCGACCTCGCGTGCCAGTTCGGCCAGCGAGTCCTCGCCGAGTGTCGTCCAGGCATCCGCCGGCTTGTACTTCTCGACCAGCCGCCTCTTGGGTCGCACGACGAAGTTCTCGAGGTTCATCGCCGCCACTTCGCCGTGCAGCAGCGCGGCTACGTCCTCGCGCAGTGCGGCGAGCGGAACGGCGTACCTGGCGGTTTCTTCGCCGACCCCATCGTCGGCCGCAGCCAGCGTTTCCACAGGCGCGCGGTCCAGTAGCCTACGTGGAGGAGTTAACGTACCGCGTTGATCGCGTCGAGCGGCTGAATGGGCCGGTGACTGTGGACAGCCGGGTTGCCGAGCGCGTTGATCACGCGCGCCTTGCTCAACACCGCCTCGCCTGCCGCAATCTTGAAGGTGGCCTCGTGGATCACCGCACCGAGGTTGTCCTGGTACGGCAGCTTCAGTGAGGCGTCGTGCTTTAACGCCCACGCCACCGTCAGTTCGAGCGCGCGGCGGGCGTAGAAGCAGGCCGCGCGCGGGTCGGCGATTCGGCCTTGGCAGAAGCCTCGAAGAGATCGGCGAACTCGGCGCGCAGGAAGGTGAAGTTGGCGCCGCTCATTACTCGTTGAGGGCTCTCTCAGCCGAAGCCAACTGGTCCAGCAACTCATCGAAGGGAAGCGGATCGCTCAAGAACATCGGCCGCATGCTGGCGTAGTCCCGCGCCAGCGCGACACGGCGATACTCTGGTGGGACGAGACGGAAAGACCCTCGGCGCGCGGTATCGTATGTAGCCCACGAAGAGGAGAAGAAGCGACTCTTGTGCCGCACCACGTCCTCGAGCAGGTCCATCCGGGCAAGCGACTGCACCCGGCTCTCGTGGCGCCACAGCGCCGCGAAGTCAGCGTGGTGCCGCGCGAACCTGTCGCGAGCCGTGCGCTCCGGCGGACGGTGGTATTCGGCGTGCAGGATAGTGGCCTTTTCCCAGAACGTCCGGGCTAGTTCCAGCGCGACCACAGACGACGTGAAGTCGTCGTAGGTCGCGCCGAGCGTGGTCGCCAGCATCGGCGCGATCGTATGGCATCCGGTGGGTCGTTGGCAGGTCAGCGACCCGAGTTCCAGTTTGACACGCTTGGCGACGTACCCGCCTGGCTGCGGCAGCGCAGAGGGATAGGTGAACCAAAGATTCGGAGTGGCCGCGGCCGCATCGATCTCGAACGCGAGCCACTGCGATCCGCGCTGAGCAGAACCGAGCATGGAAACCAGAACGGACTCCAGCGCAGGTTGAAGCTGGTCGCGGACGAATGCCTCGCAACGGCGAGTCAGCTCCTTCACTCGCTTTGCCCGCTGCGACGGCGACGGTGCCTCGTCGAGGTCGGCTTCGGCGAAACCGAGGGACCCGGGCGCAACCGCGAGATCAACATCTTCCGAGAACCGATCGATGATGCCGAACACTTTGGACAACGACGTTCCGCCCTTGAACACGACGTGCGGCGCCATGGCGGGTGCAGCAAAGATGTGCCCGAGCACCCAACACACCCAGAAGTCTTTCTCCACGATCACCGCGGCCACGCGTTGACGCGCGGCCACCTGTTCGATCAACAGACGCCATTCGGCCACCGGCAGCGTTGCGAAGCCGCTCACGCCTCGCTCGCAATGAAACGCAGATACGGATGCATCCACGCCGGTGCCAGTGGCAGATCCTTCAACAACCGGTGACGATCGGCGGGAGAAAGCGTCGTTCGAAGATGTGCCACGCGGGTCGACGTCACATGTGCCTTGCCGAGGTCTCGCAGGGCAGCGAACAGGAGACTGCTCATGGGTGACCCGCTGCGCACAAGGCGCGTCGGTTGCTTCTTGAACTGGATTGTCTGCGCTCCGACCTTCACGGTTCGGCTCCGTCCATCGGTCAAGTACACCACGCGCATGGGAACCTGCTCCGACAGGCTGAGCAGATTCGCCGCCGTCGCGCCGCAAGGTCGCACCGTGGCGCCATCACGACGTGCGATCGCCGCCGCGATCTCGTCCGCGGTCGGCAACAATTCGCCCAGCGTGCGGTGAGTACGCGGGACGTCGTAAAGTCCCCGCGCCAGTCGTCGCAGCTTCGCGCTTCTCGCCATGCGCGTGAGGACCATCCCAACCGCGTGGGGCGAGCCGAGGTCGAGGAAGTCGAACGGCGTGAACACCCGGCCTGGATTGGCCCGGATCGCGGTTCTGATCCGCCGGGTCATCGCCGCGCTGACCCTCGAGGTGGACGGCGCCGGCTTGTACGGTGAGGCAGACTCCTTGCGCCTGGCCGCGGTCTTACTTTGGGAGGCAATTCTTCGAGCAGCCACGCACTACGTATGCCGGACTGGCGTTAAAAATACAATGCGACATTTTTAACATCCGCGCACCTTTCTTGTCCGAAAAACGTGCTGTTTTTCGGACAAGAAAGGTGCGCGGCCGGTCAGCGAAACCGGTAGCCCGGATCGATCGTCGTTGTGCCGAACTCGAGCCTCGACGCCCCTCGCCGCCGGAGTCGGCGGCCGGCCCGCTTGGCGCGCCCGGCTGGACTCGAACCAGCGACCACCGGCTTAGAAGGCCGGTGCTCTATCCAACTGAGCTACGGGCGCGCGTGCCGCGAGGCAGGGATCCGAACACCCTTTTCGTCGTGACGATATCAATCGACGAAAGGGAGGTCGAAAGTGGTCGGGGCGAGAGGATTTGAACCTCCGACACCCTGCTCCCAAAGCAGGTGCGCTACCAGACTGCGCCACGCCCCGAAGGCCGCGGATTGTCGCCTGCCTGAGGGGCGGTTTCAATCCGAGATGGACTCAGCGGCCGGGCCCGGCCGCCACGCCGAGCTTGCCGAGCAGGGCCGCGACCGCGGCGGCGCGATGGCTGCGGGCGTTCTTCTGCTCGGGCGTCGCCTGCCCGAACGTGCAACCGAGGTCGTCGCGAAAGAAGATCGGATCGTAGCCGAAGCCGTTGCTGCCGATCTCGGCCTCGATGATGCGCCCTTCACAGCGCCCCTCGGCGACGATCTCCGCGCCGCCGGCGAGCACCAGCGCGAGCACGCACACGAACGCCGCGCGCCGGTCGTCGCTGCCGCGCAGTTCTTCGAGCAGCTTGCGATTGTTGGCGTGGTCGTCGCCGCCGCGCCCGGCGTAGCGCGCGGAATGGACGCCGGGCCTGCCGCCGAGCGCGTCCACGCCAAGGCCCGAGTCGTCGGCCAGCACTGCGTGGCCGGGCAGCACACGTGCGAACGCGCGCGCTTTGAGCAACGCGTTCTCTTCGAAGGTCGCGCCATTCTCTTCGACGTCGAGCGCAACGCCGAACTCTTCGGGCAGTCGCAGCGCGATTCCGCTGCCTTCGAACAACGCGAGAAAGTCGCGCAGCTTGCCTTTGTTGGTGGTCGCGAGAACTACGCTCGCGATCTCAGCCACCGATGATCCTTCGCTGCGCAGCCAGCAGATCCTGGATCCCGCGCCACGCAAGATCGGTGAGCGCGTCGAGTTGCTCGCGACGAAACGTGCCGCCTTCTGCGGTACCCTGCACTTCGACGAACTCGCCCTGCGAAGTCATCACTACGTTCATGTCGACGTCGGCGCTCGAGTCTTCGTCGTACGCGAGATCGAGCAGCGTGGCACCCCGCACGATGCCGACGCTGATCGCGGCCACGCCGCGCAGCACCGGATCGCGTTCGACCAGACCCTGAGCGAGCAGCCCCTGGCAGGCCAGTGCCAGCGCGCACCACGCGCCGGTGATCGAGGCCGTGCGGGTGCCGCCGTCGGCCTGAATGACGTCGCAATCGAGTTGGATGGTGCGCTCGCCGAGCGCCTTCATGTCCATCGCCGCGCGGATGCTGCGGCCGATCAGGCGCTGGATCTCCATCGTGCGCCCTCCCACCTTTCCCTTGGCGGCCTCACGGTCGCTGCGAGTGTGGGTGGAGCGCGGCAGCATCCCGTACTCTGCGGTCACCCAGCCGGTGCCGCGCCCCTGCAGGAAGCGCGGTACCGTCTCTTCTACGCTGGCGGTACAGATCACACGGGTCAGTCCCATCTCGATCAATACCGAGCCCTCGGCGTGGGCGATGAAGCCGGGGGTGATGCGCAGCGGGCGCAGTTGTTCGGCGCCGCGTCCGTCCGATCGCGTGGGTGTGGCTATCTCGGCCATGGTCTTGATCCTCTGGGGGCGCCGAGCGCCAGGTTTTTTCACCAAACTGCGTCATTGTGTTGGAAGCGCCCTCTACCTGGGTGCTACTGTTCGCGGGCCCTGACTAAGAGCAGCGGGGACACGGGGGCCCGAAAATTCCTTCTCAGTGTTTGGTTAAGCAGCCCACGACGAGGCAGCGCAAACCCCGACCGACTCGCAATCAGAAGGAACTTCGGGCCCCTCTCCTTCCCCAGCCTCAAACTCTTCCAAGAAACCTTAAGATCTCGCCGGTTACCTGCTCCGGCTTCTCCAATTGCACGAAGTGCCCGGCGGCGTCGATGACGACTTTTTCGAGGCCGGCCGGGAACGCGCTCTCCATCTCGTCGCACATCTCCAGCCCCATGCAGCCGTCGTCGCGGCCATGCAGGTAAAGGGTCGGCACGGTGACCGGCGCCACCCCGATCTGCATCTGATCTGCCATCAAGGCGGGGTCCTGCAGGGCCGGATTGAACAGACAGCGATAGTAGCCAAGCGCGGCCTCGAGCACTCCGGGCTGGGCCAGCGTCGCGAGCACCGGGGCGATGTCGGCCTCTGGGGTGTTCCAGCCCGGCGACCAGTCCTTCCATAGATTGCGGATGAAGCGCAGTTCGTTCGCGCCCACTGCCATCTCGGCCAGCGGCCCCTGGAAGAAGAACATGTACCAGGAGCGCTTTTGCTGAGCGTAGTTCTCGGTGAAGGCAGTCGCGAGTTTTGGCCCGTAAGGTACCGCCGCGGCAATCAAACGCTCGACCTTTTCGGGACCGAGTACGGCCGCGCCATAGGCCGCCATCGCGCCCCAGTCGTGACCGAAGACCACCGCCTT
>JACRCR010000218.1 GCA_016218925.1 Deltaproteobacteria bacterium | reverse complement strand
GTCGCCGCGCCCGGCGCGCGCCAGATCGTATTCGAGGTTGCAGGCGCCGGAGGCGGCGGCGACGACGGCGTCGATAGCCGAGCTGGCCAGCGCCGCACGCCCGAGGTTGGTGTGGAGCACTACGCCGGTGGCGTTGATCACGCGCCTCAACTTCGGAGCCCAAAGCGCGGCCAGCCTGGCACCGGCCTGGCTCACGACCTGCTCGACGCCGAGTTCGTCCGCGCCGACCACGCCGTCGCAGCGAATCCGCCGGCGCAGTTCTTCAAGAACGCCGCGCACGGCTTCGGCGGTAGCGTCGCGCGAGAAAGCGCCGAGCAACCGCGCAGCCGCGGGGCTCGACAGGACACGCTCGACCGAAGGAAGCCGTGAGAGCAAGGTCGCCGCCTCTGACATCGGCGGCCATCGTGCCTTGGATGCCACAGGCGCACAAGGACGCGGGTTTGACCTTCTCGCGAGGGCTGTGGGACATTCCGCGGGTGGTGCGACGCAACAACGCCCTGACGATAGTCGAGAAGCTGCAAGCGGCCGGCCACCAGGCGGTCTTCGCCGGCGGCTGCGTGCGCGACGCGCTGCTCGGCCTGCAGCCGGCCGACTATGACATCGCCACTTCGGCCACTCCGGACCAGGTCGAAGCACTGTTCGACAAGACCATCCCGATCGGCCGCGCCTTCGGCATCGTGCTGGTCGGCGCGCAGGACCACTACTTCGAAGTCGCCACTTTCCGCCACGACGAGGCCTACCTGGACGGACGCCGGCCGGTATCGGTGCGCTTCGTCGACATGGAATCTGACGCCAGGCGCCGCGACTTCACCATCAACGCGATGTTCGAAGATCCGCTGGCCGGCCTGGTACACGACTTCGTCGGCGGAAGGGCGGACCTCGAGGCCGGCGTCGTACGCGCGGTCGGCGACGCCGATCAGCGCTTCGCGGAAGACCGCCTGCGGCTGCTGCGCGCGGTGCGCTTCTCGGCCCGTTTCGGCTTCCCGATCGAAGCCTCCACGCTGTCGGCGATGCTGCCGGTAGCGTCCTCGATCACGCAGGTCTCGGCAGAGCGCATCGGCGAAGAACTGCTGCGCATGCTCACCGAGGGCGCCGCGCGCCACGCCTTCGAACTGCTCGACGAGACCGGCCTGCTGGCGCCCGTGCTGCCGGAGATCGCCGCCATGAAGGGCTGTGAGCAGCCGCCGGATTTCCATCCCGAAGGCGACGTGTTCGTCCACACGATGCTGTGCCTGGGGCAGCTCGCCGCCGGCTGCACCGAAACGCTGGCACTGGGCGTGCTGCTGCACGATGTCGCCAAGCCGCCGTGCGCCGCCACCAGCCCCGAGGGCCGCCGGACCTTCTACGGCCACACCAAGCAAGGGGCCGAAATGGCCGAGCAGATCTGCCGGCGCTTGCGCCGCAGCAACGCCACCACCGCGCGCGTCGCATTCCTGGTCGATCAACACCTGCGGCACTGCGCGGCTGCGCAGATGCGGCGCGCCAACCTCACCCGCTTCCTGCGCCAGAACGGCATCGACGAACTGCTCGAACTGGCGCGCATCGATGCGGTCGCTTCCAACGGCGACCTCGGCCACTACGAGTTCTGCATGCGCTCGGCGGCCGAGCTTCCGGTCGAGGCTTTGCGCCCGCCGCCGCTGATCAAGGGTGAAGACCTGATCTCGCTCGGCCTGCAGCCGGGTCCGACCTTCCGGACCATCCTCAGCGCGGTCGAGGACGCCCAGCTCGACGGCACGCTGGCAGATCGCGAGGCCGCGATCGCGTTCGTCCGCGCGCGGTTCCTGCAGTAACCGGCGAAGCCTTCGCCGTCTACTCCACGATCTCGACCTCGGTGCCGACTGCGACCAGATCGAACAGCGCCAGCACGTCGTCGTTGCGCATCCGAACGCAGCCGTGAGAGCGCGCCACTCCCATCGGCTCCTGGTCGGGAGTTCCGTGGATGTAGATGTAGCGCCGGCGGCTATCGACAGCGCCGCCGCGATTGACGCCCTCCTCCAGACCATCCAACCACAAGATGCGCGTCAGCATCCAGTCGCGCTCGGGCGCCGCCGCCCAGGCCGCCGCCGTGCACAACTCCCCGGTGGCGCGGCGCCCGACGAAAACCGCGCCGCGCGGCGCATCCTCGCCGATCTTCTCGCAGATCGCATGGCGCCCTCTCGGCGTCTTGTGGCTGCCTTCGAGTTCACCCGCGCCGTTGGCGGCAGTCGAGACCGGATACTCGGCGATCAGTTCGCTGCCGTCCAGCAGACGCAGGCGCTGCTCGGACAAACTCACGAGTACGCGGCGACGGGCGTCGCCCGTCGCCGGCCGAGCAGACTGCGTACGATCCTCGGCCACCACCCCGCTAGCCCTCAACCGATCGAGTCCAGATACGCCAGCAAGGTGCGGATCGCGAAACCGGTGCCGCCCTTGGGAGTGTACGGCAACGGCTTTTCGGTAAAGGCGGGACCGGCGATGTCCAGGTGCGCCCACTTGGTCTTGCCGATGAAGCTGCGCAGGAACAGCGCCGCCGAGATCGTCCCGGCGTAGCCGCCGCCGACGTTCTTGATGTCGGCCACGCTCGAGCGGATGTCCTCCATGTAGTCCTCGACCAGCGGCAGCTGCCACAGCGGCTCGCCGGCCTGCGTTCCGCACGCGATCAGAGCGTCGATCAGTTCCTGGTCGTTGCCGAGAATACCGGCCACGCGGGTTCCGAGCGCCACCATGCAGGCCCCGGTCAGCGTGGCCGCATCGATGATGCAGTCGGGCTCGATCTCGGTGGCCAGACAAAGCGCATCGGCCAGTACCAGGCGCCCCTCGGCGTCGGTGTTGAGCACCTCGGCGGTGACCCCGTTGCGGTAACGGATCACGTCGCCGGGTTTCTGGGCGCCGTGGCCGGGCATGTTCTCGGCCGCCGCGATGAAGCCGTGGACTTCCACCGAAGCCTCCAGCACCGGCAGCGCCTTCATCAGAGCCAGCACCAGAGCGGCTCCCGACATGTCCATCTTCATCGTCTCCATCGACTTGGCGGGCTTGAGCGACAGACCGCCCGAGTCGAAGGTGATGCCCTTGCCGACGATCGCGATGCGCGAGCGAGACCTGCGCCGCGGTTTGTAGACCATCTTGATCAGCGCACCGGGGTGCCTGCTTCCGGCCGATACCGCCAGGATCCCGTGCAGCTTCTCGCGCCGCAAGCGCTCGCCCTGCCAGACTTCGCAGCTGACGCGACCGCGGCGCGCCAAGCCGAGCGCCACCGATGCGAGGTGGCCAGGAGTCTTGAGTGTCGACATCTCGTTGACCAGGTCGCGGGCCAGCGCGACCGCGTCGCATACTGCCTGGGTGCGATCGACGCTCGCGCGATTGCGTGCGTCAACTTTGAGCGACGGCGCCGACAACGTCACGCTCTTGGGGCCGCGATAGCCGTCGTCCTTCTTGGTGCGGTACTTGTCGAACGAGTATCCCGCCAGCAGCAATCCTTCGAGCGCAGCGGCGAGAATCTCGGCGGGATGTTCGGCATCGTCCAGAGCCAGCGCCAGCGTCGCGGCATGCGCCGACGCCGCCGCACCACGCGCCGCCGACGCTGCGCGTCGCCAGTGCTCGGCGGCCGCTCCGTCACCGACGCCGACCAGCACCATGTCTGCGTGCTCGCCTTGCACCGACAGCGTCGAGCCGACTTTGCCTTTGAAGTGAGTACGCTTGGCTCGCGTGGTGACGCTGGTTCGCAGCGCCTTGGGAAAACGCGCTACCGCACCGGTCAGTTCGTGCCCCTCGCGCACTGCCACGACGACGACGTCGGCCACGACCTCGCCGGCCTTCTTGCCAATCAGTTTGACGTTCATGAGTGATCTCCGCTCGGCAGTGGCTGGTTTAGCAGTACCGCCGAGCAGAGCCGAGCCGCGAACGGTCAGTTCGAAGATCCCGCGGCCGCGCCGGCCGCGGCCGCGCTCAGTTCATCGCGCCGGCGGTCGAGTGCGGGGCAGCAGTGGCATCCGGAGCCTCGGCCGGGACGATGCGCGCCGCGGGGCGGTTCTCCGTCATCTGCTCGTCGCGACGTCGCACGCGGCGGCCACTGCGCTGACCGTCACGCCAGGTGATCAGCCCCTGGCGCACGTACACCGGGTTCATCCCGAGCAGCATGCAGACGTTGTTGAAGGAGAAGACCCCGAAGTCGTCGTCGGCGGCGATCCACACTTCGGCGTCGAGAAAGAGCTGGCGGCGTTTGGCGTCGCTCGCGTGCAAGTGCTTCTGAAAGCACTCGACCGCGTCCTCGATCAGCGCGATCAGCAGACGATGTTCGCCGGCCGGATACTTCTTGCGTTGCAGTGCAGCGAAATACTGAGCAGGCAGCAACGTGTCCGGTTCGAACACGTCGGGTTGGCGTTCCTCGCTCTGGTAGCGACCACGTTCGCGGGCTCCCTCCATCGCATCACCTCCACATCCACCAAGCACGGGTGAGCCACCCGGCTTCCTTTGCTTCCACCACCACCGCGACCCCGAATCCGCGGCTCGCCCTGCGTGGCGCAAGCCCGGCTTCGAGAGACCCAGCGCCCGTCGCGGTCGGCTCGGCCGGAGAACCCGGCGCCGACCCGCGTCGTCGTTCAAGCAGATTGCCACAGTAGCGCGCGCTGACGCAATCGCGCGAGCCTGGCTCGCCGCACCCCTGCACGTTTGTCCACAGCAGTTGGGGGGCGAGCCGCCCACCGAGTCGGACCTGAGCGAACTGTCAGACCGTGAACGACTCGCCGCACCCGCAGGTGCGTTTGACGTTGGGGTTCTCGATCTGGAAGCCGGAGTTCTGCAGAGTCTCGGCGTAGTCGACCCGGGTATCGGTCAGGTACAGGTAGCTGCGCCGGTCAACGTAGAGACGGCCTCCTGCGGCCTCGAAGACCTTGTCGCCCTTCTTCTCGATATCGAGATCGATCTTGTACTGGAGCCCAGAGCAGCCGCCGCCGACCACCTTGATGCGCAGCCCACTGGCCGGCTGCGTCGAAGCCGCCGCAAGCTGCTGAATGCGCACACCGGCCCTTTCCGTCACCGTGATCATCTTGGAGCCTCCGCCGCGGGGATCTTGGTCGCGGGCTTGTAGAACGGGGACAGGGCCCGGAGCCTGCGGACCTCGGCGATCACCCGGCCGGCAGCATAGTCGATCTCGTCTTCGGTGTTGAATCGCCCGATCCCGAAGCGGATCGAAGAGTGCGCCAGTTCCTCGCCGACACCGATGGCGCGCAGCACGTAGGATGGCTCCAAAGTGGCGGAGCTGCACGCCGACCCCGACGAGACCGCCAGCTCGCGCAGCCCCATCATCAGCGACTCTCCCTCCACGCAGGCGAAGCTGACGTTGAGGCTCCCCGGCAGGCGCCGCTCCAGGTCGCCGTTGACGCGCAACTGGTCGAGTCCGCCGAACAGCCGGGCTCGCAGCCGCTCTCGGAGCGCCAGCAGTCGCGTCGCCTCCTCGGCCATCTCGGCCTTGGCGATCGCGCAGGCCGCGCCCATGCCGACGATGCCGGCAACGTTGAGGGTCCCCGAACGCAGGCCGCGTTCGTGGCCGCCGCCGTCGATCTGCGCGGTCAGACGCACGCGCGGGCTCTTCGAGCGCACGTAGAGCGCACCCACACCCTTGGGGCCGTACATCTTGTGAGCCGACAGCGACAGCAGATCGACGTGCATGGCTTCGACATCGATCGCGATCTTGCCGGCGCTCTGGGCCGCGTCGGTGTGCAGCAGCACGCCCTTGGCACGGCATAGCGCACCGAGTTCGGCGATCGGCTGGACCACGCCGATCTCGTTGTTGGCGTGCATCACCGAGACCATCACCGTCGCATCGGTGATCGCGGCCTGCGCCGCGGCCACGTCCAGGATTCCATCGGACCGAGGCTTGAGCGCGGTCACGTCGGCCAAGCCGTCGCGGCCGAGTGCCTTGCAGCTATCGAGTACCGCTTTGTGCTCGGTCGCCATCGTCACGATGTGGCGGCCCTTGTCGCGATAGAAATGGAGAGCGCCCTTGATTGCCAGATTGTCGGACTCGGTAGCCCCGCTGGTCCAGACGATGTCCTTGGCGTTGGCCCCGATCAGCGCCGCCACCTGCGCGCGCGCCTTCTCGACGCCTTCCTCGGCTTCCCAGCCGAACGCGTGGGTCCGGCTGGCAGCGTTGCCGAAGCGCTCGGTGAGGTACGGCATCATCGCTTCGAGCACCCGCGGGTCCAGCGGCGTCGTCGAGTGATGATCGAGATAGATGCGTCGTTCCTGCACTGCCGTCCCGATGCCGCCGCCCGTGGGGCACGGCGGAGCGTGCGAAGATAGGGCCGGGTCGGCAGGCTTTCAACCCGCCGTGGCGACGCGGCGCTGCCACGAACGCCGGGGTGCTACTCGATGTAGCCGAGCGAGCGAAGCTTCTCGTCTTGCTCCGGCGACGGAGCGGATGATGGACTTGCGCCGGGAACGGGTACGTCGGACGTCCTCTCCCCCTCTTCGCGTCCGGAGCCCACCATCGGAACGTGCGCTCCGGTCCACCTTTCGAGCTCCTCGTCGAGATCCGCTCCCTCGGCGATGGTCGTGAGCGGGCGGGCCTCGCCGGCGTCTTCGTCGGTGCGAAAGTATTCCCTGCGTCGTTGCGACAACCAATCGATGAGCTTGCGGTTCGCCGTCGTAATCGCGCGCAGATGCCCGAACCCCTCGCCCTTTATGCTGCGTTCGGTCTCGCTGACCACAGCCTCGGTTGGGACGGCTCCCCCCAGCGCAGCGTCAATCAGCGCCGCAGCCGGAAAGGGATGCGTCCGGATCCCGACCAGACCGGCAATCGTCGGCGCAATCGTCACCGAAGCCGAGACCAGCCCGGCCACGCGGCGCGGGGCCAGCCCGGGCGCTTTCACGATCAGCGGCACATGGAGAACTTCTCGGTAGAGCGTCGACAGATGAAAGCACCGGCCATGTTCCAGAAACTCCTCGCCGTGATCGGACAGCAACACGACGATCGTCCGTTCCAGCAGATGGCGACGCTCGAGATCCGCGAGAATCTTGCCGACGTAGCGATCCGCGCGATGCACGGCCGCGTCGTATGCTTCGACGAAAGGCTGGATACGTTCGATTGCTCCCGCCTTCGTGCAGGTCTTGCGGAGGCCCTTCCTGGGCATCTGCGAGGTTACCCCTATCGCGAGCCTATCGATCGGGTCGCTCGCGTACGGCGTATGTGCATCGTAGCCGTGGAGGAACAGAAAGAACCTGGACTTCTCGTTTCCATCGAGCCAGTACATCGCGTCCTGGAAGTTGTCGCGAAAAAACTTGCCGTTGGAGCGATAGACGTCGAACCCTTGATCGAAACCGTATTCCGCGGCGACGTTCACGCCGCCGACGAACGCGGCGGTGGTGTAGCCGTTCTCGCGCAGCACCGAGGCGAGAGTCGCAACCTTGTCGTCCAGTCTTCGACGATCGGCCAGCGCGATGTAGCCATGCTCGCGCGGATGCAGGCCGGTGAAGATCGACATGTGCGCGGCACGTGTCCACGACGACTGCGCGATCGCATCCTCGAACACCACGGAAGTCTTCGACAGAGCGTCGATGTTGGGAGTCGTCGGTCTGCTGTATCCGTAGGTACCGACGTGGTCCGCCCTCAGAGTGTCGATCGAGATGAGTACGACGTTGCAGTCGGTACACTCGTAGTTGTTCGAGCGCCCCTGCCCGAGGCGACAGCTATCCAGCAAGAGGCCGGTTGCCAGGATGACCACCAACGCCCGCGCCATGGCACAGGACGATCTCATGAGCCGGAACGTCCGCGGCCGATCGTGTCGATCAGCCGCGACAGCGGACTCTCGCTCCGGTGCGCTTGCAGAGCAGCGAACGCGCGGTCGCGCAGTCGTCGGCCGCCGGATCCTCCCCGAGCAGCACCGACACACCGAGCAACGGCGAGTCGTAGACATCGGCGAAATCCGCACCCGCCGCTTCGATCTTGAAAACGATCGTCTCGCCGTCCTTCTGTCTCATCAGTACCGAACGTATCCCGTTTGCCTCGGTGACCGTTCCCTCTCGATCGAAGAAGCGGTAGACCCCGGGACGCAGCTCGGAGAATTCGGGTGCGGGTATCGACGCATCGAAAACGAACGGCCCACCCTCTTCGTAGATGCGCACCCGCAAACCGGTCGTCGTGGGAACCCCGGTGATCATCGCCGCCGGGACCCTCGCCACTGCGTTCCACCGATCCTCGCCCGCAGTCCCCGACCGATTGGTGACTCCGAACCGACCGCCGAAGGCGGCGCGCAGATCGCTGGCGTCACACGTGCCATCGTAGTCACATCTCCCGGTCAGGGTGCACAGATCGCCGTCCTCGCACGCGACCCGGTAGGTGACCGTGCTCACGCAGTCCTCCGTCACGTTGCACAGATCGCTAGTGCAGACGTTGCCGTCGTCACAACCACTATCGTCAGCGGTGTGAGTGCACGTCGCGCTCTCGCAGAGATCGACCGTGCAATCGACGCCGTCGTCACAACCGGTCCGGTGTTCACACGAATGGCTGGTCGGGTTGCAGATATCGGCAGTGCAGCCATCGCCGTCATCGCACAGCGGCGAAGTCGGGTAGGTCGGGGTCTCGAGAATGCATCCCTCATCCTGACAATCGGCGCTGCACCCGTCTCCGCCGGCAGTGTTGCCATCATCGCATGTTTCACCGGTCTCGCGTCGCGTGTCGCCGCATATCGAACATTCGTTGAACGTGATCTCGAATGGATCCAGAACGGGCGGCGGGTCAATCGTGCCTTCGAGTTCGGGGGGATTCGCGCGCGGATAGCTCACGTAGGTTTCAACCGATGGATGGCCGACGATCCGGCTCCCGGCTTTCGCCACCATCTTCTCTTCGGCCACAAAGCGGTTGTATCCGCCGCTCCCGCCTGCGCGCACGCTGCGCTGGTCGATCAGAGCACTGTTCTCCAGCGTTATCGTGCATGCCTTGCCTGCAATGCTGGATCCCTCGGCTCCGTCGCCGGCGAGAACGCTACCGCTGACACTGATGTCGCCAGCGTGCATGTCAAAGTCGCCCCCGGAACCGTAGTCTGTCTCGCCGTAGTATGTCGTGAGTTTCGTGCGGACATCGACACGACCTCGGACGTCTATCCGCTTTCGCGTGGTGTAACCGTACCCGCCTGCTCGGAGGTCTACATATTGACCGGTGCTCCCACGTGCGGACAGTGAAGAGGTTTGACCGAGCTCGATATCTCCACTCGTGTGAATCCTGGCGAGTCCGCCGTAGCTACTCACTCCGTCGCCGTCGAGACTGATCGTACCGTCCAGTACGAAGTCACCACCCGCCCACGCCTTGAAGTAACCGCCCCAAGGCATGCCGTCCCCGCCGTAGGTAAAAGGACTGTTGGCTTCTATCGCCACGCCGGAGGCGATTCGGATGTCGCCACCGGCGTCGAGTTCTGAATGCCCGCCGGCTCCGGCATCCCAGTGGCGATAGAGGGCCAAGGCGTGCCCGCCGTTCGACGAAATCAGCGTCTGCCCGGTTCCCCCTTGCGGAACGTCGATCAGAATGTCGCGCCCGGCCGTCAGTGCCAGCCATCCACCATCGGCTTCCAGTTCGATCGGAGCGCTGTCCAGCGCGATGTCGGCACGAATGACGATGTCGCGTTGAGCGTCCGATTCGAGAGCCCCGCCGAAGTCGCCGTCGCTCAAGTCGACGGGGGCCAGGAAGGTGACGTCGACGGCGGCGCTGAGTTTTACGCTTCCGGGGTACCCATCCACGCCGTAGCCGTAGCTTCCCCTCTGGGTGCGGCCGGCGAGGTTCAACTTCGCGTTGACCGTTACCGAGCCCAGAAAGGATTCCAGCCGCAGGTCGCCCGCGTCGCCCTGCCAATCCGTCGAATTCATTGTCACCGGCGCGTCGATTCGCAGATCACCCGCGGCGCGAAGACGCACATAGGCGGCTGGCGCGCCGCGTCCGATCACTCGCCCGGCAATCGTGATGGCTCCCGAACCTACGGAGCACTCCCCAGCGGAAGCCGACACGCACACGGAGTTATCCAGACAGCGCAGCGCCGGGTTCAGCGAGCAGCCTCGCTCGGCCGTCACCGTCAAGTACGCCTGGTCGAGAGCCGTGTCGGGAAGCCTGATCGCGACGTCTTTGTCGTCGGCGTTGACGATGAACTCGCCGCAACGCAGCGTCGCCCAGGTGGTTTCGATCGAGCCACCAGGCACGATCTGG
>JACRCR010000214.1 GCA_016218925.1 Deltaproteobacteria bacterium | reverse complement strand
GCGGCGACGCGACGGTGGCTTGCTGCGGAAGCGGCTCATGGGACGAATCCTTTGCACCGGCCGGAACCTTCACCCACGTCACAAGCGGAGGTGATCATACCTGCGCGCTTGCGACCGACGGCTCGATCCAGTGCTGGGGCCGGGACCGTGACGGCCGGATCTCGCCACCGGCCGGAACGTTCACCCAGATCGAAGCCGGATACGACCATACCTGCGCACTGAGAGCCGACGGCTCGATCGCCTGCTGGGGAGGCAACGAATACGGCCAGGTTTCGGCGCCGTCCGGGACTTTCACCCAGATCGCGGCGGGAAGATCGCAAACCTGTGCGCTTCGCAGCGACAGTTCGGTCGACTGCTGGGGCAGAAATGACTACGGCCAGTCCGCTGCGCCGGCCGGGGCCTTCGTCCAACTCTCGGCCGAAGGTTTCGACGCGTGTGCGGTACGCAGCGATCAACGCCTGCAGTGCTGGGGTTTGAGGGTGCGGCGCTGAGCGATATCGCAGCGGACCGTCATTCCATCGCGTTTCGCTTCCATGGCGAGCGGAACCGCGGGACGGAGATCCCGGGGGCCTGTGGCCGTGTGGACAATGACGAGGTCGCGGCCTAAGTGGGGCGCGGCCGCTCAGCGCGACACACTGATGACGACACCGCTTCAATGGATCGAAGAACCGAGCCGGCGCACGCCGGTGCGGCGACGCACCCAGGTACTGGTGGTCGGCGGCGGCGCAGCGGGCGTTGCCGCGGCGGTAGCAGCAGCGCGAAGCGGAGCAGAGACGATCCTGGTCGAGCGCCACGGCGCACTCGGCGGTCTGGCCACCGGCGGCCTGATCGCGCTGCTGCTTACGCTGGACGACGGCGCCGGCCATCAGGTGATCGGCGGTCTGTGTCAGGAGGTGACCGAGCGTCTGGCCGCGCGCGGCGCGGCGTTCTTTCCCGACAAGACGCAGTGGGGCAGCGACCTCGAGGCCTTGCTCGACGTACAAAGACAATGGGGCTTGGTGTGGGGCTCGCCGCCTCACCGTGTCCGCTACGCGGTGGCCTACGATCCCGAAGCGCTGCGCGCGGTGCTGGCCGAGATGGTGGTCGCTTCGGGCGTGAAGCTGTTGCTGCACACATGGGCCTGCGAAGCGATACGCGACGGCGAGCACGTGCGCGGCGTGACCTTCCAGTCCAAGTCGGGCCGTTTCGCGATCCTCGCCGACGTGGTCATCGACGCCAGCGGCGACGGCGACATCTTCGCTTCGGCCGGCTGCGCGCACGAGACCGAAACGGTGCTGCCGTGGCTGTGGTTCCGGGTCGGCGGCGTCGATGTCGAGAAGGCCCAGGCCGGAGGCGCGTGGTGCTTTCGCACCGTCAACGACGGGCAGGTGCTGTTTCCGTGGGGCGCTACCGAGCGCGTGATGCGCAAGATCGACGCGACCGATCCCGACGACCTCACGTTCGCCGAACTCGAGTGCCGGCGCGTGGTGATGGAGGAATTCGAACGGCTGCGAAGCCAGTCGCCGGGCTTCGAGCGCGCCCACTTGTGCGAGATCGCGCGCGACCTCGGCATCACCGAGAGCCGCCGTCTTTCAGGTCGCTACGTGCTCGCACGCGACGACATGGACCGTCCGCTCGACGACGCGATCGGGCTTACCGGGCACTGGACCAAGTACGGTGCGCTGTACTGGCTGCCCTATCGTTCGCTGCTCGCGCGCGAGTTCGACAACCTGCTCGCGGCAGGCCGCTGCATCTCGGTCGACCACCGCACCCACCATGCGACCAAGGAAATTCCGGCCTGCATGGTCACCGGGCAGGCCGCGGGCACCGCGGCGGCGCTGGCTGTGCGCAATGCTATCACGCCATGTGCGCTCGACGTTGCGATGCTTCGTACGGAGTTGCTCGCGCAAGGCGCGCTGCTGGCACCCGCCTGAGGCGCAGCCGCGCCGCGTTCATGAGCACCCTACGATCGCGACCACGAGACGTGATCGAGTTGCACTGCCAAGCCATCCGCTGATGCCGGCTCCTCGCGCGGAATCGGATAACGCACAGGACGCGTCGCGCGCGGTTCGGTTGTCGGCGGTTTTCGTATCTGTTGTCGGTACCGGTCGCCGCCCCATGCGGAAGGCGAGGTGAGGTTCGCGGTGGGGCGGCGGCGACCGGCCCGCATCACGTCAGGTGATCAAGGCGCCGGGAGGCTCGCGTCATGGCCAAGAAACTCGACTGGTACTACCACCGCAACGGTTGAACGTCGTGCACCAAAGCGTCCAAGTTTCTGGACGCCAACGGCATCGAGCCAGCACAAGTGGTCTCGGCATCGGCCAAGCTCGGCCGCGACGACGCGGCGAAACTGGCGCGCGATGCGGCCAAGGTAATCGTGGCCAAGGGCAAGCAGGTGGCCGAATTCAAGACCGCCGGCAAGGCCCCGGCGCAGTGCGTGGACGCAATGCTCGGGCCCACCGGCAACCTGCGCGCCCCGACCCTGCGCGTCGGCAAGACCGTGCTGGTGGGCTTCGACGAAGCCGCGTATCGCGCCGCGCTGCTCTGACCGGGCCCACGACAAACAATGACATCGCCGCGGCGGCGACGGAGCCTCGGCGTGCGCGGCCGCGACTCGATGCTGCCGCGCGCGTTGTCCCGCCACGCCCGGCCCGCTAGAGTCCCGCGACCATGTTCCACGCAATGTTCGCCCTATGGTTCCGCCTCACGCTGCAGTGGGGTTACGCCGGGGTCTTCGTGCTGATGGCGATCGAATCGACGGTCTTTCCGATCCCGAGCGAGGTCGTGGTTCCGCCGGCCGCCTACTGGGCCGAGCAGGGACACTTCAGCTTCTGGGGAGTCGTGCTGGCGTCGACGCTGGGATCGTGGAGCGGCGCGGCGCTTTCGTACTTCGTCGCGCATCGTCTTGGCCGGCCGCTGATCCTTCGCTACGGCAAGTATTTCCTGGTCCCGGAGAAGAAGTGGCTGCTGGCCGAGCAGTGGATACTGCACTATTCGGCGGCGGGCATCTTCTTTGCCAGGCTGCTGCCGGTGGTGCGGCATCTGGTCTCGCTTCCGGCCGGCGCCGCGCGCATGCCGTTCGCGATGTTCAGCGCGATGACGCTGGCGGGGTCGTTCCTGTGGAGCACCGTGCTGGCGTGGTTTGGTGCGCGCGTCCTGGCCGACCAGCCGCGACTGCTCGAAGATCCCGAGGCTCTGGTGCTGGTGCTGAAGGAAAAGCTGTTGTGGTTCGTCGCCGCCGCGGTCGTGCTGATGGCGCTATACGTCATCGTCGACGTGCTCGGGCGGCGTTTTCGGCGGGAGGCCTCGCAGGCCTGAGCGCGCCGGCAGCGTTGCTTGCGGCGGCCGGCCCTCCGGCCACCGGTTTGCGCGCCTACGCCCGGCACGTGGCGGGCCACCCGCACTGCCCCTGCGCCGTGCCTCTCCGTCCCGGCTCAGACCGCACGAGGAAACATGTCGCAAACCGCGGCTTGACCCCCCTGCCCCGGCTCGGGCCACTCGCGAAAACCTGTCGAAAGGCGCGACTTGACCCCCCTCCGCGAGAGGAAAGACGGCCGCCTAAAGCAAACGCAGGCGGGCCTGGGGCGGCGGGGGGAAAGTGGCGCCCGGCGGGCCCCGTGCTAGCTTCCGCGCCCGTGAAAACCTCGACGCTTCGCCGCAACCCGACATCTTCCCCGTTGGCCCTGAGCGCCGGGCATCAGCGCTTGCTCGCGCGCTGGCTCAGGACGTGGAAGGTCTCACGGCTGTCGCGCGAGTTGCGCGTCGAGTTCTCGCCGCGGCTGCGCCGCGCGTTCGGACGCTGCTACCAGAGCGATCGGCTGATCCGGCTGACGCCGTCGCTGCTCGGTGCCCAGTCCTACCTGATGACCGAGGTTCTGTGCCACGAAGCGGCCCATGCTGCGGTCTTCGAACGCTACGGCTCGCAATGCCAGCCGCACGGTCAGGAGTGGCGAGAACTCATGGCTGCGGTCGGCTTCGAGGCCCGCGTGCGCATCCCGGTCGTTGTGCGCGCCGGCTCGCAGATGCGCAGCGCCGGGCGCAGCGCGGAGTTCTTCGTACTGCGCTGCCCGGTGTGCCGCAGCTCGCGGACCGCGCGCCGGCCGATGCAGAGCCTGCGCTGCACCCACTGCACGCGCGGCGGCAGGACCGTCGCGATGAAGGTCGAGACGGCCCAGGGCCGGCCGCGCCGGCGCACCCGCGCTTCGGCGTCGAGCTGAGCGGCCGCGCGGTCCAGGTAGCGGGCGGCCGGCGTGGCCGCCGCGAGTCTGGACGAAAAAAAACCCACAAAAGAATCTGAAAAAAAATCGCCGGCTCGGAGTCCCGCCCGGCCGCGACCGCCCCGGTCCAACCGGGTCCAGCCGTGGGGCGGGGAGCGACCGGGAAGCCGGCGGTGGGCCGGAGCGACGGGAAACCGGCCGTCCGCTGCGGTGGTGGCCGAAAATCGCGGCGCGGCCACGAAATGTCTTGGCCATACAAAAAAAGTTGGTTTCGCACCGGTCCCGACGTTCCGTGACTGGGGCCGATGTGGAATAGTTCCGCTGGCGCAGGTGAGTCCACGGCGGATCCGGAGCGATCCCCCGCCAGGCCCCCCGGCGTCTACACCACAAAGTCCGTCGGAGGGATCATGAAAATTCGCAAGGGGTTCGTCGCCGCGACGATCGCGGCTTCGATGCTGCTGTCGCTCGCGCCGGTACGCGCAGACGCCTTCTGTCTCTGGAACTGCAGCTACACCAAGACCAAGTATCCGATTGTACTGGCCCACGGCATGTCGGGCTTCGATTCGTTGTTCGGTGTCTACGAATACTTTTACGGAATCCCGAGCGCGCTGCGCAATCAGGGCGCGACCGTCTACACCACGCAGGTAAGCCAGTTCAACTCCACGCAGCAGCGCGGCGAACAACTGCTGGCGCAGGTGAAGACCATCGTCGCCGCCACCGGCAAGGGCAAGGTCAACTTGATCGGCCACAGCCACGGTGGCCTCGACGTCCGCTACGTCGCAAAGGTGCGACCCGACCTGGTCGCTTCGGTGACGTCGGTGGCAACTCCGCACAAGGGCGCCGACCTCGCCAACTATCTGCGCGCCAATGTTTCGGGAGGCAGCTTCACCGAGAGCGTGCTGGCGTTCTTCGCCAACAGCCTCGGCACCGTGCTCGGCCTGCTCACCGGCCACAGCAACCCGCAAGACGCCCTTGCCGGTCTCGACTCGCTGACCAGCAGCGGGCTGGCAGCGTTCAACGCGGCTTATCCGGCGGGCGTTCCGACCACCGCGTGCGGATCGGGCGCGGCCTCGGTCGGTGGCATCCGCTACTACTCGTGGTCGGGCACCGGCGTGCTCACCAACCTGCTCGATATCTCCGACGCCTCGCTCGGCCTGAGCTCGCTGTTCTACTCCG
This sequence comes from Deltaproteobacteria bacterium, assembly GCA_016218925.1. Lineage (GTDB taxonomy): Bacteria > Desulfobacterota > Binatia > UBA1149 > CAITLU01 > CAITLU01. Next base: position 24,020 of record JACRCR010000214.1, on the reverse strand, counting down.
AGTCGAACGACGGGCTGGTCGGGCGCTGCAGCTCTCACCTGGGCACCGTGATCCGCGACAACTACTTCCAGAACCACCTCGACGAGGTCAACCAGATCCTCGGTCTGGTCTCGATCTTCGAGTCGAGTCCGGTCACGTTGTTCAAGGACCACGCCAACCGGCTGAAGAACGCCGGGCTCTGAGGCCCCGGAGTTCCTCGTTGCTTCGCCGCACGGCGGGCTCTGGTCAGGCAGAGCCCGCCGTGCTTTCTTGAAACCGCACCACCAAGTCTGCGATGAATCGTCCGACCCGCATCCTTCTCGTCGCCATCGTCGTCATCGGCCTGGGTCTGCTGTTCGCGCGCGGCCGCGATTCACGGCGAGCCAGTGGCGACTTCGACGATCGACTCGCCGCCGTCGCTGGAGCGCAGAAGAATACTTCTCGAGGCGCGTCGCAGGCCGCTGCCGGTCGCGTGCATGGCGCGCGGTCGATCGAAAGCCGCAGCACACCGGGCGCTTCGGCGTCCGCTCAGCTTCCCGATTCGCTACAGGGCACCGACACTGCAGGCGCGCTGCTGGTCGATGAGGCCGGCAATTTCGTCGCGACAGCCGAGGCCCTCGATCTCTTCGAATACTTCTTCTCTGCTACCGGCGAGGAAACGCCCGAGCAGATCGTCGCGCGTATCCGCGACGAGATCGCCAAGCGCCTGGGTCCGCCCGCCGATGCCCAGGCGCGGGCGTTCCTGGAGCGCTATCTGCTGTACCGTGAGCGCGGGATGGCGATGGGTGCCGGCGAAACCGAAGGCGCCGAGCTGCGCGCCGGGTTCGAGAGATTGAAGTCGTTGCGCCGCGAGATCTTCGGAGAAGAAATCGCTGCGGCGTTGTTTGGCGACGAAGAGGCTCAGGCCGACGTCTCGATCCGACAGCGTGAGATCGCCGCCGACCCTGACCTCAGCGACGACGAGAAAGCCGCACGTATCCAGGCTCTGTACGACGAACTGCCCGAGCCGCTGCGTCACGCCCACGAACAGACCCTGGCCGTGCTCAACCTGCAACGCGACGAAGCGCGCCTGCGCGCGCAGGGCGGCGATGACGCTGCCATCCGCGCACTCAGGGTCGAGCGCTTTGGCGAGGGAGCCGCAGACCGCCTCGAAGCACTCGACCGCGAGAACGCCGCGTGGGACTCGCGCCTGCGAGACTTCGACGCCGAGCGCGCGCGGATTCTCGCCGACCAGTCGTTGTCGGCGGCCGCCAGGGACGCGGCGATCGCGCGTCTGCTGCAGGAGCGCTTCGACGAACGCGAACGCATCCGCGTAGCGGCTATCGACGAAGCTTCTCGCCAATAGCGCAGTCTCTCCGCGCCATGGGGGGTCAAGTCGCGTCTTTCGATTTGCCGTCGCGAGGACGGCGCCGGTGGCCAGCCCTCAACGCGGCAGTCTGTCACTGAGTGGCCATCTGCGGTGTCAGGCGCGCCACGCTCGCTACGACGTAGCTTCGCTACGCCTTCGCTCGCCAACACCGCGCCTTCCTTGCATCTGGCCGCTCAGGGACAGACTGCGTGGATCTCGTTGGCGAGCAGGTCCGCGTGGGTGACCGGCAGCATGTGGCTGCCACCCTCAACGACGATCAGGCGCGAGTCGGGAAGCTTCTCGTCCAGATCGCGCCCGACCTCGAGCGGAACCAGTAGATCGCGTTCGCCGTGGATCACCACGGTCTTGACCGCAATGTGCGCCGGATCCAGATCCTTCGGGACCCCGCGCTGCGCTTCCAGCACGAAGGAACGCAGCGTCCCGGGCAGCGCAAGCATCGCCCGCGTGTAGTCCACCCAGCCTTTCGGCACCGCCTCGGCGCCGGTAAACGCTCTTGCCACCGACCCGGTCGTCACGATTCGCGACAGCGGCGGAATCGACGCTATCCAGCGAAGAATCGGCGCTCCGATCGGAGAACTCAGCAACGTGTGCAGCGGATCGTCGCCTCGCTCCCACAGCGCAGGTCCTACGGCGCCTACCAGCACCAACGCGCTGACGTTGTCGGGATGACGAGTCGCCAGCGTCTGCACCACCGCGCCGCCGTAGGACCAGCCGACCAGAGTCGCGCGCGGCAGATCGAGCGCCGCCAGCAGAGCAGCCAGATCCTCGGCATTGGAGTCGTACGTGTAGTGCGAAGCCGAAGCGTCGGCGCGACTCGAGAAGCCGTAGCCGACGCGATCGTACGCGATGACGCGGTGGCCGAGCGCCGCCAGCTTGGCCGGCAGGCCCGCCCAATCGTAAGCGTTGGAGGGCAGGCCGTGCACCAGAATGACCGGCGAACCCTGCCCCGTCTCGATCACATTGACGAACTCGCCGCTGCCGATCTCGACGCGTTTGCCCGGCGGCGGCAGCATCCCGCGCTCGGCGCCGATGCCCAGCAGCGACGCCGCCAGCGGCGGACCCAGCGCGACCAGCACCACCACTGCGAGCACGCGAACGATCCATCGTCGAAAACGCATGTTGCCATCCTATGGAGCGATTCTGGCGAGAGCACCGCGCCAGCGCTAAGGTCCCGGCGGCGCCCGCCGCGCGCCTTCCTTTACCTGCCGCTGCCAACGGAGCAAACGATGAACTTCGACATCCCCGCCGACGTCGCCGACCTGGTCGCCAACATCCACCGTTTCATGAACGAGCACGTCTACCCGCTCGAGAGCGAGCCGGAGTCGGCGATCCCGGTAGGCGGGGCCGCCTTCCCGGCCTGCGTGCGCGCTGTCCAGCAGGAGGCCAAGAAACTCGGCTACTGGGCCTTCCACCTGCCGGCCGAAGGCGGCGGCGCCGGCATCCCCTTTCTGCACTACGCCTACGTGAACGAAGTGCTCGGCCGCAGCCCCTACGGCCCCTCCTGCATGGGCTCACAGGCACCGGACTCCGGCAACGCCGAGATCCTGCACCGCTGGGGCAGCGCCGAGCAGAAACAGCGCTGGCTCGCGCCGCTGGTGGCCGGTGAGGTGCGCAGCTGTTTCTCGATGACCGAGCCCGAGGTCGCCGGCTCCGACCCCAAGCTGCTGCGTGGCAGCGCCCGCCGCGACGGCGACCACTGGGTGATCAACAAGCACGCGTGGTTCAGCAGCGGAGCCCACGGCGCCGCCTTCGCGATCGTGATGGCGGTGACCAATCCCGAAGCCGCCCAGCACCAGCGCCAGAGCATGATCATCGTGCCGCTGGACACGCCGGGAGTGAACATCGTGCGCGGCATCCCGGTGATGGGCGAGAATCTGAACCACCACGCCGAGATTTCCTACGAAGACGTGCGAGTGCCGCTGGCCAACATGCTCGGCCCAGAAGGCTCCGGCTTCTTGATCGCGCAGGAGCGCCTGGGACCCGGGCGCATCCACCACTGCATGCGCTGGCTCGGCCAGGCCCAGCGCGCGTTCGAACTGATGTGCCAGCGTGCGGTGCTGCGCGAAGCGTTCGGCAGCACGCTGGCACGCAAGGCCAACATCCAGGACTGGATTGCCGAAGCGCGCGCCGACATCCTGGCCGCGCGCCTGATGACGCTGTACGCCGCCCACAAGATCGACAAGGAAGGCCCCGCAGGAGCGCGCGAAGAGATCTCGACGATCAAGTTCTTCGGCGCCAAGGTGCTGCACAGCGTGATCGACAAAGCGGTGCAGGTCTACGGCGCCGAAGGCGTCACCGAAGACGGACCGCTGTCGATGATGTACCGCCACGCGCGCTTCGCGCGCATCTACGACGGACCCGACGAGGTGCACAAGATGGTGGTAGCGAGGCGGATTCTCGCGGAGTTCGAGAAGAAGGGGGCGAAGGCGGTGGTGTGAAGGTGGCGCGAGGCGCCATGATGCCGCCTCGCGAGGGTGCTGGCTTTGACGCGCGGCGGGCGTAGGAACCCGTGGCGGGCACAGGCCGGCCACGGCGGGCCGCACTGGCACCAGGCCTGCGTACAGGAACTGAGCGAGAGCAGGAGGAAGCCGGATGTCTGACAGAGTTACTGCAGCACGCGCTGCGAGAGCCGTGATCGAAAGTTACGTGAAAGGTTCGCACGACGGCGATGTGGAACTGCTTCGTGGGATCTTCCATCCAAGCGCGGTGATGGTCGGCTACTTCGCGGGCAACCTGATGAGCGGCTCGCCCGAGCCCTTCTTCCAGCACGTCAAGCAACTGGGCCCGGCCGGCGCCGGATACGAAGCCGAGATCATCGACGTCCAGGTCGACGGCAAGACGGCGGCGGTCACGCTCGTCGAGCGCGGCTTTGCCGGTTTCGACTTCGTCGATCGGTTTCACCTCGTGGAAGAAGGCGGACGCTGGAGCATCGTCAGCAAACTGTTTCACCACGACTGATTTCGCTACGCGCCTCACGGCGCAGGCGGGTCCGATGGTCGACGCTTCAGGCGACCTCACGTCTGCGCAGCCGGGCCGCATCCGGCTGCGCCGCCGGTACGTCCTCCGTCGCCACCGCGCGTGAACATTTCCGGCGCTTCCGATACAAGCGACCGCGAGTCGGAGGTCGTCAATCATGTCGCCTGTCTTCACGCCTCCCGTCGTCCGTCCCAGCGTCCTCGAATGCATCGGCTGCACCCCGATGGTCGAGCTGCGACGACTCAACCCCAATCCTTCGGTCCGGATGCTGGCGAAGCTCGAAGGGTTCAACCCGACCGGCAGCATCAAGGACCGGATCGCTCTGAAGATGATCGAGCAGGCGGAATTGGAAGGAGCACTGACGCCTGACAAGACGATCCTCGAACCCACCAGCGGCAATACCGGGATCGGGCTCGCAATGATCGGCGCCGTCAAAGGCTATCGCGTCGAGATCGTGATGAGCGAAGCGGTGAGCGTGGAGAGACGCTCGATGATCCAGGCGTTCGGCGCCACCGTGACGCTCACCCCTGCCGCGCTCGGAACCGACGGAGCGATCATGCGTGCGCGCGAACTGGTCCAGCAGTTCCCGCAGCGCTACTTCATGCCCGACCAGTTCTCGAACAAGTACAACCGCCTGGCGCACTACGAAGGAACCGCCCAAGAGATCCTGCAGCAGGCCGGCGGCAAAGTGGACTTCTTCGTCTCGTCGCTCGGCACCAGCGGAACGTTGATGGGTGTCGGACTGGCGCTGCGCGAGCGCGATCCGAACTGCAAGATCGTCAGCGCCCACCCGGTCCGCGGCCACTACATCCAGGGCCTGAAAAACCTCGAGGAGGCGATCGTCCCCGCCATCTACGATGCTGCGCAGATCGACCGCCACATCATGATCGAGAGCGAAGACGCCTTCGAACTGACGCGGCAGTTGGTGCGTGACGAAGGGCTCTTCGTCGGCATGAGCAGTGGAGCGGCGCTGCTGGCCGCGCAGGTGATAGCCCGCGAAATCGAAAGCGGCACGATCGTGCTGATCCTGCCCGATCGCGGCGAGAAGTATCTGAGCACCGCGCTGTGGGCGACCGGCGACCGCAGCGCAACCGCCAACGAGCCGCCGACCCGGTTCGTCGCGACAAACGGTCGGTCGGAGGTCGGTTTACCTTCGAGAGGGTTTGAGCTCAGCGGCCTTTGAAGCGAGCACACCGCCAGCGCCAAAGCTTCAGTGTGCTCTTGCGCAAAGCCCACGCTCTGCCCTAGAAGATGACCGAAGCGCCCGGTTCGTCAGCGCCCTCCGCGGATCAGCTCGGCGACGGTGAAGAAGTCGGGCGTGAGCCCGACCTTCGGCCCCATGTTCCAGTACCAGCCCTCCTCGTCGGGAAACTCGTGGCTCGGTATCGCCGCGCGCGTCGCGTGCGAGAGCTGCATGTCGACCATCGTGATGTTGGGGATGAAGCCGGTCTCGTATTCGTAGACGGAAATCTTCGCTCCCTCGAACGGTTTGTGACCGACGCGAATGCCGTTGATCCAGATCTTCCAGAGCTCCAGGTTTCGGTCGTAGATGTCGGTCGATGGCGTGTAGAAGGCTTCCTGGTCGACGTAGAGCACGCGCTTGCCGTAGGCGTATTGCGGAAACTTGGCGCGACCCTCGACGATCCAGACCTTGCGCTTCTCCCACATGTCGCAGAACACGAAGTCGCCCGCGCCCTCGCACCAGTGGGCCGGCCAGTTCTTCCCGTGGACTGCCGCCAGGATCGTGGACGCACCGACGAAGCGCCACTCGAACCACGCCGGGTTTCCCGAGTAGCCTCCGTAGCTGTCCATGTCGATGTCCTGGCCGAAGAGCGCGTCGGAGCGCTGCGCCGAAGAAATGCGTCGTACACGCCTGAGTTGAGGCATGTAGAGCCACGTATCGTCTTGCCGGCCCGCATCGAGATAGCGGGCCATCGAGGATCCGATACCCTTGAGATCGAAGGGTTCGAGAACCGGATGCAACGATTCTCGGTAGCGGAAACCCTCGGGGTTGTCGTCGTAGGCCGGCCGGGGATCGACGTGGATGCGGCCGTTGTACATGAGGCGCCTCAGCGACTCCATGAGGAAGTGCTTCTCGATCACCATGCCCCTGTCGGTGATCATACCGGTGTCGGCGTCGAAGTAGCGGACGGTGAAGTCGTCGGTCACGTACGGGTTGTAGTAGTAGTTCCACATGATCTTGTACGCGATGCGTTGATCTGTCGGATCGAGACGGGGGAACGGCTGGCCGGCCACGTAATGGTTCAGCATCAATCCGTCCGGCGACATGCCCACCTGCGCGGCGTACTTTTCGGTCGCGGCGACGTAGCCGCTTGGATATGTCGCGCCCTCGTACGGCACGATCTGCATGACGAGCCCGTGCTCGACGCACCATTGGAGCCCCGGATGAAGCAGGTCGCGCGCCAGATCGATGTTTCTCTTGTCGATGACATCGCCGGGTGACACATCGGCGATGGCAAGCGCCGGGGGAATTCCCAGCGCCGCGAGAGCGACGGAGACCAGCACGAACCAACTCGTGCGGCGCAGGTCTGGGCGGGTACCGAGGCATGGGGATCTCTCCATGGTCCACCTCCGGAGCCACTCGGCGTCGCGCTAACTGATGTCGATAGCTGACGCAATCCCCGAGGCAACGACCGGGATCGGAGGTGCGCGCCGGGTAGACTCTCCAGCGAGGCTACCGACCACCCCGGACGGGTTCCGTTGCCGAGGTCGCGAGAGATGTCGAGAACATCCAGCCCTACGGGTGCAGGACGCAGCCGCCGACGACGGCGCCGGTCCACTTGGCCATCATCGCCCGCTTGAACTCGGAGAGTTCGAAGACGTGCGAGACGTAGGGCCGGAGCTTGCCCGCCTCGACCCACTCCATGATCTGTCCGATTCGCTGTGCCCGGATCGAAGGATCGTGCAACGTCGACAGTACCGTCGGTGAACCGAGAACGCTCAACCCCTTCATCATCATCAGGTTCGTCGGCAGCATGTTCGCGTTGGGCGCACCGCGCTGACCTTTGCCGCGTGCAACGTCGGGAGTCGCCGCCCATCCGACAATCAGATAGCGAGCGCCGAATGCGACGCAGCGGAGGGTTTCGAGCGAAATGTCGCCACCGACACCGTCGTAGACGACGTCGACGCCGTGCCCGTTGGTCAGCGCCTTGATGTCGTCGCGGAAACGGCGCACGCCCGGCGAGCCGTCCGGGTTACCGGTCCGAACGACGTGGTCCGCGCCCTGAGCCTCGACGATCGCGAGCTTGTCCGCCGACCGTCCGGTCGCGATCACCCGTGCGCCGACCAACTTGGCCACGTGCACCGCGGCCAGCCCGGTGGAGCCGGACGCGCCGTGAATGAGCACCGTTTCACCCGCTTTGAGCTGGCCGCGCGCGATCAGGCAATGCCACGCCGTTTCGTAGTTGCCGAGGAGATTGCATCCCTGGTCGAACGAAAATGTCTTCGGGAGTTGCCGGATCGCTTCGATGGGCGCCACGGCATATGTGGCGAATCCCCCGTAGCTCTGGTAGCCCCCGACCGAGCGCGGACCGGCCAGAAACCCGTCGACGTAGATCCGGTCGCCGGCGCGGGCGCGCTTTGGATCGACGGCGGACCCGGTCCACGCGACGATTCCGGCGTACTCGAGTCCGGGCGTGTACGGGGGACTGGGCATGTGCTGGTACTGGCCACTGGTCATCAGCAGATCGACCCAGCCGACCGACGCACTCTTGATCTCGACGATTACGTCTCCGGCGCCGAGTTCGGCGGGATCCGGAGCGGCCATCGGCTGGATCGAGATGAACTTCTCGATCGCCTCGGCCGGGCTCTCGGCGAACTCGGAAACGACGATGCGACGGCCTGCGGGAAGCGTTCTAGACATGATCGAGACTCCAGGATTCACGCGAGGAGATGCCGGCGCGGGTCGGGCTCGTCATCAATCGAAGCACCGGCGCCGAGTTCGAGACGGCCGCGGGTGTTCACGCGGAGCCCTCCTCCTGCAACACTACCCGCTCTCGATACCCTCGCGTAGTCAGCGCGAACCCCACCGCAGCGGCCGTCATCATCGCGGCGAACAAGAGATAGTAAGCCTCACCGCTGATCCTCGAGCTTCCATCGGCATTCTGGATCAGCAGGTTGACGCCTGAGGTCAGCAGGTTGCCGGCTGTTATAGACAGGAAGTACAGCGACATCACCAGCGATTTCAGCGCGCGCGGGGCCTGCGTGTACGAGAACTCCAGGCACGTGATCGAGACCAGCACCTCTGCCGCCGTGATGATCAGATACGCCAGGAGTTGCCAGCCGATCGACGGGGCGACTCCGGCGGCGATGCGCATCTCGACCCACGCCGGGATCAGGAACGCCGGCACGGTAAGGAACAATCCTAACGCGATCTTCCCGATCGCCGTCACCCGCACCACCCGCGCCGCCAGCGGATAGACGCCGTACGAGAAGATCGGAACCAACGTCAGGATCAGCATCGGGTTGACGGCTTGCACCTGGGCCGAGAGCCACTCGATGCCGAGGAAATGCTTGTCCATGTGCTCGGCCTGCTGCACCCAGGCCGAAGCCGTCTGGTCGTAGAGAGCCCAAAACACCGCGACGAACAGATAGACGCCGCACAACCGCCACAGCGTGGCGCGCACCTGCGGCGAGCGCAGTTCTGTTACGAAAACGAGACCGGCCGGCGGCACGTGCACGAAACGATGACGCCCGAGCCAGAACACCCACGTCGCCGCCAGCATCAACAGACCCGGAACCCCGAACGCTACGTGCGGCCCGGCGTGTTCCAATAGATACGGCGTGAGCAGGCTGGAGATGAACGCTCCCAGGTTGATGGCCAGGTAGAACCAGCCGAACACCTTCTGCAGCAGCGGCGCATTGCCTTTGCCGAACTGGTCGCCGACGTGCGCCGAGACGCAGGGCTTGATGCCTCCCGAGCCGATCGCGATCAGCGTGAGCCCGACGGCAAGACCGAGGCGCGTCTCGTCGATGGCAAGGGCCAGATGACCTGCGCAGTACACCACCGACAGCGCAAGGATGGTGCGGTACTTGCCCAGCACGGAGTCCGACAGGATCGCCCCGAGCAGCGGGAAGAAATAGACGGCCGCGGCGAAAACATGGAACCACTCGCGCGCCTCGGCGTCGCTCATCGGCGCCGGCTCGCCGGCCGCCGAGAGCAGGTGCCTGGTCATGAAGACGACCAGAATCCCGCGCATGCCGTAGTAGCTGAAGCGCTCGGCGGCCTCGTTTGCGACGATGTACGGGACGCCGCCCGGCATGCTCGTCGAAGGAGCGGGAGCGCTGCGGTAGGGTTGCTGAGCCATCGGATCCGCAGCCGTCACGCGAGCCGGCGGCGCGCACGAGCGTTACCCGCAGTCGGCCACTGTAGCAATCGGCGCCGGCGCGATCTGTCCATCGAACGCGCGCCGCACCGGCGCATTCCCGCTCTCGCGAGCCCGCGGCTCGCTCGATCGCTACCAGCCCCGCGTCTGGCCGACGTCGAGGATCCACGCACGTCCCTCGTCCAATCCGGCACAACGCGCGGCGACATGGAAGCGCCGTGGAGGCTCATCCAGCGGCTCATCGGTGAGATCGAACGTACCCCAGTGCATGCCGAGCACCCGCGTGGCGCCGAGATCGAGCGCGGCCTGCACGGCCTCCTCCGGGTTGATGTGCACCGCGTGCATGATCGAGGCGGGATCGTAGGCGCCGATCGGGATGGTAGCGAGATCGATCGGCCCCAGGCGCTTGCCGATGTCGGTGAACCCGTCGAAGTAGCCGGTGTCGCCGGCGTGGTAGAAACGTCGGGTCGGCCCCTCCACCACCCACCCCGCCCACAATCGTTCGTTCTCGCTAAGCCCCGAGCGTCCCGAGAAGTGCTGAGCAGGAACGCAGTGGATGCGCAGGCCTGCAACGCTTGCACTCTGCCACCAATCCAGTTCGGTGGCTTCTCCCCCTGCGTCACGAATGAGCGCGCCCATTCCGAGCGGCACGATGAAGCGCGCACCGCGCCGCGCCAGCGCGGTGATCGATGGCAGGTCCAGATGATCGTAGTGGTCGTGCGAAACCGTAACGAAGTCGATCGGCGGCAGCGCCTGCATCGGCACTCCCGGCGCGACCAGCCGCCTGGGGCCCGCGAACGAGAGCGGACTGGCGCGCTCGGAGAACATAGGATCGGTGAGGAACGTGACGCCGTCCATCCGCACCAGCATGGTGGAGTGGCCGATCCAGGTGACGCTCGGATTGTGCAGGATCGCGTCGGGATCGTAGCGCACCAGCGGCGCCGCGCCCGAGCGTGGTACCAGCGCCGTCCACAACTTGCCGGCGAAGAACGGCACCATCACCCCGAGACCCGGAACCTGACGCGGCCCGGCCAGGTTCGCAAAGCGATTTCCGTCTCTTGGTGCGCCCGCTTCAGCCATAGCCGGTACGATCAACGATAGCGCGACCGTCCAGTTCAGCAACGTTTCGCGCACAGTACGAGAGCGTAGCGCGCCTTGCCGGTGAGGCAACCGGCGCGACCGAACCTGCGATACATCGCGCGGCAAGACCGCGCAGTCGTACGCATCGGCGATGCGTCGCCTTTGTTGGAACGCGCCGCGAAGAGAGACGACAGCATTCCTCAACACCGACAACCGAACCGATGATCCCGATCCTGCTCGACACCGATATCGGCACCGACGTCGACGACGCGATCACGACACGGTCGCGTTCCTTCACGATCCGCTGACAGTAGCGGCGGCGTTCGAACGCTCCTTTCTCACGGTCACCGAGCGCCGCCTGCCCCCGGATGAACCGCGAAGGACCCTTCAGCCTGGTCCGCGACCGGAGCGCGGCCAGCCTCGAGATCGTCGACCACGTCGATGCGGGCGCGTTCGTGCAAGCTTCCCGATCGATCGGATCGAACGCCTGCCGTGAGCCGGGGTGCGAACCACAGGGCGCCAAGACGCGCGATACCGTGGGGGCCTGTCAACTCGCCCGGCAATAAGAATCGCTCATCGCCGCAGCGATGTTTTCGCACTCGTGACCGGCACTTCCAGGAACATGCAGCCTGAGTGAGAGTCCCGCCGGCGTTCCGGCGCCAGGCGATGGTGAGGCTCGACCGGGCCTCGGCTCGTTCCGTTTGACTGGCTTGGGGCGGGCGCTATACGGCGAGGCAGGGCACGCCGCGCTGACAAGACAAGGGGAGGCTTCCTTATGATGGGCAAACCTATTGGGGTGGCGATCGCCGCAATGCTCGCGGCAACGGTATTCAGTACAAGTTCGGCCGTGGCTGCACCCAAGGCCACGCCTTCGCCGAGCGACAAGTGCGAATCGGGAAAGAACGACGCGGCGGGCAAGTACACGGCCTGCCTGGCCAAGGCTGAACGGCGCCTCATCCTGACCAGCGACCTGACCCGCTACACGAGCGACGTTACCAAGTGCGCGTCGAAGTTCGACTCGAGATGGGAGAAACTCGAAGCCGCCGCGGCCGCGCAGGCAGCGACGTGCCCGAGTGAAGACGACGGTGTAGAAATCCAAGACTTCCTCGACTCGTGCAGCCAGAGCGTCGCGGGCGCATTGGCCGGGGGCACGCTGCCCGACCCGGCGCAGTGTCAGGCCGATCTCGCTACCTGCGAAGGGGATCTGGCAACCACCGAGGCCGACCTGGGTACTTGCACCACCGATCTGGGCACCTGCAACGACGGTCTGACAACCTGCAACGCCGACCTCACCACGGCGCAGGACGACCTCGCCGCGTGCAATGGCAGCCTGGACACCTGCACCGCAGACCTGGGCACTTGCGGTGCCGACCTCGGCACCTGCAACGCCGACCTCGGTACTTGCAACACCGATCTGGGCACTTGCAACACTGATCTCGGTACCTGCAGCGCCGATCTGGCAACGACCCAGGGCAACCTGGACACCTGCAACACAGACCTCGGCACCTGCAACGGCGATCTGGGCACCTGCAACGGCGACCTGGGCACCTGCAACACTGATCTCGGTACCTGCAACACCGATCTTGGCACTTGCAATACTGACCTCGGTACCTGCAACAGCGATCTAGGGACTTGCAACACCGACCTCGGTACTTGCAACGCTGACCTGACCACCTGCGGAACCGATCTCGCCACCGCGCAAGGCGATCTGGCCACCTGCAACGGCGACCTCGGCACCTGCAACACCGATCTCGGCACTTGCACGACAGACCTTGCGACCTGCGAGGCCAAGCCCCTTTCGCGACCCCTGAGCACCGTGCAGACGACCTGCTACGACCCGGCGGGTGGCACCGGAACCGTGAGCTGCACCGGCACCGGGCAGGACGGCGAGTTCCATCTGGGCTCGGCTCGCAGCTACACCGACAACGGCGACGGCACCATTACCGATGACGTCACGGGCCTGATGTGGGAGAAGCTCTCGGACGACGGCAGCATCCACGACCAGGACGCGACCTACACCTGGCCCGATGCCTTCACCGGGAAGATCGCCGCGCTGAACACCGCGGTCTTCGCGGGCCACGCCGATTGGCGCTTGCCGAACCGTAACGAACTCGAAACGTTGACCTCGCTCGCCTCGGACCACCCGGCCACCGAAGCGGCGTTCAACACGGCCTGCGCGCCGAGCTGCACGGTGACGACGTGCAGTTGTATCCGCTCGAACTTCTACTGGACGTCTACCACGTACAGCTCGAGCCCTGGCAACGCGTGGATCGTCGGGTTCGCCGTAGGCAACACGAACTCAAACCTCAAGTCGAGCCTCTACTACGTGCGTGCGGTCCGCGGCGGCTCATGATCCGTCACCTGATGGCGTGATCGTTTCCTGATCGTTCGATCCTGAGGGGGGTCGGAGGCTTGGCCCCCGACCCCCCTCTCGCTTTTTCGGCGTCTTTGGCGCAAAGATCGCACGGGGAGCGGCGATGAGAGACGGGCTGGTTTTCGATGATTCGCGCGCGCCCGCGAGCGCGTTCATTCGCTCCGAGGGATTGGAGGTGACGTCATGAGCACTGCCACTTCGGCCCCGATCGACATCAACCCGCCGAGCGCTGGCGACGATCTCGCCGAGCCGGTTGCCGCGCGCCGATCCGACGCAGCGGCTCACGCCGAACTCGGCGTAAGCGAGCGGGTACTGGCACTGGATCAAGAGATCCGCGCGACCCCGAGGGCGCTGTGCGCCGAGCGGGCAGTCCTGCTGACGCGCTACTTCCGCGAGGAAGCGCAGTGGTCGCAGCCGGACGGCGATTGCTCGACGATGATCGCGAAGAAGGCCGGCGCCCTGGCCTACATCCTGCGCAACAAGCGCATCTGCATCCATCCGCGCGAGTTGCTGGTCGGGAACTTCACCTCCCACCGTGTGGCGGGAGGGATTTTCCCGGAACTGCACGGCCTGGCGATGATGGAGGATCTGTTTCGCTTTCCGACCCGCGCACTCAACCCGCTCGAGGTCTCCGAGGAGGAAAAGCGCCAGCTTCTTCGCGAAGTACTGCCGTTCTGGATCCGCCGCGTGCCGGCCTTCAGGGCGCTGCCGCTACTGTCGCAGCTTCGCCTGGGTGCCGAACAGCTCGATCCCGACTTCTATCTGATCAACGAACTCGGCGGTATTTCGCACTTCGTTCCGGACTATCAAGGGCTCGTGACACGCGGAACCGACGGATATCGCAAAGAGGCGGCAGCCCTGCAACGGCAGACCGACCCGGGGTCGACCGCGTTCCAGTTCTACGACGCGATCCGGATCGTATGCGACGGCCTCGACCAGTTCGCGCAGCGCTACGTGCACGAAGCCGCGACACTGGCTCGCAGCGCCGTCGGCGAGGCCAGGAGCGGGGAACTGCTCGAGATCGCCGATGCGTGCGCGTGGGTGCCGCAGCGTCCGGCGCGAACGTTCCGCGAGGCGCTGCAATCGATACTCTTCGCGCACATCGCACTGAACATCGAGTCGCTCGACCATTCCGTATCGCCGGGAAGGATGGACCAGGTCCTTGCTCCTTTCTACGAGCGCGACGTTGCCGCGGGTGTCCTCGAACGCGCCGGCGCATTCGAACTGCTCGGGTGCTTCGCGCTCAAACTCTGCGAAATAGTCCCGGCATTCTCGCGCCGCGGGACCCGCTTCCACGGTGGCCTGTTCAACGGTCAAGTCCTGGTCGTGGGAGGCACCGACCGGCGCGGCGACGACGCGACCAACGAGGTTACCTACCTGTTCCTCGAGCTGATGGATCGATTGCGCACGCGTCAGCCCAATTACTCCGCCCGCTTCCACAGCGGAAGTCCGACCGCGTACCGCCTGCGCGCCGCCTCGGCTCTGGCGCGCGGCGCGGTCTCGCCGGCTCTGTACAACGACGACGTCATCGTCCCGCTGCTCGAGTCGCGCGGGATGTCGACCGAGGACGCGCGCGACTACGCCAACGTCGGTTGCGTCGAGCCGGTTTCGGCCGGCCGCAGTTTCCTCTCCACCGACGCGGCGTTGTTCAACGTTCCGATATGCCTGGAGCTGGCGCTGAACCGCGGGCGCCGCTTTGGCGCATGGAAGCGAATCGGCGCCGCCACCGCGCCGGCCGATCAGTGCCGCTCGATGGATGAACTGTTGGAGATCTTTCGCGCGCAGGTCGAAGCAGGAGTCGGACGTCTGCTCTTCGACATCGCTGCCGTTGAGCGCGTGAACGCCAAGTGGCACCCGACGCCTCTGACCTCGATGCTCGTGCAAGGCTGCATGACCAAGGGACGCGACGCTTCGGCAGGAGGCGCGATCTACAACGGCAGCGGACTCCAGGGCGTGGGAGTCGTCGAGGTCGGCGACGCGCTTGCAGCCATCGACCACGTGGTGTTCCGGCAACGCAAAGCCACGCTGGCCGAGGTGATCCAGGCGTGCCGGGCGGGTTTTCGCGGCCATGAGGCCCTGAGAGCCAGGCTCAGGAACGCACCCAAGTACGGCAACGACGACCCCCTTCCCGACGGCTACGTGGGACGCGCGATGGAGATCTTCCGGAGTTGCTTCGCCGGCAGGCGCAACACCCGCGGCGGCGAATACGTCGCCGGGTTCTACTCGGTGACCTCGCACGTCGCATTCGGAAAGAAGGTCGGTGCTCTGCCGAGCGGACGGATGTCCGGCGAGCCGTTCTCGTCGGGAATCTCCGCCACCAACGGCATGGATCGTCTCGGACCCACCGCGGTGCTGCGCTCGGCGGCGGCGCTGCCGCTGCACCTGGCGCACAACGGAGTGAACTTCAACCTGCAACTGGCGCCGTGGATCGTGGCGGGTCCCGATGGGGCGCGCATGCTTCAGAACCTGATCGACGGAGGCTTCGCGGCCGGCTGCATGCAGATGCAGGTCAACGTCTACGACCCTGCACTGCTGGTCGAAGCGCGCGATCACCCGGGACGCTATCCCGGCCTGCTGGTGCGTGTCTCAGGCTATTCGGCATACTTCGACGATCTGTCGCCGGAGATGAAGGAAGAGATCATCCAGCGGACCTTGCACGACGGGACGTGCTCGCGGGCCTGAGCGCCGAACGGGGTTGCAGCGAAGCGTTCCGAGCCGCGGCCAACAACGTGCGGTTTGCAAGTATTTTATTTGCGTAACGCAAATAAATTGCGTAGGCTGCGCGCGTGCCGGAGCAGTCTCTCGAAGAGATCCTCGGAACGCCGCCCGGGTCGGCCAGCGCGCAGGACCTTGCTCGCCTCTCCCGACGAGATCTCCTGCGGGTCTTTGCCGCCGCGCCTGCGCCCCGGATCGAGACTCTGGCGGGCGAGTACAGCGCGGTGATTCTTCCGGTGGGAGTATTCGCTCCGCTGGCCTCCTTCTTCACGCATACGTTCTTCGGACCCGGCCGCTGGCGGGGGAAAGCCTTCAGGACCTGCGCCCCGAACCAAGGCGAGGGTTACAATCTGTTTTCGCCGCGCGGATCGGTGCCGGGCCAGGCGCCGAGTCGAACACGGCGTTTCAGCACCACCATCGCACCGTCGCGTTTCGACGGGCGGCCCTCGTTGTGCATGGACTACAGCCCCTACAACCGCTTCCTGGTCCACTCCATGAAGGATGAGATCCGCCAGGTCGGCGAGCATCTGTTTCTCGGGCTCGGAACCATGGCGGCCGGCGGCGGCGTTCTGAACCCGGCGCCGTTCGCGCTGTTCGGCGAGCCCGAAGCGTGGCACGGACCATCCGAGCGTTGAGTCCCGGAAGTCGAGGAACTGGAGCCAAAGTGCCGACCAAACGCGTCCCGGCTGAAGACCGGACCGCCCTTTCCGAGACCGAAATGAACGAGGTCCTCTTCGAGGCGCTGCGGGCCGTGTACCGCTTCGAACGCGAGAAGGTCGCGGAGTTCGGGCTCGACTACGGCGCTATCTATCTGCTGCAGTACCTGCGCCGCCACCCCAAGGCTCCGATTTCGCAGGTGGGTGAAGAGATGCGTCTGCCGATCAGCACCATATCGCGGATGATCGATCGGCTGGAGGATCAGGGGCTGGTCGTCAGGGTTCAGGACTCCGCCGACGGTCGCCGCTTCTTGTTGTCCCTGAAGGCCAAAGCGAAGACCCTGGTTGCCAGCGTCGAACGACATTCCCTGGAGGGGTTGACGGGGAACCTCGCCAGGCTCGAGCCAAACGACGTTGCGATCGTCGTCTCTGCCGCGCGTCTGCTTCCCGCCGTCCTGGAGGTGATTGATGAAGAGCCTGCGCGGTAGGGTCGCCGTCGTTACCGGGGCGGCGATGGGACTCGGCCGGGCGCTGTCCAGAGATCTCGTGAAGGAAGGCTGCCGCGTAGCTCTTGTCGACCTCAATGAGGCGGCGCTGGAAAAGACGCGCGAGGAATCGTTCACGGCCGCAGCGGCGCAGACTTTCGCGTGCGACGTCAGCGATCGCCGCTCGGTCTATGAACTGGCCATCCGTGTGCGCAACGCGATGGGTCCGGTGTCGATCCTGGTCAACAATGCGGGCTTGATGCGCGCCGCACCGCTGATGGAACTCGACGACGAGGCGATCGAACGGATGATCTCAGTCAATCTGACGGCGCAGTTCTGGACCACCAAGGCTTTTCTTCCGCAGATGCTCGAACACGGCGAGGGAAACGTGGTGAACGTGGCCTCGGCGGGCGGCCTGCTGGCGCTTCCGAATCTGTCGGCCTACTGCGCGAGCAAGTTCGGCGTGGTGGGTTTCAGCGACGCCTTGCGGCAGGAGGCCAAGCGTAACAAGTGGCCGGTGACGGTGACCTGCGTGTGCCCCAATACCGTCAACACCGGAATGTTCGACGGCGCGCGGATGGTGGCGGGCACCCGCATGCTGGACGCTGAGGCGGTCAGCCGCCGGATGATCAACGGAATCAAGAAGAGCCAATCCTACGTCGCCATCCCGCGCGTAGCCGTCGGGTTTGTGACTCCGCTGACCAAGGTACTGCTGCCTACGGGCGCGATGGACCAACTGAGCCGGATGCTGGGCATGTGGTCGGCCAACGACTCGACCACGGGTCGAAGCAGCACCAATTCGTGAGGACGCGGCCATGAACGACGCTTTCGAACTGGCGTCGGCGCCGCGCTGGAGTGGCGCACCCGGCCGCGTGGAGGTCTGGTACGCAACGCTGACCAACCCGGCCACGGGAGTGGGGCTGTGGGTGCACAACGAAATCGTCGCACCCACCGCCGAACGCGACGCCGAGCCGTACGGTCACGGCTGGATCTCGCTGTTCCCCACCGGCAGCGCGCCGATCACCGCGCGCTTCGGCCCCGGCCCGGTGAGGCCGAGCGCAGCGGGCGCGCCGTGGTTCGAGGTCAACGGATGCCGCGCGCAGCGCGGACTCCTCGGCGGCTCGGCCAACGGCATCGCATGGGATCTGCGCTGGATCGAACACGGTGGTCCGCTGTGGACCTTCCCGCAGGCCCTGTGGTCGCGCGAGTTGCTGCCCGGAGCGCAGGTGCTGCCGGCTCCCGTCGCCAGTTTCACCGGCACCGTCAGCGTCGGCGACACGACGTACAGTTTCGACGGCGCAACCGGCGGCGTGGCCCACATCTACGCTCACGGCAACGCGGAGCGCTGGGGCTGGGTGCACGCCGACCTGGGCGGCGGCGACGTGCTCGAACTGGTGAGCGCTGTCTCGCGCAAGCCGGGCATGAACCGGCTGCCGCCGCTGGCCTTCTTGCGCTTTCGCGTGGACGGCCGCGACTGGCCCGCAGGTCTGCTACCGGCACTGCGAACCAGGACACGGCTGGCGCTGCCGTACTGGTCGGTGGAAGGCCGGGTCGGACAGCGCCGGATTCGCGTTCGCGTGGGTCAGCCGCCCGATCGCTGCGTGGCACTGAAGTACGTCGACCCCGACGGACAGGCGTGCGTGTGCACCAACACCGAACGCGCCGACATCTGGGTCGATGTCGAGAAACGCGCCGGATCGGGTTGGAAGATCGAGCGCGCGTGGCACCTCGACGGCACCGGCCACGCCGAAGTGGGGCTGCGCGGCCGCCAGGCTCCGCCGGTCCGCGAAAGACGACGGCGCTGAGCTTCCCGCGCCGCCCTGCCGCCAGCGAGTTCGCGCGAAACTCCCGGGGGTTTGCGCCGGTCCCCCGCCGCAACGCCCCTTGCGAACGACAGTCCGCCGGCTTCACGCTTGCATCCCGGTGAAACTCCGCGTGAGCCGTGGCGACCAGATTCTGGACCGTAGCAACGAGACCGCCTAGCCGGCCAGGAAGTAAGGTCCCGACCACGAGGACACCCCATGGCCGCGCGACAGCTTTCTTCCCTGGACTCGAGCTTTCTGGATCTGGAGACCCCGACCCAATGCGGGCACGTGGGATCGCTGGCCGTCTACGAAGCCGGGGATCGCAACGAAAAATCCCTCTACCCCGCCGTGAGGCGTGCGCTCGAAGCGCGCGTGCCCGACTTGGCGCCGCTGCGGCGCAAACTGGTCCCCGTGCCTTTCGGGCTCGACCATCCCTACTGGATGGACGACGCGAATTTCGACCTCGACTTCCATTTGCGTCACATCGCCGTTCCATCGCCTGGCGACAGCGAGCAACTGGCGTCTCTCGTCGCGCGCATCCATGGGCGCCCGCTCGATCGCAGCAAACCGTTGTGGGAACAGTACGTCATTGAAGGCTTCGAGGAGACGCGAACCGCGGTCTACACCAAGCTCCACCACTGCGCGATCGACGGCGTGGCCGGGGTCGAGTTGACCACGGCACTGTCGGACACCAATCCTCACGCCGCGACAACTGGCGGCGCGCGCCCGCGGCCGTTGCTGGCCGAGCCTTCCATCTTCGAGATGCTTGCGCGCGGAATGATCGGGATGGTGACCAAGCCCGCGCGGCTGGCCGCATTCGCGATGCGCGCGGCGGACAACGTCGCTCGCACCGGAAATCTGGCGGCGATCGCCAACGCAAGCGGCGTCGGGGCTCTTGCGCGCGCGCTCGGAGCCGGTCACCTGCCAATCGCCAGCGACCTTCTCGGCATCGCGCCGATGCGCCCCGGCGGCGACCCGGTTGCCGTGCGCAACAGGCGGCCGCCGCAAACGCCCTTCAACCGCCCGATCACGCCGCAACGCCGCTACGCCTTCACGTCGCTTCCGCTCGACGACGTGCGACGCGTCAAGAAGACGCTCGGCTGTACCGTCAACGACGTGGTCCTCGCGATCTGCTCGCACGCGCTGCGCCGCTATCTCACCGCTCGCAGTGCGCTGCCCGAAGCCCCGCTGGTCGCGATCGTTCCCGTATCGGTGCGGGCTTCTTCGGATAAGAGCGAGTACGGAAACCACGTCACCACCGTATTGAGTGACCTGGCCACCGATATCGCCGACCCGCTCGCGCGCCTGCGCCGCATCCAGGAAGCGATGAGCGCCGCCAAAGCGATGAAGGACGTGCTGCCGGCCGACATGCTGGAAGGCTTCACGCGCATGGCCGCGTTCCTCGTCGCCGGCCGCGGCGCGCGAGTGCTGGCGACCGCCATTCACGCGACCGGAATGCGGCCGCCCTTCAACGTCGCCATCTCCAACGTACCGGGGCCTCGCGAAGCTCTGTACCTCGGCGGTGCCAGGATGACCGCTCTGTACCCGGTCTCCAACGTCGCCGAAGGCCAGGGCCTCAACATCACCGTGGTCAGCTACCTCGACCGGTTGAACTTCGGCCTCGTGGCCTGCCGCGACCTGGTTCCGGACCTCGACGATCTCACCGACGGCCTGCACGAAGGACTCGAAGCGCTGGCCACTGCCGTCGCGCATCGTTGATGCAGCCTCGGTTCGGCACAGGGAAGAAAAATGCACGCAAGACTGGAAGAGAAGATCAAGGCTTTCGTTCGCAGCCAGGGCGTAGACGTGGTCGGCATCGCCGGACCGGACCGATTGGACGGGCCGCCCTCGCTCGATCCGACGTACACCATGAAGAGTGCGCGTTCGATCGTATCGCTGGTGTTGCCCATGGATGTCGAGGCCATCGATGACTTCCTGGGCAAGAAGTCCTACGTGCCGCACAATCTGGATCAGATAAAGAAGAACCAGCAGATGAATCGCGTCACGGAGTTGACCGCAGGATACATCCGGTCCCTCGGCTACCAGGCCACGCCGGTGCGCGCCAACAACACCTATCGACGTACCATGTATCCCTTCGCGGTCATTCCGTCCTTCTCTCACCGCCTCGGCGCCATGGCGGCGGGGATAGCCGGGCAGGGCTGGTCGGGCAATGCCATGACCGAAGAATACGGCGGCGCCAACTATCTCGGCACCGTAGTGACCGACGCGGTGCTCGAAAGCGACGAGCCTCGCTACTCCCCGCGCCACTTCACCGACACCTGCTGCAAGACCTGCAAGATGTGCGACAAGGTCTGTCCCGCGCAGATGTTCCGTGAAGTCGAGGAAGAGTACGTGCTGCTGAACGGCGAGCTCCATCCACGAGCCAAGAGAAACGACATCAATCTGTGTTCTGCCTCGTGTTTCGGAATGCATGCGATTTCGCCCGACAAGACATTCACCTCATGGGGTTTCGGCTGGATCGACGCGTGGATGAATCGATCGACCGACAACGCCTCGAAGGCGTCCGTCATCGCTCGAATGCTCGGTGCGATCTACACCAAGGGCGACTCAGCGGCCCGATATGCGGCGATCAGCGCGATCGGCTCGAGAATTCACCCGGAAACGGTCATCAACGAATATCTCGACAAGCATCCGGAGAAGCTCGCGCAGAAGGAGCGCGTGAAGGAATGGATGGCCTTCGCTGGAAAGCTCGGCGTCAGCGGTATCAAGAGCGACCGCCTGCTGGTCTGCGGCCAATGCAGCCTGGTATGCGGCCCGGACCTGAGGGAATGCGCCCGGCGATACAAGCTCCTGACCAACGGCGGCCTGGTTGTGCTCGGGCCGGACGGCGCGATGGTGAACGCGCCCACCTACGAGGATGCGGCCAGGCTCCGTGCCAAGCGCCTTCCCAACGTGACTGCCTGGGATGTCTTCAAGGACATGCTCGGCATGAACATGCTCTTCATTTCGAGGTACACGGGCTTTGAGCCCAAGTCGTTCATAGCTGGAAGACTCTACGCCCGCCGGATGAAGAAGGCCGTGGCGAGGCATGCCAAGGGTCACAAGGACTCGGCGGCGGCGGCGGCCACGAATCCGCGAGGCGTCGTCGCGCCCACGTGAGCGGCCCGAAGCAGCCTCCTGTTTCTTTCTTGGAGACCGCCGCGCTCCGGATGCAGGGCCGGAGGTTCTGTCGCGAAGTTACCCCGATCGCTTGCGCGCCCGGAAGTCCCGCGGGTTCGCGCCGGTCCATCGCCGGAACGCCTTCCCGAACGACGCCGCGTCGGCGAAGTCGAGGAGCGCGGCGATCTCGCTGACGCTCTTTTCGGTGCGCGCGAGCATCTCTTCGGCGACCGCGCGGCGCACGTCGTCGCGCACGTCGCGAAAGCTGCAATTCTCTTCGCTCAGGCGCCGCTTCAGGGTGCCCACGGACGTCGCGAGCAGCGCCGCCACACCTTCTCTGCTGTGGTCGGCGTCCTGCTGAATGCGGCGGCGCAGCGCGAGTTCGACGCGCGCGCGAAACGACCCGGACTCGGCCGCCTCGAGCTGCTGCTGCGCCGCCTCGCGCGTCATCCTGGCGATGTCGGCGTTGGCGGTTACTACCGCGGTGTCCAGATCGACGGCACTGAGGCCTATCTGGAAGGCCTCGCTCCGAAACCTGACCGGCACGCCGAGAATCCTCTCGTACTCGACCGTCGGACCGGCCGGCGGATGCGCAAAGCGTATCTCCGTTGGCCTGCACGCGCCGCGGGTGGCGAGCGCCAGGTACTGCACCAACTGCCCGGCCAGATACTCGAGTTCGTGGCGCAGCGCTTCGGGCTGGCCGGGCGCCGTGTCGCTCACATGTAGCCACGCGGTCGCCCCGCGCACCTCGACGCTCGCTCTCATCGAGGCGCCGACGACGCGAAACAAACGCGCGAACTCGCGCAGAGCTTCGCCGAGAGTGCGCTGGCTCGCGCTGAGAAAGAACAGAAGGTCGGCGGGAGTCTTGGCCATGCCGGCGCGCATACCGAGCAGCGGGTCGCCAGTCATCTCGGCCGCGGCCAGAAAGAGCGTATCGAACAGGACTCGCGAGACCCGCGTGCCCGGACCGCCCAGGCCGCTGCGGGTCAGACCCAGCCGCGCGCACAACTCATCGACCGGAACGCCCAAGGCGTCGAAGGATCTCAGGATGTGGATGGGCTGCTCGCCAGCGATGGTCACTGCGTGCTCGTAGATCGCCCGTTGAGCCGTCGCAACCAAACTGTGGACCGTAGCGACGAGACGCGCCGCAGCCTCCTCGCGTAAGGTCTGCCCCACGCATCGGGGCCCTCGAGGCCCCGCAAAAAAACATCGAGCCGCACGGAGGACAACGATCATGAGCCAGCCAGCAGCCTCGCTCGCCCCCTCGCCCGCCCCCGACAATACCGTCGCCGCCCGCATCGTCGAGCTTCTCCAGGCCGAGGGCATCGACACCATCTTCGGCATCCCCGACCCGGGCTTCCAGAGAATGTATCGCGTCGCCTCCGAGCGCGGCATGCGCCTGGTTGCCCCGCACCACGAATCGGCCGGTGGCTTCATGGCCGACGCCGTCACGCGGATGACCGGCAAGCCTTCGATCGTCATCGGCAACCAGGGCCCCGGTGTGGCCAACCTGCTGCCCGCCGCTGTCTGCGCCTCCAAGGAGAAGGCGCCGGTGATCTTCCTGGCCGGCCAGCGCGAGCGCAGCCTGGACGCCCAGGTGCGGCGCGGCAAGTTCCAGTACACGCCCCAGCCGCGCTTCTTCGAAGCGGCGATGAAGTATGTCGGCGTCATCGAGTTCGCCGATCAGGTGGACGAGATCTTCCACGAGGCTTTCCGTCAGGCCCTCTGCGGCACGCCCGGCCCGGTCTACATCGAGTTCCCGAAGAACCTCACCAACGTCGAGGTGAACCTCGGTCCGGTGCTCGCGCCCGCGCGCTATCGCCTGGTCTCGCAGCAGGCCGCGCCTTCGTCGATCGAGAAGGCGGCGCAGATGCTCGCCGGCGCGCAGATGCCGCTGCTGCTGCTCGGCACCGCATGCCGGCACTCGCGCGCGCTGGCCGCGGTCGAGGCGCTGGCCGCCAAGCTTCAGTGCCCTGTGGTTCCGACCTGGGGTGGACGCGGATCGTTGCCCGACGCGCACGAACAGGTGCTGCTGTATTCGAGCCCGGCCGCCAACGACGCGATTGCGGCGGCCGACGTGGTGCTGGCGGTGGGGACCAACATCGGCGAGCAGATC
>JACRCR010000216.1 GCA_016218925.1 Deltaproteobacteria bacterium | reverse complement strand
GACCTCCTGTACGCTTCCCGTCGGCTGCGACCGATCGAGTAGACATGTCGCAAGCCGCGACTTGACCCCTTCAGATTTGACCCCTTCAGATTTTGGCGTGGTCCCAGCTGGAGGTCTTTTCGGGGTGGAAGAGCAGAGCTACGCGCTTGCGTACGTAGTGGCGCAGGCCCTGCGCTACCTGCTCTTCGTCGAGTCCCTGGTACTTCTTGGCCGACGCTACCGCGATGCGGTAGCAGAGTTCCTGATCGTCGATCACCTCGAAGCGACCGCGCATGAAGACGCCGCGCAGCTTGTTGTATTGCTCGCCGTCCTCGACCAGCAACGAGCCCTTGGGATTGCGCAGGACGTTCACGGTCTTCTGCGAGGTCTTGTAGGTGTGCATGTGCACCAGGCCGTCGAGCACGCTGAACCACATCGGTACCAGATGCGGATAGCCGTCATGGTTGATGGTTCCCATGATGACCGTCTTGCTTTGCTCGAGAAACGCGCGCTGCTCGGCGTCGCTCAGGGCGATCTTGGAACGTACGTTGGCCATGTCTAGTCCTCTGCCGGGTCGGCGCTGCCGGGTGCGCTGCGGTCTTGATCTTCGTCCGGGTATTGCGCCGGCGGCAGCGGGGCGGGAACTACCACTCCTTCACCGGCGGGGCCTCGACGTAGCAGTTCTTCCACCGACGCAGGCAGTTCTTCGGGCTGCGCCGGCGCGCGGCGCGCGGCGCCCGGAACTGCGGTATCGTCGTCGGCCTGGTCTTCGTGGAGCGGATCGAGCCGCTCTTCGTCACTATCGAGCGTCTCGGGCTTGGCGGTCGCTTCGCCTGGTGCCGGCGGCGGCCAGCGCGAGTCGAGCATCGGATCGGGAAGCGACAGATCGCTTTCGGGCACGGCGGGTCGCCTCCCGAACTCGTCGTAGTTCGATTCCTCGCCGCGCCCCACCCCCGGCGCCGCCAGCATCGCTATCATCGCGATCGCGAGTGCGTACTCAGCGCCTTTCACGTGGGGTCTGCGCTCGCTGCCTTTTTTCGACGACTCGCATCAGCAACGACCTCGGAAGCAGCCGCGCCGCGAGCAACGACAGTTTGTTCTCCAGGCCGGGCACCACCAGGGTCTTGCGCCCCAGGCCCTCCAGCGACGCCGACACGACCTCGTCGACACTCGACCAGCGCGACGACATCTCGCCGGCCACTTCCTGGAAACCGGTCTTGGTGTCGCCCGGGGCCACCACCATCACGTCGACGCCGCAGTCCTTCATCTCGAACGCCAGCGCCTCGCCCCAGTTGAGCAGCAGAGCCTTGGTCGCGCCGTACAGCGCGTAGTACGGAAGCGGCACCAGGCCGCCCGCGGAAGATACGATCACCACGCCGCCGCGCCTGCGCGCTTTCATCTGCGGCAGCAGGCGCGCGGTCAGTTCCACCGTGCTCTCGCAGTGAAGCCGGATCATCTGCGAATGCGTCTGAGGCTCCTGCAAGTCGAAGCGGCCGATCCAGCCGGTGCCGGCGTTGGCCACCAGCAGGCCGATCTCCAGATCGGAGACCGCCGCCGCCAGCGCAGCGGCCGCGCCGGGCGCGGCGAGGTCCATGTCGACGACGCGGGTGCGCGTGCGAAAGCGCGCAGCGATTTCGCCGGCGAGTTCCTCGAGCAGCGCGCGCCGTCGGGCAACCAGCACGACCGATAGACCGCGCTCGGCCAGCGCCAGCGCGAAGCCGCGGCCAATGCCGGAGGAAGCGCCGGTGACCAGCGCCCAGGGTCCATAGCGCTCGTTCATGCGACGAAGATCGAGTCGGTGCTCCAGTCCGGTTTCATCATGCCGTTCTCCATGTTCACTGCCGGCAGGTAGTTGCGCAGGATGCGCACACGGCCGAGCAGGCGGATGGTCGAGATGTCTTCGATCGAGTCTTTGCCGTGGTTCTTCTGAAGTGAGGGCACGATCTTGTCCTGAAAGCTCTGCACCACGTCCGCATCGGAAGTACCTTCGACCACCATCACCAGCGCCACTCTGCCGTCGATCTCGGCAACATACGACTCGCGGATCAGTTGAGTGAACACGGTGACCACGGTCGGCTCGTCGTGAATCTCATCCTGGATCTGACTTACGGTTACCCCGACCTTGAAGCGAATGATGTACAGATGGCAGCAGGTACAGTAGCCGGTGCCGTCGGCCGACATGTCGACTTCGGCGAAATAGCGCAGCAGCCCTTCCTGCTCCATGCGCGCCCGCTTGCGGCTCACCGTGCGCACCGGGATGTTGTAGAGCTCGCCCAGACGGTTGTCGGACAGTCGTGGATTGCGGATCAGCGCCTTGGCGATCTGGAGTTCTCGTTCGTCGAGTTTTCTCACCGGCCCTCCCTTTCGGCCATTTCGGAAAGCATTTTGACCTGCTTAGGCCAAATGCGGAGCCAGGTCAACCGATCTTAGGCCGTACGCGTTCTTCGATTGACATCTTTCTGCGTCTTCTCTAGGTTCCGAGACCGCCCGCTCGCCGACGGCGCGCGGGCCAGTGACCGGCGAACCAACGGAAGGAACTGAGCATGCAAGAGCCAAGAGACGGTCGACCCCGGGGGCTTGCCGAGCCTCTCGCCGAGCGCGACGCCTGCGGCGTCGGGTTCGTCGTCAACGTCCGCGGCGAACGCAGCCACGGAATCGTTGCAACCGGCATCGAAGTCCTCAAGCGACTCGAACATCGCGGCGCCTGCGGTTGCGACGCCGAGACCGGCGACGGCGCCGGGGTTCTGCTGCAAGTTCCCCACGAACTGCTGCGCGAGCGTTGCGGCGAGACCGGGGTCACGCTCCCGGCCCGCGGTACCTATGGCGTGGGAATGGTGTTCCTGCCTCGCGCGCCCCGCGCCCGCGAGTGGTCACAGCGCTGCCTCGAGGACGCCTGCCGCAAGCGTGCGCTGACGGTTCTCGGCTGGCGTGACGTCCCGATCCGAACCGTCGATCGCGACAGCGGACAACGCTTCGTCGGCGAAGTCTCCGACAAGACGCGCCCGGACATCGCACAGATATTCGTCGTGCCCAACGGAGGAATCTCAGAGCAGGAGCTCGAAAGGCGCCTGTACGTAGCGCGGCGAAATGCCGAGCGCCGCGCCGCCGCCGAGAGCGGCGACGTCACGCGAGACTTCTACGTGTGCAGCTTCTCGTGCCGCACGATCGTCTACAAGGGGATGCTCACCTCCGCGCAACTCGACGGCTTCTACCCCGATCTGGTCGACCCGCTGATGAGCAGCGCTCTGGCACTCGTGCACTCGCGCTTCAGCACCAACACGATGCCGACCTGGCGCCTGGCGCACCCGTTCCGCTACATGGCGCACAACGGCGAGATCAACACGCTGCGCGGCAACCTCAACTGGATGACCGCGCGCGAGAAGCTGTTCTCGTCACGATTGTTCGGCGACGAATTGCAGGAACTGCTGCCGATCATCACACCGGGGCAGAGCGATTCCGCGTCGTTCGACAACGCGATGGAACTGCTGGTGCAGACCGGCCGCTCACTGCCGCACGCGATGACGATGATGATCCCGGAAGCCTGGGAAAAGCACGAGTCGATGCCCGAAGAACGGCGCGCGTTCTACCGTTACCACGCCGCACTGATGGAACCCTGGGACGGGCCGGCTTCGATCGCGTTCAGCGACGGACGCCGCATCGGTGCGGTGCTGGACCGAAACGGGCTGCGTCCCTCACGCTACCTCCTGACCAAGAGCGGCATGGTAGTGATGGCATCCGAGACCGGCGTGGTCGACATCGCGCCAGAGGAGATCGTGGTCAAGGATCGCCTGATGCCCGGCCGCATCTTCTACGTCGATCTCGACGAGCAACGCATCGTCGCCGACGACGAGATCAAGCTCAAGATGTCGGCGCGCCAGCCCTATGGCCTGTGGCTGCGCGACAACAGCACCAACCTGGCCGACCTGCCCACCGCCGACAGCGCCGAGTGGCACATCACCGGCGAAGAGCTGGAACGGTTGCACAACCTGTTCGGCTACACGCGCGAAGATCTGTCGATGCTGCTGCAGCCGATGGCGCTGAACGCGCAGGAGCCGGTCGGATCTATGGGGACCGACACGCCCCTGGCGTGCCTGTCGGACAAGCCGCAGCTCGCGTTCAACTATTTCAAGCAGCTCTTCGCGCAGGTGACCAACCCGCCGATCGACTCGATCCGCGAAGAAATGGTCATGTCGATCGACACGACCGTCGGGCGGCAGGGCAACCTGTTCGACGAAACTCCGGGGCACTGCCGGCAACTGCGCCTGCCAAACCCGATCCTCACCAACGAAGACCTCGCCAAGATCCGCGAGATCGACGCCGGCCACATCCGCAGCAAGGTCATCTCGATCCTGTTTCCGGCCGGCAGCGGCGCCGAGGGTCTGCTGCGAACGCTCGACGACATCTGCGAGCAGGCCTCCGCCGCGGTCAGTGAGGGCCACGAGATCCTGATCCTGTCCGACCGCGGAGTGACCAGGACCAAGGATCCGGTTCCTTCGCTGCTCGCGGTCGGAGCGGTGCACCACCACCTGATTCGCAGCGGCCAGCGCATGCTGGCCGGCATCGTGCTCGAGTCGGCCGAGCCGCGCGAGGTCATGCACTTCGCGCTGCTGTCGGGCTACGGATGCAGCGCCGTCAACCCCTATCTTGCCCTGGACACCCTCGCCGGCATGTCCGACGAAGCCCAACTCCACGGCCAGGGCGAGAACGACGCGGTCGAACATTTCTGCAAGGCGATCGGCAAGGGCCTGATGAAGACGATGTCCAAGATGGGCATCTCGACGTTGGCCAGCTACCGCGGCGCGCAGATCTTCGAGGCGATCGGTCTGAGCCAGAAAGTGATCGACCGCTGCTTCGCGTGGACCGCCTCGCGCATTCAGGGAGTCGGCTTCGACGTGCTGGCCGCCGAAGTGGCGATGCGTCACCGCAGGGCCTGGCGCGTGGAAGTGGGCGACGACTCGGGCCTGGAGCCGGGCGGCCAGTACTACTGGCGCCGCCGCGGCGAATTCCACCTCTTCAACCCCGAGACCATCGCGCGCCTCCAGCACGCGGTTCGCTCGCAGAGTTACCAGGCGTTCAAGACCTACTCGAAGCTGGTCAACGAACAGGACGCCCACCTGTGCACCTTGCGCAGCCTTCTCGAATTCGTTCCTGGCGCCTGCCCGGTGCCGATCGAGGAAGTCGAACCGGCCACCGAAATCGTCAAGCGTTTCAAGACCGGGGCGATGTCGTTCGGATCGATCTCGCGCGAAGCCCACACGACGCTGGCGATCGCGATGAACCGCATCGGCGCCAAGTCCAACACCGGCGAGGGCGGCGAGGAGTCGTGGCGTTACCAACCGCTTCCGGGCGGCGACTCGGCGCGCAGCGCGATCAAGCAGGTCGCGTCGGGACGCTTCGGCGTCACGATCAACTACCTGACCAACTGCAGCGAACTGCAGATCAAGATGGCGCAGGGCGCCAAGCCCGGCGAAGGCGGACAACTGCCCGGTCACAAGGTCGATGAAACCATCGCCAAGACCCGCTATTCCACGCCCGGCGTGGGATTGATTTCGCCGCCGCCCCACCACGACATCTATTCGATCGAGGATCTCTCGCAGTTGATCCACGATCTGAAGAGCGCGAACCCCGCGGCACGCGTAAGCGTGAAACTGGTCGCCGAGGTCGGTGTGGGCACGATCGCAGCCGGCGTTTCCAAGGCCAAGGCCGACGTGGTGCTGATCAGCGGTCACGACGGCGGCACCGGCGCCTCTCCGCTCAGCTCGATCAAGCACGCCGGCATCCCGTGGGAACTCGGCCTGGCCGAAACCCAGCAGGTGCTGGTCGAGAACGACCTGCGCAGCCGCATCCGCGTCGAGACCGACGGGCAGTTGAAGACCGGGCGCGACGTCGCGATCGCGGCACTGCTCGGCGCCGACGAGTTCGGCTTCGCCACCGCCGCGCTGGTGTCGGAGGGCTGCATCATGATGCGCAAGTGCCACCTGAACACTTGCCCGGTCGGCATCGCCACCCAGGACCCGGTGCTGCGCAAGCGTTTCGCCGGCAAGCCCGAGCACGTGATCAACTTCATGTTCTTCATCGCCGAAGAGCTGCGCGAGTTGATGGCCTGGCTCGGGTTCCGCACCGTGCAGGAGATGACCGGGCGCGTGGATCGCTTGAAGGTGCGCGACAATATCACGCACTGGAAGGCCAAGAACCTCGACCTCTCGGCGATCCTGTACCGGCCGGAGGTGGCGCCGAGCGTCGGCATCAGCGGCAGCGGCAGCCAGGACCACGGCCTCGAGAAGGCTCTCGACAACGAACTGGTGCGCCTGTGCCAGCCCGCACTCGAAGAGCGCAAGGCGGTACGCCTGGCGTTGCCGATCCGCAACACCGATCGCACCGTCGGCACAACGCTGTCGCACGAGCTGACCAAGCGCTTTGGCGAAGAAGGACTGCCCCCCTACACCATCCAGATCGACTTCGACGGCTCGGCCGGACAGAGCTTCGGAGCCTTCCTGGCCAAGGGAATCTCGCTGACCCTGACCGGCGACGCCAACGACTACGTCGCCAAAGGCATGTCGGGCGGCCAGATAGTGGTGCTGCCGCCGGCCGGCTCGACCTTCCGCCCCGAGGACAACATCGTGATCGGCAACGTTGCGCTCTACGGTGCCACTGCCGGCGAGGCGTTCATCCGCGGGCGCGCCGGAGAGCGCTTCTGTGTCCGCAACAGCGGAGCGACGGCGGTGGTCGAAGGCATGGGCGACCACGGCTGCGAGTACATGACCAGAGGCCTGGTGCTGTGCCTGGGACCCACCGGACGCAACTTCGCCGCCGGCATGAGCGGAGGAGTGGCGTACGTGCTGGACGAGGACGGGAAGTTCCGCAGCCGCTGCAACCAGCAGATGGTCGAACTTCTCGCACTCGACGACAGCGAAGACCGCCGTCGCGTCCACCAGCTGCTGTCGCGCCACATCCAGTACACCAACAGTACGGTGGCGCAGGCACTGCTGGACTCGTGGGACGAGGGTTGTCGTCGTTTCGTCAAGGTGATGCCGACCGAATACCGCAAGGTGCTCGAATCGATGCATCTGGACGTGGAAGCGCAAAAGCTGGCGACAATCTAGGCACGCGGTCTGGCGGCGCTTGCGGCGCGAGCCAAAAGGCGACAGGAAGGCATTCCGGAGCAAGGCGCCGCAGGGCGCCCGGACAAAAACGGCTAGACGATGGGAAAGATCACCGGATTCATGGAGTACCGCCGCGAGGTGCCGGAGAGGCGCCCGGTAGAGGAGCGGGTACGCGATTGGCGCGAACTCGAAGGCAAGCCCACGCAGGACGCGCTGAGGACCCAGGCTGCGCGCTGCATGGATTGCGGCACGCCGTTCTGCCACAACGGCTGCCCGCTCGGCAACGTGATCCCGGACTGGAACGACCTCGTCTATCGGGGCCGCTGGAAGGAAGCGATCGACGCGTTGCACGCCACCAACAACTTTCCCGAGTTCACCGGCAGGGTCTGTCCGGCCCCGTGCGAGGAAGCCTGCGTCCTCAACATCAACGACGATCCGGTCAGCATCAAGCTGATCGAAAAGAACGTCATCGACCACGCGTGGAAGGCGGGCTTCGTGCGCCCGCAGCCGGCGCTCGTCAAGACCGGAAAGCGCGTAGCGGTAGTAGGCTCGGGTCCGGCTGGACTCGCGTGCGCGCAGCAACTGGCGCGCGCCGGCCACGAAGTCACGCTCTTCGAACGCGCCGACCGCATCGGTGGCCTGCTGCGCTACGGAATCCCCGACTTCAAGATGGAGAAGCACCTGATCGACCGGCGCATCGAGCAGATGCAGCTCGAGGGCGTCAGCTTCCGCACCGGCGTGGCCGTGGGAAGCGACGTGTCGGCCGCGCAACTGCGCCGTGACTTCGACGCCGTCGTTCTATGCATCGGCTCCACCCAGTCACGCGACCTGGCGGTTCCGGGTCGGGAACTCGACGGCATCCACTTTGCGATGGAGTTCCTCCCCCAGCAGAACAAGCGCGTCGCGGGCGATCCCGAAGAGAGGGCCGGACGGCTCGTAGCCACCGGCAAGCACGTCGTCGTGATCGGCGGCGGCGACACCGGCTCCGACTGCATCGGAACTTCCAACCGCCACGAAGCCGCCAGCGTCACCCAACTCGAGATCCTGCCGGAGCCGCCGCAGGAGCGTACGGCGGATATGCCGTGGCCGTATTGGCCGATGACGTTGCGCACTTCGACTTCGCACGAAGAAGGGGCCCGGCGCGAGTTCGCCGTGAACACCAGTCGCTTCCTCGGCAAGGACGGACACGTCCGCGCACTCGAGTGCGTGCGGGTGGAATGGTTCACCGACGCCGACGGTCGCCGCAAGATGCGCGAAGTGGAGGGCTCGGCGTTCGAGTTGCCGGCCGATCTGGTGCTGCTGGCGATGGGCTTCGTCGGTCCCGAGAAGACCCCGCTGGTGGACGGCCTCGGCGTGGCGCTCGACGAGCGCGGCAACGTAAGAGTTGCCGGCGACTACATGTCGTCGGTGAAGGGCGTGTTCTGCTGCGGCGACGCCCGGCGCGGCCAGTCGCTGGTCGTATGGGCGATCTGGGAAGGCCGCGAGTGCGCCCGCGGAGTCGATACCTTCCTGATGGGCGAGACCGCGCTGCCGAGCACACCCGAACTGCGTTGAACGTGACGCCCGCACAGCCCTGCATCGCGAGCGACGGCGCTCCGACCATGGACGCGGCCACCTTGGCGGCGTTCTATGGCAAGTTCGGCCTGCGCGTGGTGCGCAGCGCCAGCGCCTGGTGGGTCGAGGCCGGCCCGCGTTTCCTGCTGGCGGTTCCGAGCCACCACGCCATCCACGTTCCCGACGACGAGGCACGCGAACTGTTTCGCCGCGAGAGGGTCGCCGGCCTGCGCTACATGTGCGACGAATCCGACATCGGCAAGAAGAGCTTTCAGCTTTCGTGCAGTGACGCCGGCTACTCTATCGAAAAGCTCTCCGCCAACACCCGCAGCAAGGTTCGCCGAGGCTTGTCGCGCAACGAGCTGCGCCGCATCGGCGGCGCCGAGCTTCTCGAAGTCGGCCAGGGCGCCTTCATGGAAACGATGCGGAGGCAGAACCGGGCCTCGGCTTCCACGCTGGAGACCTGGAAGCGCATGCTTCGTGCCGCCGACTCGGAACCGGCGATAGAGATCTGGAGCGCGTGGCACGAGGGCGAGTTCGCCAGCTACCTGATAACCATCCGCATCGACGACGTCTGCGAGTTCTTCCAGGCGCGTTCGCGCAACGAACTCCTCAAGCACTACCCGAACAACGCGCTGATCTTCCACGTGACCGAAGAAATGCTGGTGCGGCGCGGAATCCGCGAGATCACCTTCGGGATCGAGTCGCCCGAGGACGTCGAAGACCTCGATGCCTTCAAGCTCGCGCTCGGCTATGAAAAGAAACCAATCCGCCAGCGCGTTCTGTTTCACCCGTTGCTGCGCGCGGCGCTTGGAGTGCCACCGCTGCGACGCCTGCTGCACATCGCCGGCGCCAGGCCCGGCGCGAACGTGAAATGGCGCAAGGCCAGCGGCCTGGTGCGCTTCGCCGAAGAACAGGATCGCGGCGAATGAAACCACCGTCGGCATTCGTGTTCCCCGACAACCTGGCCGCCTTGGCGGCTGCGCGCGAGCTCGGTTCGGCCGGGATCCGCGTCTTTGTGGGAGGACCCCGCCGTGGACCCGCCGGGCGATCGCGCTTCGTCACGTTCCTGCAGATGCCGGACCTGTACAAGAGCACCGCGCAGTGGGCCGAAGCGGTCTGCGCGTGGGGCTCGCTGCAGTCCTCCCCGCCGGTGCTTTTCGCGAGCGAAGACGCGGCACTGCTGGCGGCCGAGAAGCACCACGAAGAGCTCGCCCGCGTCTTCATCAAGCCCTACCCCGCCCCGGGGGTAATCGATCGCATCATCGACAAGCGGCGCCTGTACGAGGCGGCCGAACGCTCGCACGTCGCGGTCCCGCGTTCTCGAGAGATCCGCGACCCTGCCGAAGCGGCCGGCATCAAACCGAATGGCTGGCTCGTCAAGCCGGCGCTCCGCTACCGGCTTACCTCGAGCGGCGGCGTCGAAAGCTTCCGCCAGGCCACCGGTGCCACCAAGGCGATCGGCGGGGACCCCGAAACGGCCTCCCGTGAAGTACTTGCCGGTGGCTTCCCGGCGATCTTGCAGGAAGCCGTCCCGGGTGGTTTCGAGAATCTGATCACCGTCGCGCTCACTGTCGGCCGCGACGGCCGCCTGCTCGACTTCTTCGCGGCCTGCAAGAAACACGAGTACCCGGAACCGTTCGGCGACGGGCTGATCGTGCGGATCGTCCAGGATCCCGGCCTGCTGTCCTCGTGCGTGCGACTGCTCGGCGAAGTCGGCTACTGGGGCATCTGCGACATCGAGTTCAAGCGCGACCCGGCCAGCGGGGACTATAAGCTGCTCGACGCCAACCCGCGCACCTGGTTGTGGCTGACGCTCGGCTGTCGCAGCGGCCACCACCTGCTGCTGCTCGCCTACAATGAGGCCACCGGCCAGCAGATCCGGCCTGCGCTCGCTGCAACCAGGACCAGGGCGTGGGTTTCTCCACGCGGGTCGGTCGCTTTCCTGGCCCGCTGCTATCGCCCGAGCCGCCACGGTCTTGCCCTGCCGCCGCGTTTGGTGATAGGGGCGCTGTTGACCGCTTTCGGCAATTGGCGCAGTTTCCGTGACCCGCTGTACGTTCGCCCGTCGGCCTGGCCCGAGGTCTTTGCCGCAAGCTCACGCCTGCTGCGGCAGGGACGCAAGCGCCTGATCGGACGGACGCGAGCGTGACGCCGCCGAACACGACGACTAACCGAGGAGACACATCATCATGTCCGTTGCCAAACAAGGGGAGCATTTCGTCCAGGATGCTTCGGGTAAAGCCAGCATCGACGGCTACGATCTGGCGCAGCTCGCCAAGCGCTTCCCCACGCCGTTCTACCTGATCTCTCAGGGGCAACTGCGCGACAACTACCGGCGCTTGCGGCAGGCCTTCGCGAGCGTCGAGGGACTGGAGACCTACTACTCGGTCAAGTCGAACTTCGAGAGCATCGTGCTGCGCACGCTGGCGGCCGAAGGATGCGGCGCCGAGATCTCGGGCACTCTGGACATGGAACTGGCTAGGCGCGCCGGCATGCAGCCGTCCAAAGTCGTGTTCGACGGACCGTGCAAGCCCGACGCCGACATCCGCGCCGCCATCGAATGGGGCGTGCGCTTCATCAACATCGAGTCGATCACCGAGGCGCGCGCTATCAGTCGCATCGCCGGCGAGATGGGCAAGACCGTTCGCGTGGGGCTGCGCGTCGATCCGGTACTTGCCAAGCCGTACTACGACAAGGTCATCTCCACCTACAAGCAGAAGTTCGGGCTGCCGATCGACCAGGCCGAAGCAGCGGTGGTCGAGATCGCCAAGATGCCGGGTCTGGATTTCCGCGGCATCATGACCCACATCGGCTCGCAGATATTCTTCCCGGGTCGCTACCTGTCGGCGATGGAGAAAATCTTCGATCTGGTCGGCCGCCTGGAAAGACGCGGCATCCACATCGAAGAAGTGAACATGGGCGGTGGCTACCCTGCCCAGAGCATGCGCAACCTGCGCCTGTCGCGCCGCTTCGTGCTCGCGCAGCTCATGGAGAAGATGGGCCGCATCGAGAAGCAGACCGCTTCGATCGACGACTTCGGCAAGGCGATCTCCGAGAAATATCACCAACTGGTAAAGTCGACCGGGCTCCATCCGCGTCTGGCGCTGGAGCCGGGGCGCTGCCTGTGCGCCGATGCGCAAACCGTCATCGGCACCATCCGCATCGTCAAGAACGACTGGGTGTTCACCGACATCTCGATCAACGACGTACCGGAGAACCTGTTCTTC
>JACRCR010000217.1 GCA_016218925.1 Deltaproteobacteria bacterium | reverse complement strand
GGCGGGGCCACTGTGGGAGAGCCACGCACGCCCTCTGCTGCGGCGTTCTCGAACCCTGCCGCGCTGACTCTATTTCGCGACAAGGAGATTTCCGCTTCGGCAGCGCTGCTGCTCGGACACTCCTCGGTCGACGCGTCGTCTCCTGCCGGCTACTCGAGCGATCGCGACAGTTACGGATTCGGACCCGAGTTCGGCATGGCCTTTGACGGCCCCGGCAAGTGGCACTTCGGCATCGCGTCCTACGGCAGCGTGGGCTCGTCGTTCAAGAGCGAGGCCGATGCGAGCGTCGGCGTCAGCAGCGATTTCTTTTCCGAACTGTCAATCGCCAACTTCGCGCTGGTGGCAGCGCGCCACGTTACCGACAAACTCAGCGTCGGTGCGTCCGTTTCAGCTCTTCTCGGCTGGACGCGCGCGCGCTACACCAGCGACATCCCATACTACTATTCGGCGGTCGGCCCCGGCGTGCAGGCCATCGTCGGTACTCGTTACGAGGTGAGCGACGACCTGTCGCTCGGTCTCGGCGTGCGGCTGCCCGGCAAACTGTGGGCCTATGGCGACATGACCAAACCCGACGGCCACGATCAGGACGTCCATTTGGAGGTAAAGATGCCGGCGCAGATCTTCGTCGGTGCCAACTTCGATGCGACGCGGCGTCTGTCGATCGGACTCTGCGGCCGCTGGACCGATACCAGCACCTTCGGGGAAAGCTATTTCCGCTTCTCCGATACGCCCCAGGGCGACGTTCCGTTGGTACCCGACGCCAACGACGAGTGGCGAGTTGCCGGCGGCTTCGAGTACGCGTTCACCGAGCGGATCACCGTCGGCTTCAGCGCCGGCTACGCCGACTCGATCATCGGAGACGAAGGGGTCAGTCCTTTGATGATGGATTCGCAGGAGGTCAAGGTGGGCGGCGGCATCTCGTATGCCTTCGACCGGTTCACGCTCGACTTCCTGGCCGGTCACGACTTCGAGGGCAAGCGCCGCATCGACGCCGGCGAGGCGGTGGTATTCCCCGGCAACTACCGCATATCCGGTCAGATCCTCGCGATCGGATTTCGCACCGCACTGTGACGGTGGCCAAGCGTAGCTGACGAAGAACCGTGCACGCTTTGCCTCCGCGCACTCAGAACGTTACCTTCCCCTTCTGGTGACCGACTCAGCAAGCGCCGTCGAAGCTCTCGCTCAATCGCAGACTCGCATCGAGCCTTCGGCGCGTGTGCGCGCCGGCGCGCTGGTCGTCGATTACGACGAATGGCACCGCTCATGGTCCCGCGACCCCGACGGTTTCTGGGACGCGGCGGCGCGCGAGCTGACGTGGTTCGAGCCGTGGTCGCGGGTGAGCGAAGTGGGCGGACCCGAGCAAGGTGGCGCGCATCGCTGGTTCGCCGGCGGCAAGATCAATCTTTCCTACAATTGCCTGGAGCGGAACATCGAGCGCGGCTTTGGGGAGCGCGTCGCACTGCACTTCGAGTTGGAGAGAGGAGAGGCGCGCAGCTTCACCTACGCCGAGGTCCTGAGCGAAGTTTCGCGCATCGCCAATTGCCTGAAGTCGTTCGGCATCGCCAAGGGCGACCGCGTGATCGTCTACATGCCGCTGACGCCGCAGGGGATCTTCACGATGCAGGCGTGTGCCCGCATAGGCGCGATCCACTCGGTGGTCTACGCCGGCATGGGACCCGATGCGCTGCGCCACAGGATCGAAGACGCGGGAGCGCGCATGGTGGTCTGCGCCGATGCGACCTACCGGCGCGGCAAGGTCGTGGACCTGCTCGCGATCGTCGACCGCGCGATCGACGGGTTGTCGGTGGTCGAGAACGTGCTGGTGCACCGCCGCGAAGCCGCCGCGCCGCTCGGGACGCGCCACCGCGACTTCGAAAACTGCGTGCGGCCGCAGTCACCGGTGTGTCCGGCCGAGCACACCGACGCCGAAGATCCCGCTTTCATCCTGTACACCTCGGGCACTTCGGGAAAACCCAAGGGCGTGGTCCACGTCCACGGCGGCTACGGCGTCGGCGTGCACCTGCTGATGCGGCACTACTACGACACTCGCGAAAACGACGTGTGGTGGTCAACCTCCGACATCGGCTGGATCGTCGGTCACTCCTACATCTGCTACGGCCCGATGCTGGCCGGCTGCACTCAGGTAGTGCGCGAAGGCGCACCGGACTGGCCCGACGCCGGCGTGGTGTGGAGTCTGATCGGCAAGTACCGCGTCACCACGATGTTCACGGCGCCGACCGCGGTGCGAATGTTCATGCGCTCCGGGCCGGGACCGATCGAGACGCACGACATCAGCTCGCTTCGAGTGCTGTACTGCGCCGGCGAACCCTTCAACCCCGAGGCACAGGAGTGGGCAGTGCGTCACCTTGGAAAGCACGGCGCGGCGGTGGTCGACAACTACTGGCAGACCGAGATCGCTTCGCCGATGATCGGCACCTTCGCGGCGATGACCGTGAGGCCCGGCTTCGCCGGCAAGGCGATTCCCGGCGTGGAACTCGCGATCGTCACGCCCGACGGCCGTGAAGTTCCCGATGGCCACGGCGGCCTTCTGATCATGAAACGTCCGGTGCCGTACATGATGCGTACGATCTGGGGAGATCCGGCCAGATACCAGTCGTACTGGAGCAAGACGCTGGGCGGATACGTCACCGGCGACATCGCGGTGCGCGACGCCGAGGGTTACATCGCGGTGCTCGGGCGTTCTGACGACGTACTCAATGTCGCCGGCCATCGAATCGGTACGGCAGAGGTGGAAAGCGCTCTGCTCACCCATCCCGCGGTGGTCGAATCGGCGGTGGTCGGCCTTCCCGATCCGCTCAGGGGCGAATGCATCATGGCGTTCGTCGTCGCCAAGGGCCCCGAGCCGGCAGGCGATGCTGCCGCAGGTCTCGAGGCCGCGCTGATCGCGCACGTTCGCGACACGCTGGGGCCGATCGCGCAGCCTTCCAAGGTCGCGTTCGTCGCTTCGCTTCCAAAGACCCGTTCGGGCAAGATCGTGCGTCGCCTGCTGAAGGCCCGCGAACTGGGGCAGGACGCAGGCGACATCTCGACTCTCGAAGACTGAGAGTCCGGCGGGGGACGGCGAGTCGGACACGGCGCTCGCCGCAGACGGTTGCGGTTTCGAGGGCATCTTGCGCTCGGGCAAGATGCGGGAGCGAACCATCGTTGCAAGGCATTCCGTATCGCGCCAAGCGCAGGAGTTTCCTGCGCAGCCCTCTCGGGCACGTGGTGCTGCTGGCTCTGGCGGCACTGGGCGCATATCTCGCAGGACGATGGTCGGGTGTCGACCGTGAGCAACGCCCGACGACAAGCACTTCCGCCGATCTGCCCGCGTCGGTGCGCGGACGGCCGATCGTGATCGACGGCGACAGCCTCGACTTCGGCAAGGTGCGTGTGCGTCTGTACGGTGTCGATGCTTTCGAGAGGGATCAACTGTGCAGGCGCGGCGACGGAACCCACTTCCCGTGCGGTCAGGTCGCCAAGACGATGCTGGTCAACCTCGTCGCCCAGGACATGGTGTCGTGCCAGAGGCGCGACGTCGATGTTTACGGGCGAGTGGTCGCGGTATGCCGCGTCGCCGACTTCGACGTTGGCGCAGAACTGGTAAAGGCGGGCCTGGCACTCGCCTACCGTCACTACAGCAGCGACTACGTCGATGACGAGGACAACGCCCGTGCCGCACGACGCGGCGCGTGGGACGGAAGCTTCAGGGCGCCGTGGGATTGGCGCCACGACAAGAGGAACTAATGTGGCCACTTCCAGCGCACCTGCGGGCACCGGCGGCGTAAACAGCGCGCTGCAAGCGGCGCCGCGCTGGCGGCGTGAGCCCTACGTCGTGTTTTTTCCGCTCGGCATCGCGGCGGCGTGGGCCGGGATCGGTCACTGGCTTGCCTACGCGCTCGCTCAGACCGCCCACTATGGAGCGATCTTCCATTCGATGGCCCAGGTCGAGGGCTTTCTGCTGTGCTTCGCGGTCGGCTTCTTGTTCACGATGATTCCTCGCCGAACCGGCAGCGCGCCGCCGGCCGCGTGGGAGATGGTCGTTTGTCTGGCGGCGCCGGTCACGACCGTTGTCGCCGCGTGGTACCAGTGGTGGATGCTCTCGCAGGTCGGTTGGCTCGCGGTCTGCGTCGTGCTGGTGGCGTTCGTGCTGCGTCGCTTTCTGTCGGCTTCGTCGCAGCGGCGCCCGCCGAACAGCTTTGTATGGATTCCGATGGCGCTGGCGATGGGCCTGGGCGGTGCGCTGCTGACCGGGGCCTACGGGGCTTTCGGCGAGAGCTACCGCTGGCTTCACGACGTCGGCCGCGGCCTGCTGCTGCAAGGCGTGTTCATCTCGCTGATACTCGGGGTGGGCGGCCTGGCGCTGCCGATGATGACGCGCGGCGTAGCGCCTCCCGATACGACTGCCAACACGGCGGACCGACTAGCGCGCTTCGGCCATCTGCTGGCCGCCGCCGTGCTGGTGGCCAGCTTCTTCGTCCAGGCGACCTCCTCGGTCATGGTGGCTCTGTGGATGCGCGCCGGCGTCGTAACCGTGGTGCTGCTGGTCGGCGCCGAGTTGTGGAGACCGCCGCTGCCCGCTGGATGGAACCGCCGCTCGATCTGGGTGTCCGGGTGGCTGCTGCCGATCGGGTTCGTGATCGCGGCGCTCTTCCCTGCCAACTTTCAGGCCGGCCTCCACGTCAGTTTCATCGGCGGCTTCGCGCTGCTCACGCTGGCGGTCAGCACCCACGTCGTGCTCGGCCACTGCGGGTACAGTTCGATGCTGGTCGGGCGTCCCTGGCAGGTGGCGACGATCGCGATCCTGACTCTCGCCGCGATGGTCGCGCGGGCGATGATGGAGTTCGACTACAGCCACCGCCTTCACTGGATGGCGTGCGCGGCAGTATTCTTCATGGCGGCCACGGGTGTATGGGTGGTATTTCTGCTACCGAAGATGCTGAGTCCTGTCGAGTAAGGAGAGCCGCGGCGCTGAGACGATGATGGCTTCTCTCGATGACCGTAGTTGGATGCCGGCCAGTGGAAGTGCCTCGCCGTGGCGCTACGGACTTGCGCTGGTCGCAGTCGCCGCGGCGGTCGGCGTGCGTCTGATCTTCGATCCGGCTCTTGGTACTCAGCCCGCTTACGGTTTCGCTCTGCTGGCCGTACTGGCGACGGCGCGATACGGCGGCCTGGGTCCCGCGCTGTGCGCGGTATTGTTCGGCGCGGCGGTGTGGCGCTACTTCGTGCTTCATCCGCGTTACGGCTTTGCTCTGCCAGGCTCAGAGGAGCAACTCGGGCTGCTGTTCTATTCGACGGTGGGCCTCGGCATCGCGCTGCTGGGCGGGATCATGCGCCGTGCCCAGCAACGATCGGAGGAAGCTGCCGCGGCCGAGCACGCCGCCGTGATGCAGGTTCGCCAGGAAGTCGATCTACGCACCAAGGCGGAGGCGGCGCTGCGCGAAGCCAACGAAACGCTCGAAGCGCGGGTCCGCGAGCGTACCGCGGCGCTGGCTGCGGCCAGTGAATCGATCAGCACCGGGGAGGCGATGCTGGCCGGTGTCGTCGGTTCGGCGATGGACGGCGTCGTCACGGTCGACGAGCAGCGCAACATCACCTACGTCAACCCCGCGGCCGAAGGGATGTTCGGCTATCGCTCCTCCGACCTCGTAGGTGGACCGCTCGAGCGGCTGATCCCGGAGCGGTACCGCGCCGCGCACAGTCAGCACATCCGCGATTTTGCCCGCAGCGGCTCACCTCACAAGAAAAGGAACGAGTTGCGCGTAGTGTACGGTCTTCACGCCGACGGAACCGAGTTCCCGATCGAAGCCTCGCTTTCGCAGATGGTGGTGGCCGGACGGCGGTTGTTCACCGCGACGCTGCACGACATCACCGAACGCAAGCGCGTCGAGGCGGAGCTGAGAACCTCTCGCGCGCAACTCGTGGCCGCGCTCGAAGCCGGCGGCATGAGCACCTGGCTGCTGAACTTCGAGACGAATACGGTGCAGTGGGACAACGTGAACCTGAAGCTGTGGGGCAGGATCCGCGAGGAGGTCCCCGACGACAGTATCGAGACGATGTCGTCGTTCCTGCACCCCGATGACCGCAACACAATCAACGACCTGATCGGGACACTTCCGCGCGACGGAGTGTTCGTCAGGGTGGAGTACCGGATTCTGTGGCCCGATGGCTCGGTACACTGGCACGCCAGCCGCGGCCAGGTCGAGCGCAACGCCGAGGGAAAGGCCACGCGCTACACCGGCGTCGTTCTGGACATCAGCGGCCGCAAGCGCGCCGAAGACGGCCGGCTTCGTTCTCAGAAGCTCGAAGCGCTCGGCACGCTCGCCGGCGGTATCGCCCACGACTTCAATAACATCCTGCTCGCGATCAGCGGGAACACGAAGCTGGCGGTCGCGGATTTCCCTGCCGATCACCCGGTACAGGAGAGTCTCTCGGAAATCGCGAAGGCAGCCACGCGCGCCGCCGAGGTCGTCAAGCGGATCCTGACGTTCAGCCGGCCTCAGGATCAGAAGAGCGAGGTGCTGCAACTGCGTCCCGTGATCGAGGAAGTGCTGAGGCTGTTGCACGCAACGGTGCCGGCAACGATCCAGATCCGTACCGAGTTCGAGGCGGACACTCCGTCGATCATGGCCGATTCGAGCCAGGTCCATCAGATCATCGTCAACCTGACGACGAACGCCGCCGACGCCATCGATGGCAGCGGCTGGATCGAGTTCGCGGTCGACACGGTCAGCGTGAACGAGGGAGTGGCTGCCCTTTCGCCTGATCTGCGTGAGGGGCGCTATGTGCGCCTTTCGGTTCGCGACAATGGGTGCGGGATGGACGGTCCCACCGTGGCGCGCATCTTCGATCCGTTCTTCACGACCAAGCTGGCGGGCACCGGGCTGGGGCTCTCGGTGGTACACGGCATCATGA
The DNA here is from genome assembly GCA_016218925.1 of Deltaproteobacteria bacterium. Classification (GTDB taxonomy): domain Bacteria; phylum Desulfobacterota; class Binatia; order UBA1149; family CAITLU01; genus CAITLU01. The sequence continues at coordinate 16,178 of JACRCR010000217.1, read as the reverse complement.
AGAGCCACGGAGGCGCCGCGACCGTCTATAGCGAGCCAGGCAAGGGTACGACATTCAACCTCTATTTCCCGGCGGTCGAAGGCGCGCACCCGAGCGAGGTGCAGCAGAGTCGTGAAGTGCGGCAGGGACGCGGCGAGCACGTTCTTTACGTCGATGACGAGGACGCGCTGGTGATGCTGACGACGCGGGTACTGACGCGCCTCGGCTACACAGTGACCGGCTTCAACGACCCGCGCCGGGCGCTGGAGGAGTTCCGGTCGCGACCGGCAGACTTCGACGTGGTGATAACCGACCTGTCGATGCCGCACATGCCGGGTTTCGAGCTCGCGCGCGAGATGTTCGCGGTGCGCCCCGACGTCCCGATCGTGATGACTTCCGGCTACGTCGAGTCGGAGGTGGAGCAGGCGGCCAAGCAGTTGGGTGTCTACGCGGTGATCCTCAAGCCCGACACGGTCGACGAACTCGGCCACGTGCTCGACCAACTGCTGCACGAGCGCCGCGCCACCCACTAGAGCGTGGGTCCCGCCCGCGGGAACCGAGCGCCGGGTCTTGCACTAGCGGAGGGGGCGGAATGGCGGGTTTCTTTTCTCGCCGAACCAGCTAAAGGAGGGGGCAGATGGCAAAACCCAACTACGCCTTTGCGAAGCGACAGCGAGATCTGGCCAAGAAGGCGAAGAAAGAAGAGAAGCGCCTGCGCAAGGCCGCCGGCGGCGACGAGACCGACGCGACGGCTGGCGAGGGCACTGCTCCCGAAGGCGCCGCGCCGGACCAGTCCGAGCAGACGCCCGCCGAGAGCCCTTCGGAGCCGGCCGGCGACGAGTAGTCTCCGATCCTGCGCGGACAGCCGCGGCGCCCGGGCAGGCGTCGATCGGTCAGAAGTCGGCCAGATGCCTGTCGAAATAGGTCGCGGCGGCCTTCTTGACCGCCGCGCGTACCGCCAGAAAACCCTTCAGCCAGCGTTTACCCTGTGGTGTGAGCCGCGAACGCCGCTGACTCTGCCCACCCAGCGTGGTCTCTACCAGGCGGGCACCGAGGATTTCTTCCGCCTTGCGGATGCGGCCCCAGACGTATCGATAGGAGCGCTGCCTCTCTGCCGCCACCGCGCTGATCGATCCTAGCCGCTCGATTCCTTCCAGGATCGCCGCGATCCCGTAGCCGAACAGGTAGTTACCCTCTTCGTCCTCGATCCAGACCTTGCTGTCGACCTTCATGGCTCGGGGAGTCGCGTGCGGGGACTGCGGCTCAGCCGCCGGCCGAGGCTTTGACGAATCGGATCGCGTCTCCGTCGGCCAGTCGGGTTTTCATCCCGCGCTGGTGGCTGACCAGCACGCCGTTGACCGCGACTGCGGCCAGCCGGACGAGCTTGTCGAATTCGGGTCCGACCTTGGTCTTCGTCTTCTCGACGACGTCGGCGACGGTGGCGGCGTCGGCGACCTCGACTTCGAAGCTGTACATCTTGAGCAGCTTCGTCATCTCATAGGTAGGCTCTACGGTTACGCGCATCGGTCTTACCTCTTCAGCGTACTTCGGCGTCAGACTGCCACTTGCAGCTTGTCGAGAGTCTTTCGGGTCGGTACCCCGGCGCCGTCCCACCCGCGAAGTTTGTAGTAACGAGGCAGCAACTGATCCAGCGGATGACCGCTCTTCATGTGTTTGAAGATCGGCTCGTAGAGCATCCGTGGCGGCAGCGTGTCGTCTCGTCCGGTCAGGCCCTCGCGCAGGTTGTACATGCGCTCGAGGTTGAAGATGCGGCCGCCGATTTCCTGGAGGTGTCCCGACGAGATGGTCGTCCCGGTGATGTAGGTCAGCCACTTCTCCCACCACATCATCGGCCTGCCTTTGAGGCCCGTCAGCAGCCGGAACATCGGCCCGCTGTTCTCGAACATGGTCACGGCCAGACGGTACTGCCACGACTTGGGGTCCATCTCGTGGATGGCTTTGGGGATCATGCCGTAGGTTGTGAAGATGCACAGCACCATCGAGTTGATGGTGCACGCAAGGTTCTGCTGGACGATCGGGATGTCGGCCTTCAGCTTGAGATTCTGCGGGTTGATGGTGAACGGGCCGACGCTCTCCATGTACATGCTGCCGCCCTGGACGTGGCAGCCGCCGCGGTTGGTGGTCGCGTACTCGACGCCCTGTGCGAACGACCCGCGTGGATCGTAGGCCGACAGTTCCAGCCCCTTGACGTGCATCGCGAACTCGTGGCCGCCGTACTTGGCGCTCATGCGTTTGACGCCATCGGCCAGATCGTTGCCGAGCCCGTGGCGGTGCGCGATGTCGTGGATCATCTCGGTGACGCCGGCAGGATCGCCGAAGTTCAGACCCGACTGCAGCATGCCGCGCTCTTGCAGCTCCATCGTGAAGCTGATGATCGCGCCCAGACTGATGGTGTCCATGCCCATGTCGTCGGCGGCGTAGTTCCAGTCCTGCACCTTCCTGATGTCGGGCATCTCCAGGTTGGTGCCCATCAGGCCGAGCGTCTCGTACTCCGGCCCCTTGACCGTTCCATGGCCCTGGACGTCCACCTGACGCCCGCAGGTGACCGGGCAGTGGATGCAACTGCTCTTGGTGCCGACCAGCGTGTTGTCGGCCATGTACTCGCCGGTCAGCGACATCGCGTTATCGAAGTGGCCGCACTTGAAATTGTGAGTGGGTATGATGCCGCGCGCGTTGGTGGTCTTGACGATCGCGCCGGTGCCGTAGGCCTCCATGCTGTGGCCGAGCACCGGATGGTCGCGGAACAAGGTGCGGACCGTCTTGGTGTACTCTTTGAACGCCTCGGGATCGTCCATCTCGAGTTTGCGCGAGCCGGTCACGCTGATGGCCTTGAGCTTCTTCGACCCCATGACCGCACCGACGCCGGTACGAGCCGCGATGCGCTCGTTGGAGACGATGCCGGCGAACAGCACCAGGTTCTCGCCGGCCGGGCCGATTACGGCGTGGTACTTCTTCTTGCCGAGGATTTCCTGGGTCTCGTAGGTTCCTTTGCCCCACAGGTCGCTCGCGTCAATGAAGGCGACCTCGCTCTTGTCACCGTTGATCTCGAGGCGCACCGGCGTCTCCGACTGGTTCTTGCAGACCAGGATGTCGATGCCGGCCTTCTTCATCCCGTAGGCGTAAGAGCCTCCGGAGGTCGCGTTGCCAATCCCGCCGGTGAGCGGGCTCTTGCAGATCACGGCGAAGCGGTTGGACTGCGGGGCGACGCTGCCGTTCAGGGGCCCGGTGGCGAAGATGAGAGGGTTGTCCGGCCCCAGTGGATCGATGCCGGCCTCGGTGGTGTCGTACAGGAGGCGAGTGCCGTAGCCTTTGCCGCCGATGTAGAGGCGGGCGATCTCTTCGTCGAGCGGCTTGAACGCGAAGGTCCGGTTCTTGAGGTCCACCTCCAGGGTTCGGCCTGCATATCCCTTGATCATGTTCGCTACTCCTGTGGCAGTCCGGCCGCAGAGACGCCGTACGCACTGTGTTGTCGATGCCGCGGACCCTTCGTTGCGGCGCGCATCGTAGCCACCCGACCGGACAAGAGCAAAGCTGTTTTCAGCCGGTAGCACGGTGCCGTCTGCGGCTTTGGCGCGGCGAATTTCGCAGCCGGCCGATTGCGGCTCGGGCGCGTTGAAGCTCGCTGCCGAGCGTTCGCGGCTACCGGTTCGGCCGCGCACTGGGGCAGAGCGCCGGCCTCTGGCGTGAGCGGCGGAACCGGTGCACTTTGCGGGTTCGATGGCGGGTGGCTGGTGAAAGGACTGAAGACTCTGGTGCGGCGCCTGCTGCTTCTCGGGGCCGCGGTCGGGGCGTTGCTGCTGGCGAGCCGAGCGGCCACGCGTATCGCGCACGGCCCGACGCTTTACGTGGGCGGGCCGGTGCTGACGATGGACGGCGACAGCCGTGTCGCACAGGCCCTGGCGATCGACGGCGACAAGGTCGTCGCCACCGGCACCGACAAGGAACTGCGCACCTGGGCGAAGAAGGCCGGCGCCCACGTAGTCGACCTCGGCGGACGCGCGATCCTTCCCGGCTTCGTCGACGGCCATAGCCACTTCCCGGCCAGCGGCCTGTTCGAGAAGGCTGTCCACGTCGGCAGTCCCCCGCTCGGGTCGGTGCGCAACATCGAGCAGATGGTCGCCGCGTTGTCGGCGCGTGCGCTCGAGAGCGACGAGCACTGGATCGTAGGCTGGGGCTACGACGACACTCTTCTCGAAGACAATCGCCACCCGACCCGCTACGACCTCGACAAGGTGTCGCGAGATCGGCCGGTGGTGGTGTGGCACGTCTCGTTCCACATAGCGGCGCTGAACTCGCGCGCGCTGGAAGAGCTCGGCATGACACACGCGACACCCGATCCTGCCGGTGGACGCATCCGCCGCATTGCAGGCAACGATGCCGGCAATACCGCGACTGCCGGAGAACCCGACGGCGTGCTCGAAGAAGAGGCGACGCGACCGGTCTTCGACTCAACGCTGAAGCCGTCGTCATGGGAGGCGGTCTTGATCGCACGCCGCGCCGCAGCCACCTATCTGGCCGCCGGCGTTACAACGGCCCAGGACGGCGCGGCCACCGGCGACCAGGTGCAGGGGCTGGCGCTGATGTCGCGGCTCGGCCTGCTGCCGCTGCGCGTGGTGGTATGGCCCGAAGGCCAGACCGCAGAGCAGATCCTGGACGGCGAGCTCGACGTGCGCGCCGCCGAGTCGGACTGGTTTCGCCTGGGCGCGGTCAAGCTCGTCGATGACGGATCGATCCAAGCCTACACCGCGTATCTGACCAAACCCTACTTCCGCGTCCCTGGCGGCGCCGATCCCGCCACGCGCGGCTACCCGCGCATCGCGCGCGACGAACTGATGCGCGAAGTGGTGCGTTTCCACAAGGCCGGCTGGCAGATCGCCGTGCACGGCAACGGCGACGCGGCGATCGACGACATTCTGGACGCGCTCGAAGCCGCACAGAAGCAGTACCCGCGCAGCGATTCCCGGCCGGTGATCGTCCACGCGCAGATGACGCGCGACGACCAGCTCGATCGCATGAAGAAGCTCGGCGTGGTGCCGAGTTTCTTCCCGCTGCACACGTTCTTCTGGGGAGACCGCCACCGCGACCGCTTTCTGGGTCCCGAACGTGCAGCGCGCATCAGCCCGACCGCAGGCGCAGCCGCAAGGGGGATTCGCTTCTCGATCCACGCCGACACGCCGGTGCTGCCGATGGAGCCGCTGCGCATCGTCGCGTCGGCAGTTACGCGCCGCGCCGCCAGCGGCGCCGTTCTCGGCCCCGATCAGCGCATCGGCGTGATGCAGGCCCTGCGCGCGATCACCATCGACGCCGCCTACCAGGCATTCCTCGAAGCCAAAGTCGGCTCCCTCGAGCCCGGCAAACTAGCCGACTTCGTGATCCTGGACCGCTCACCGCTAGACGACCCCGACCACATCGAAAACATCCGCGTTCTGGAAACCTTCGTATCCGGCCGCTCCGCCCACCAAGCGCAACCGTGAAGGGGGGTCAAGTCGCGGCTTTCGACTTGCCTGCTCCATGAAGGGGGGTCACATGAAGGGGGGTCAAGTCGCGGCTTGCGACTTGCCTGCTCCATGGAGGGGGTCAAGTCGCGGCTTTCGATTTGCCTGCTCGACCGGCAGGAGTTGAGATGGGCGCGACACGGAGGCCTATGACGCAATTCCATTTCTCGCTCGCTTGTCGCGCCGCCACGCTACTGTGCGCGGCGGCAACCCTCATGATGCCGTCGCCGGCCCTGGCCCAGAACCATCCGTTCGCCTCGCATCCGATCTCGTACGCCGCTGCGAGCATCGCCCCGAGCCACCTGTCGCAGGCGCAGCTCGACCAGGCCGTCACCGATTTCTACGACGCGTGGAAGCAGCGCTACCTGACCGAGGCTTGCGGCGCCGGCCGCTACGTCGTGCTGTCGAGCACGCGCGCCGGCAACCTGACCGTCTCCGAAGCGCACGGCTACGGAATGATTCTCACCGCGCTGATGGCCGGCCACGATCCGCAGGCCCGCCAGATCTTCGACGGCATGGTCACCTACGCACGCGAGCACCCCACCACGCTTCACGATCATCTGATGGCCTGGTATCAGAACAAGTCGTGCGCCGATGCCGATGGCGCCGACAGTGCCTCCGACGGCGACCTCGACATCGCGTTCGCGCTGCTGCTGGCCGACAAACAGTGGGGAAGCTGCGGTGCCATCGATTACCACGCCGAGGCCCTGCAAGTGCTCGCCGACATCGCCGGCGGCACACTGGATGCCACGCACGCGATCGTCCTGCTCGGCGATTGGGTCGCGCCCGGCGACGCTACCTACGCCGATGCGACGCGCACGTCGGACTTCATGCCCGACCACTACCGCAGTTTCTTCGACGCCGGCGCCAATCCGCTCTGGAACACGCTACGCACGTCGACCTACCAGATCGTCGACGACATGCAGACCAACTTCAGTCCGGTCACCGGCCTGCTCCCGGATTTCGTCGTCGATGCGCTCTCCACGCCGGCCCCGGCGCCGGCCTTCTTCCTGGAAGCCGACACCGACGGCGCCTACTCGTACAACGCGTGCCGCGATCCGTGGCGCCTGGCCACCGACTACCTGATGAGCGACGACGCCGCGGCGCACGCCGCGGTGGCGAAGATCAACGCGTGGATTCGCGCCAGCACCGGCGACGATCCGAGTGCGATCGGCGCCGGCTACCAACTGAGCGGCGCTGTCACGCCGGGAACCGACTACCTGTCGATGGCTTTCGTCGCGCCACTCGGCGTCGGCGCGATGGTCGACGCCGCCAACCAGAGCTGGCTCAACGGCGTGTGGGATCTCGTCGCCTCGACTCCGATCGACGCCGAAGGCTACTACGAGAACACGCTCAAGGCGCTGGCGATGATCACGATGTCGCGCAACTGGTGGGCGCCGGAGAAAGTGAGCGGCGGCTGCGTGTCGTCGGGCAACTCGGTGTGTACCGATGGCGGCTACATCACCGACCTCAGCGCGACGATCAGCGGCACTACGAAGGGTCCCGGCCGCCAGGGCCTGAAGCTGAAGGGGAACGTCTTCTTCCCCGGCGGCATCCCGGTGCCCTCTCTTACGCAGGGAGCGCAGTTGCTGGTCGAGGACATGGGTTCTGGAGCTTCGGCGATCTACCAGCTCACCGCGGCGACCGATCCGATTCCCGCCGAGCCCGTTGCCGATTGCGACGCAAGAGACGGATGGAAAACGACGGCTGCCGGCGTCTCCTACACCAACCGCTCCGGAGCACTCGATGTGCCGGCCTGCACGCCCGGCTCGGCCGCGGGACTGAGGCGCCTGCGCTATCGCAACGGAACCGGCTACGACTTCGCGTTCGACGTGCAGGTCAAGAAGTGGACGATCGCGAGCCCGGTCGGCCCGCTGCGCGTCTCGCTGGTGCTGGGCGACAGCGCCGCAGCTGGTAGCGCAGGGCAATGCGCGATCAGCGCCGAGGTGGCGTGCTCCGCCGCGGGCAATTCGGTGCGGTGCAGGTGAGAGCGCGCGTGACCCTTCGCCGCACGGAAGGTCACGCCGCGTCTCGCCTCACGGCTTGAACACCGTCGCGTTCAGCTGAAACGGTATCGTCGTGTCGCCGCTGTAGCGCGCGATCAGCACGTGCCAGAGGCCGGCCGTTGGCGCGGCGACTTCGATCTCTTCGAACATCCCGCCGTTCTCCGAGGCCGCGTCGAACACCGAGGTAGTCGGGGCGGCGCCGAGCCGCGCGTACAGATCGAGATCGTTAGCGCCGGCCTCGCGACCGTTCAGCGTCAGCACCAGGCGGCTGGCGCCTGCCGGCACGGTGACAGTAAAGGCCGTGGTCATGCCGGCTACATCGAGGATGCCGGTCACGTCGTCGACCGCACCGAGGTTCTCGTCGCGCTCGCAGTCTTGCAGCGCGGTGACCGAGCTGGCGCCGGCGCACAGCCCTCCGAAGGCGCCGGCGGCGTCCAGCGCCTGGATCTCGGCGGCCGAGCAGGTGGCAGCGATCGTGTCGTTCGCTTTGCTTTCCGCCTTGGCCAGCGCCGTCGACGCTGAAGCGTCGGGGCAGGAAGCAACGTTGTTCGCGTCGAGCGAGTTCTCGCACTTCGGGATCGCCTTCAGCGCGGACTTCACGAGGCCGCCCATCGCTTTGGCGATCGCTTCCTGACAGCCGCGCTCGGCGTCGTCGGCGATAGGCGCTGCCGCAGTGGAGTCGGCGTACTGCGCGTCGAGCATGCGCGCGGTCGCCGCATCGCCGGTCGCCAGCAGACAGGTCGTCAGGTCGCTCGCATCGGCGGCGCTCGCGCATCCGAGCGCCGCGCCGATTACCGGCACGACGCTGCTCGGGCACTTGGCGGCCAGCTTGGTCGGGTCCACTTTGGCGGCAAGGTCGCTGAGGCGCGTGGTGGTCTGAGCGTCCGGGCACGGTCCGGCGATGTCGCCTTTGTCGGCGCTCTTCAGACAGCGCTGATGCAGTTTGAGCGCCTTGGTCGTGTAGCGTGCGTACTGCTTGCGCACTTCCTTGCGGCAGATCGATGCCGCGGCCGTGAACGAGTTGAACGACAGGTGAGAGACTTCGGTGTCGACGTCGCCGACCTGGGATCCGGCGTCGCAGGTGGTGCTCAGCAGATCGGCGCCGCCGATGCTCTGGATGAAGGCGCGGTGGACGTAGACGTCGGTGTCGTAGGAAACGTCGGTGGGCAGGCAGTTGGCCGAGATGCCTCCGGAGGTGATGCCGGCAACCACCTCGCCGCCGCCGAAGTCGACGAACAGCGGTCCGCCAGAGTCGCCGTTGCAGGTGTTCGAATCCGCGCCCGGGGCGCCAAGCGGAGAGTCGAAAACCCAGCAGACGTGGGCGGCGTCATTGGCCTGGCCCTGGCATCCATCGGTTACCGCCTGGCCCTCGCGCAGGATGCCGGTGTCGGATGCTCCGCCCTGCGTGAGCCCGTAGCCGGCGATCTCGACCGCGGTTCCGAGCGGCGGTCGCATCGTGGTGTTGATCGGCGTGGGAGGCACGCCGGTGATCGGAGCCGAAAGCGTGACCACCGCGACGTCGCCCTGCGAGGCGAAATCGTAGGTGGGATCGACGTCGATCGCCGAAACCCCCACGATCCCGACGTTCTGCAGGTAGACCGCGTAGCCGGACGGACTCGGGGTCCCGCAGTTCACGAACGGGCTGCCGGCGCACACGCAGTGCGCGGCGGTAAGGAAGGTCTGGCAGCCGATCAGCGTTCCCGAGCAGGTCAACCCGTAGTTGATCCCGCTCTTGACGAGCAGCGTGCCAGTGGTGGGCCGCGACTGCGTCAGCACGCCGTTGGTGATGCGCGCGTGCGTGCGATTGACGACCGCGCTGTCAGCGAGGGCGATGGCGGGGAGCAGCGCGAGCGCCAGGCTCGCAACGATGCGCGCAGGCGACGCGCCGGGGACGGAGCGAATTTTCATGGGCGCGATTGTGGCACGGGACGCCGCAGGCAGGAAGGCGACTTCTTCGGCGCAGTTTCAGGCTTCGCCCTCGCTCTTCTGCTCGATGATGGTGGCGTGGCAGATTGCAAGCAGCCGCTCGCCTTCGGCCAGGAAGCGGATCTGCACGTGCTGGGTACGACCGGTGCGGTGCAAGACTTCGCTCTCGATGATGAAATCGCCGTCGATCGGGGCGAAGTAGTCGACCCGAAGGCTCGCCGTGCTGAGCCAGCTTCGCGGGGTCTCCTGGCGGCGGCCGGCGCGGCCGGTGAAGACGGCGACCAGGTCGGCGTAGGTCGGCGTGAAGCCGCCGAACAGTTCGCCGCGCGGGTTCCTGACCTGGTCGGGCAGGTGGCAGGCCAGGCGCAGAAAACCCACGCGCTCGCCCAGCACCTTCCAATCGTAGGCTTCCAGGAAGTCGCCCACCGGATGGCCGCGACCGATCATTCGCTCGGGATCGTCGGTGCGCCACTTGCGCGCCAGCGTCTCGATGCTCGCGGGTTGCTTCGATGTCGCGCTGGTCACTCGGCGCCTTGCGAGTCGTCGCCGGGGTCCTGGTTCGGCGAGGACGGTTGCGGCGTGGCCTCGCCTGCGGGCGCCGGCGGTGTAGCAACGTTGCCGGTGCTTGCCGAGTCGGGCGCGGGCTGCGGCTGCATCGCTTCGTCCGGCGACTCTTCGGCCACCGGCTTGCCCGCTTCCGCAGCTTCGCGCTGCAACTGCGCCACCACGTCGCGTTGCTCCTTGGCCGCCGCTTTCTTGCCCGACTTCTCGTAGGCCAGCGCCAGTGCCCTGCGGTTCTCAATCACTTTCGGCGCGCCCTGCACCGACTTGCTGAGCGCACGGATCGCGCCTTCCTTGTCGCCCTTGTCGTAGGCGATCAGGCCGATGAAGTACCAGGCCTGAGGCGCCAGCGCGGGATCGATCTCGAAAGACCTGCTGAAGGCCGGTACCGCCGCGTCGCCGCGTCCGAGGTCGCGGTACAGCACGCCGCGGTTGTAGTAGAGCGCGGCGGCCAGATGCCTCGTGTCTTCGTCCTGACTGGCTAGCGGCGAGGGAATCTTGGCGAGTGCCGAGTCGTACTCGACCAGCGCCTTCTCTGCCGATCCATACTGCTGAAGCTTGCTGCCGAGCATCGCGTGCGCGGCTGGATCTTCGGGCTTCTCCTTGACTGCCTTCTGGTGAGGCGCCAGACGCTCGGCCAGTTGCGAGCGTGTTTCGCCGAGCAGATCCTTGGTCTTGGCGTTGGTGGGATCGAGCGTGCGTGCTTGTTCGAGAGTAGCGATGCCCCTGGCGAAGTTGTCGGCCAGGCAGTAGGTGATGCCGAGGCCCTGCAGGTACTCGACTCGCCGCGGATCGATCGACACCGCTTGCCGGAAGGCCTTGATCGAAGCCGGATAGTCCTGACCGCCGCTGAGCGCCCAACCGAGATAGTAATAGGCGGGCGCGCTGCCCGGCTCGCGTGCGAGTACCGCTCGTGCCGCGTCGGCGCCGTCGCCGTACGACTGGATCGTCACGTAGATGCGCATCAACTCGATCCATGGCTCGGCGGACTTGGGTGCGAGTTCGGCCGCCTTGCGGCAATCGCCGATCGCGTCGAACCACTCGGAGCGGGCCACGTGCACGCGGCAACGCGCCAGGCGATGAGTGGGGTTGCCTTCGTCGAACTTTTCGCCCGGTGGCAGTGCTGCCGCCGCTGCGGCTGCCGCCGCAGCAGCCAGTTCGGGCGGAGCTTTGGGAATCAGCGAATCGACCGCGCTGATCGGCGGTGCCGGTGCCGGTGTCACGCCGGGAGACGGCGGGGCTTCGCCGATCGGTATCGGTTCCTGGTTGGTCAGACCGATGGGCTTGCCTTCGAGGCCGTCGACCGCGGTCCTGGCCTGCCCGGTCTGCTCGACCGCTTTCGGCGGAGGCGTGCCTCGCATTAGCGACCTGGTTGCTCCGCAACCGAGCAGCAGCAGACCGAGCGCGACGGCGGTGAGCGGCAGCAGGCTCGGGCGGAAAGGATAGGTCGTGCGGGCGGGTTTCGGCGGGCTGGCCATGGGCCATCTTAGTGCAGGCTGCCGAAAAAGGCCTACCGGCGCGGTGCCGGCAACTCGTGAGGCTCGACATACAGGCGTGAGGCTCACCCCCGGTCCGCTACCCGCGATCAAGACGCGCGCACTTCGTCCAACAGGTCGGGATGGCGCTCCAGCACTTTGAGTAGTTTCACCAGCGCGATCGGCGGCCTGGTCTTGCCGTTCTCGTATCGCGAGAATGCGTTGACACCGCCGCCAAAGATCTCGGCCGCCTCACGTTGGTCGAGGTTCAGCTTCTTGCGCACGCTGGCGATGAAGCCGGGATCGACGATCGTCGCGTTCACCTGCTTGTTGAACTCGATCATCAAACCGCTGGTCCGCGCCGATTCGCCCATCTCCAGCACCGCCTCGCCGCAGGCCTGACAGAACTCGCCGTTCACGGCCGGAATCCGCGTTGATTCGCCCTTGTAGACGTACGGCACGTCGCGGGTGTCATGCACCAGTTCTGCCGCACCGCAGGAGGGACATTTCATGGTCATAGCTCCTTGAAGGACACGATGAGTACGTCATCGATCACGGTCAGCTTCAGGTACACTCGTCCCGCCGCCGTGATCCGGCGATAGATATCCCGCCAAATGGTGTGGTCGCCGTGGGTGGTCATGCTCTTGTGGAAGTCTCTTGCGGTCAGCGCTTCGAGCACCGCAACGATTCCCGGGAGATCCAACTCCAGGGCCGCCGCGCCGGCCAGTGCCGATACCGTAGCGCGCACCTTTCCGGCGGCGACCAGCGCTTTCACCACGGCCGGGTTGCAGTGAGGTGTCCGTTTCTCCACGGGCGCGTTTAACCTAGTAGGTTGATTTTGGCAAGTAGGTTAATCCGAAGTTCTTGCTGCGCGCGGGACCTCCGCCATCCCGGCTTGATCGCGGGTGGCGCCTCCGTACTCTGACCAGAATTCGGGTCATTCGGGATAGAGGTCCAAGCATGAAAACGATGTCACTCTCCGAGGCGAAGGCGAAGCTCAGCAGTCTCGTGGATTCGATTGAAGACAGGGACGAGGAGATCGTGATCACGAGGAACGGCCGCCCGGCAGCCGTGCTCATCAGCCCGGACGAGTTCGAGAGCTGGAAAGAAACGATCGCGGTACGCGCCGATGCCGAACTCACGGCGGAGGTCAGAAAGGGCTTGAAGTCTCTCCAGGCCGGAAAGGCTCGCATCTATACGCTCGACGAACTCCTGGGCGAGCGCGGCGAAAAATAGTGCGACGGCCGAGGGTTCCCAACGACGTGGCGACGCTGTTGCGCGGCCTTCATCCTGATATCAAGCGCAAGGTCAGGGCCGCGCTGGATGGTATTCTGGAAAGCCCCGAAGCGGGCAAGGCGCTGAAGGAAGAGCTTGACGGACTGTGCAGCTATCGCGTCGGCCGTTTGCGCATCATCTACCGGAATTGTTCGCGCAGCGTCGTCGACATAGTCGCGGTAGGACCGCGCCGCGTGATCTACGAGGAGACGCTGCGTCTGCTTCGCAAGGGCTCCCCTGACCCGGGGCGTCGGGAATTGCCGCAGAAGAGTCGTCGCGCTTCAATACCGATCGAGGATGAGGAGCACCGCGGGCTGACGCGCGTTTGAATCGGCCGCGGATCGGAACGCTGAGGGGGCTGACGACTTGCGGGGGACCACCATGCGTTGCGAGAAAGACACTTCGCTGACGGACCAGGAAAAGGAAGTATTCCGAGGCCATCTCGAGCGCGAGAGACTGTCGGATCGAGTGTGGGACCTGTTCGGCCAGTGGGTCGCGAGATCTACCCCACAGGTACGGTTCTTCTACCTGAAGGCATACCTGGACGCCGAACTGGTTGGGCTCGGGCTCTTCCTGGGAGTGAAGCCAGTCGATCTGCGTGCGTCGTATTCGGGGCTGCGAAAAGGCGCTTTGGTGAGCAAGCTGGCTGCGCGCCTGTCAGCACTGGCCTCCAATTGCCTCTACGTTTCTTTCCGCAATCTGATCACCTCGAATCTCACGCGGCCGTTCTTCTTTCGAGATCCCGCGATGGAACCAGCGATCATGCAGGCTTTCCTCGCCTGGTTGAGAGACCAGGCGGAGGCCGACATGGCCATAATCATCGACACGGTCGCGTGTGACCCGATCTACCAGAGAGAAGGCTTCCGGAAATACGCGTGCCCTTCCGAGGCGTACCTCGATGTGACGAGGTACCGCGATGTATCCGCGTACCTTGCCGAGCATCCGAGCCTCAGGAAGAATCTACGGCGCGCGGGAGGTGCCGTCATCACCAGCGTTCGATGCGGTCCTCTGTGCGGTGCGGAAATCGAAGAGGCGAGAAAGTGCGTCGAATGCTCAGTCGACCACAGTCGGGTGAACACACCCGGCCAGAGGTTTTTCGAGGAAAACATCTTTACGACCGAGGTTTTTGACTCAGACGAGTACGTTCACGTGCTCGTCCGCGTGGAAGACACGATCGCCGGGTTCCACACCTTCCAGGTCTGCGGCTCGCACATGGGCGGGGTCGTGGGCGGTTTCAATCGCGCCTACTCGCGGAACAACTTCCTGTACGAACGGGTGATTCTCGGGTCACTCGATTACGCGCTGACCGAAGGGATTACCCGCGTTCACTACAGTCTCATCGACAATCACACCAAGGTGCGGCTGGTCGAGTCGCGCGAGCCGTGCGGCTTCTATTTCTTCTCGAGAAATCCTCTGAACCGAATACTCTTCGATCTGGCGTACTGCTACAGCGACGTGCACGAACTGTCCTTGTTGGAAAGTCACGCGGACTGATCTCGGTCACGCGCAGATTGGACCGCACGGACTGCCTCTCGAAGGATCGCCATCGACTCCTCCGATGGCGGCGGCGTGCCGCACAGCGGGTAGCTTCTGCCGAGCCGGTCGTACTTCGGCTCACCGAACCCGTGATAGGCGAGCAGCTCGTGCGCACTGGTTCCGCCGGCGGCATCGATGAATCGGGCGATCGCTTCGATGTCCGCCGTCGAGTCGTTCAGGCCGGGAACGATCGGGGTTCGGACGACGACCGGCGTGCGCGGGAATTCTCTTCGCAGCCTGCGGAAGTTCTCCAGAATGATGTCGTTGGAGGCGCCGGTTGCGTCTCGGTGCTTGCGCGCGTCGATGCACTTGATGTCGTAGAAGATCTGATCGGCGTGCGGCGCTACGCGTCGCAGCGCTTCCCATCTGCAAAGTCCCGAAGTCTCGATCGCGGTGTCGAGTCCGCGGCTTTGCGCTTTGGCCAGCAGGTTTTCGACGAAACGATCCTGGGCCAGCGGCTCGCCGCCGCTCACCGTGAGGCCTCCGCCAGAGCGCACGTAGAACCCGCCGTCCTGCTCTACGGTGCGGATCACGTCGTCGACGCTGACCAGAGTGCCCGACAACTCGAGCGCTTTGGACGGGCACACGCGGGCGCACTCGCCGCAGTTGTCGCAGAGCGTGCGGTCGACCGCGACCTTACCTTCATCGTCGCGACCGATCGCTGCGGTCTTGCAGACCGGAATGCAGCGGTCGCACTCGCTCGCGCCGATGCACCGGCCGCGTGCGTAGAGAAGTTCGGCGCGGTAGGCCTGGCTTTCGGGGTTGGAACACCACGTGCAGGCCAGCGGGCATCCCTTCATGAACACCAGAGTGCGGATCCCGGCGCCGTCATGCAGCGAGAACTTCTGGATGTTGAAGATCCAGCCCTTCGAGCCGTTCTCGCTTGCCGAGTCGGCGATCATCGCGGTCGCTGCTCGCCCGGTCGCGGTCAGAGCGTGTGCTCGGTCCGGCGGATGATCTCGCTTTGCAGGGCCGGGGTCAGGTCGACGAAGTACGCGCTGTATCCTGCCACGCGCACCAGCAGGTTGCGGTACTTCTCCGGGTCAGCCTGCGCGGCCAGCAGCGTCTCGCGGTTGACGATGCTGAACTGCAAGTGCCACATCTTCATGTCGCAGACGGTGCGGATCAGCGCCATCACCTTTCTGGTGCCGGCTTCGCCTGCCACCGATGCGGGCGACAGCTTCATGTTGAGCAAGCGCGCCGCGCGCTCCTTGTACTGGGCGCACTTGGTGCTGGCGATCGAGGCCAGCGTGGCGGTAGGCCCGTGTACGTCGGCGCCTTGGGAAGGGCTGACGCTTTCGGACAGCGGCTCGCCGGCCCGGCGCCCGTCGGGCGTGGCGGCGACGATCATCCCGAGCGGGACGTGTGAGGTGACCGACACGTAGCGCAGGTCGAGCTCGCCGCCGAACGCGCTGGTCTGACTGTGCGCCAGCCGCGCGAAATGTTCCTCGATGTCGCGTCCGATGCTGTCGGCGTAGGGGTCGTCGTTGCCGTACTTGGGCGCGTTCAGGCACATCTGACGGACGGCTTCATGGCCATCGAAGTTGGCGTCGAGCGCGCCGAGCAGCTCGTCCATCGTCAGCGCGCGGTCGTCGAACACCAGCTTCTTGATCGCCGCCAGCGAGTCGATGACGGTTCCGAAGCCGATGATGTCGAAGAAGCCCAGGTACAGGCCGTTCTTGATCGGCCCCGAGTGAATGTCCTGGCAGTCGGCCATGCACAGGTCGTGCATCATCGAGAACATCGGCGAGGCGATGTAGCTGGACTTCAGCTTGTCGGCGACGAACTGCTGGATGAACGTGTGGCGCATCACGTTCTCGGCCTGGATGCCAAACGCGGCCCACAATTCGTCGAAGGTCGTGAAGTCCCTGGGATCGCCGGTGGCAACGCCGACGCAGTCGTCG
>JACRCR010000215.1 GCA_016218925.1 Deltaproteobacteria bacterium | reverse complement strand
GCCGTCACCGTCAAGTACGCCTGGTCGAGAGCCGTGTCGGGAAGCCTGATCGCGACGTCTTTGTCGTCGGCGTTGACGATGAACTCGCCGCAACGCAGCGTCGCCCAGGTGGTTTCGATCGAGCCACCAGGCACGATCTGGACGCTGCGCAGGCCGAAATCGAAGTCGCCGGGCGCGACGATCGTCGTAGGTCGATCGATCACGCATGGATCGGCGGTCGGAAGGCAGATGTCATCGGTACCGTTCGCGACCAGTGGCAACGCCGCTGCCGCGACGCGGGCCATGGCGAGGAACACGACCGCTGCCGTGATGGGAGTCGCCGCGCGGGGCATCATCGCGCACCCCTGCCGCCGACGGACAGAACGTCGGCTTTGCGATTGAACTCACTCACCAATCCTCGCGTGTCGTTGGATCTGCCCTGCACCAGAAGGCCGGTCCCGCCGTTCTCGCGAGCGCGAAGGCCGCCGAGGTCGTTGTCACTTCCACGAATGACCGCGCCGTCCTTGGCATTGCCGGCAGTTACCGCCTCGACAGCGGTCCCGTCGGCGATGATGGTAATCCCGTTCCCGCCGTTGCCGCTGGCGACAGTACGGATCAGGCGACCACCGGCGCCACTGAGTCTGATCCCGTCGCCGCTGTTGTCCGAGGCTTCCACGTCGACCAGGAATACTCCGCGACCGACGACACGAACCCCATCGCGGCGAGCGCCGCGCAGCGCGATGTTCTCCAACCGGGCCAGCGCACCGGTCCGAACGGACATGACCCCGGTGCCGAATCCGAGAATCGTCGCCTTCGCGTCTGTTCCACCCGAAATGACCGCACCGCTGGCACCGCCTGCGGCGACCAGGATTCCGACGCCGTAGGGTGCCCCCGTGATGGTGAAGCCGGCCAGATCGACGCGGATCGAATCGGCGAAAGGCGACGCGCGAAGGATCAGTCCATCGAGAAGGCAACGCGTAGTGACGACGGGATCGTCGGCCCGAAGCGTGGTATCGGCGATCACCGTGTCTCCGCAGGCGCAGGCGACGCGGCGCCCTTCGACATCATCGCCGCAATAAGCGGCAATCCCCGGCCGAGCGATCAGCAAGTGAAACGTCGCGATGAAAAAGAGCAGCAAGAGACTCGGTAGGAACCTGGCTGTCGACATCATGGAACGTCCCTCCTTCTTTGACAGTCACCGCGGGTTCGTCCGCGTCGTCAACGCGGATCGTTCGGTCAGGGAGGCCCGGCGCGGT
Organism: Deltaproteobacteria bacterium; assembly: GCA_016218925.1. Lineage (GTDB taxonomy): Bacteria > Desulfobacterota > Binatia > UBA1149 > CAITLU01 > CAITLU01. The sequence continues at coordinate 6,736 of JACRCR010000215.1, read as the reverse complement.
TCGGCGATCTCGGGAAAAGGCCGTGAGCCCATCTTGCCGATCCGGCGCCGCTAGCGCCAGAGCGCCTTCGCGCGCTGCAGGAAGGATGGCTCGTCGCTCGGACACCAGCCCCTGCGCGCGCCGTCTCTTTGGAGACCAGTTGCCGGACTCTCTCCTCGACCTGTTGCAGATCGCTGACGAATCCGAAGCCGGCGTTGTACGAGGCGACGCGTCCAGGGGCGAGCACGGTCTCGATCACGTGTTCGATTGAGTCGATCGAGCCGCGACGTTCACGGGTCATCGGAAGCCTCGCTGTCCTCGCACCTTGCCTTACGGCAACGAGAGACGTTTCACTCTTGCGATGAGCAACGCAGAAGGATGTCGTCAACGGCGCTCACAGCAGCAAGCGCATCGTCGTAGCTGACGTGTGGCTTCATTTCGTTGATCCGCACCGCGCGGATCTCCGCGCTGGCTCCAGGCGCACTCTCGCTCACGAACAGCGCCGTGGCCAGCTTCTCCAGATCCGCGACGCCCTTAGCGCCTACGATATCGGCCACAGCTTCGATGTTTTTCTCGTACCGCCGGAGCGCCCCCGCGTGCGCCGAGCGCACGGCTGCGCTGCTCGGATCGGCCATGAGCCGGGGACCGTACGGATAAGACTGGGGTTCGACTCGCAGAAACCCGTCACCCCGCATGGCGGAAAGTTCTTCGCGCAGGTCGAAGGAGAACGGCCCATGACGGTAGAGCACGAACTCGAATCCGAGAGGGACTTTTTCCACATGCTGAAGAAGATACACGGACTTCTGTAAGTGCGTCTCCCCGCACCAACTGCCTTTGGCACGAAGCCGTTCGGCCAGCTCGGACAGGATGACGACGCGTTCGGTGTACGTCATGAAATCACTCCTTTGCGGACGCTTCGAGGATGTCGTCACGATTCTTGGCGAGCCACACTTCGGCCTTCTCGCGCAGGGTCGGCTCGATGAAGACATAGTCGATATTGACGACCGGGATCTTCTGCAGCGTCTCCGAAATCGAGATCGATGATGCCGACCGACCATCGGCTCCCCCGACCGGGAAGTCGAGAGGGGCACCTTTGGGTTTGTAGCGCTCGCGGCGAACGTTGTCCGCACCGAACTCCGCTCTCGCGGCGGTGGAGATCGCTTCGCCCGCGTCGGGGTTCTTGGCGACATCGGCGGGTTGACGTTCATAGAGCAGCTTGAAGTGCTCACGCTTGACGATCCTGCGTGCCGGTTCGTGGCCTTTCGCCGACGGACTCTTCGCAGCTACGCGGATCGCCGCCAAGGCTTCGTCGTCCGTGATCTCAGCGAGAGCCTCCAGCGCAACCGGTAGCTGGCCGCCGGGCAGCCAATCCGCAAGAAAATCCCGGAGATGGATGTTGTAGATGCAGCGAACGTGATGGAAGTACACCTGCGAGTACATGAAGTAGCGCGCCCAGAGCAGGGCCTCCGCCGAGTGGATCCCTCCGCGTTCGACTCCGAGGGCCGGGGTCTCAGTCGACGGGTCGGGGCCCGCGAGCGGTGCTTGAGGCAGAATCCTCAGGGTGTCGATCAGGCGATGGTGGTCGAAGCGACCATACCCGACACCGGTGTGTAGAGAATCACGGAGAAGATAATCGATCCGATCGACCCCGAACGCATCGCCGACGATCAGTTCGGATAGAAGCTCATGCCACTGGGTGAACTCGAGTTCCTTTGCCTTGTCCGGGCCGACCGCAAGCCTTGCAACGTCATCCGCGCGAAGCGGAGGAGTCATCGACTTCCATATCTCCTGCATTTCCGACGAGAGGATGAACTCCTTGGTGAGCCTCTCATGAGTCCAGCCAGTGGGCAGCAATTCCTTCTCGGCGGCGTGCGAGAACGGGAGATGTCCGATGTCGTGACACAGAGCAGCCATCCGCAGGACCGTACGCCAATAAGGCCGCGCCTGGAGATCGCCAATCTCCGGGAACGACTTTCTGATCACGTCGGTTACGTTGTCCTGTGCTGTCACCACGTCGAACGCCCGCCCCGCGAGTTCCATAACGCCGAGGGAATGCTCGAACCGCTTGTGTGTGGCTCCGGGATAAACGAGGAATGAGAGTGCCAACTGGTGAATGCTGCGCAGACGCTGGAACGGGAGCGAGTCGATGACCCGCCGCTCATGTGACGAATATCGAATGAAGACGTGAATCGCGTCCCGGATCTCGTGACTTCCTTTTGCCATCACTCACGTTCGCGTCGACGGAGTATGTAGTAAACGCCCCAGCGGCGTCCGAATGCGCACAGATGATCCGCCGAAACGAGACTCCCAAGTCGACTTTTGTAGTTTTTTCGCCCTCCGCGAGCAAGCTGAATTCGACCGCTATCGGCGCCCGCGATCTGGATTTCGTTCCGGCGCGACCTATGTCCGCGCGAAACGATGGGGCAGACGCACACGGCAAACAGGTCCTTGGGTTGCGCCGCGCGGGCTCGTTCTTGGAGCGCGGCTTCATCGCCGTCTTGCCACATCCGGATCCACTTTGGCAATCATTTCCGCCTCGCGTGTTGAGGCAATTGCCCCGCGCTCCGTCTTAACGCTCGTTCAACCGCGATGAACGGCGCGCAGCCGGAAAACCTCGGCGATCGTCTTCTCGCGCGTGTGGTCGTCGGTTAAGCTCCGACCCGACGCAGCGCGGGGGGAACGTGCTCGTCGCAGGGGGATTCACGACATGAAGGGGATCGATTCGGTGAGGCGCGGTCGCCGCGCATGCGATGAGGTGGTGTCGCTGCGCTGCGGGGTGCTGCGCGTGCGCGATGCGACGTGGTGGGGCGGCCTGTGCCTGTCGGTGCTGGTGGTCACGCTGGCCGCGGCAACGCCGGCGCAGGCCAAGTGCGATCCTCTGGACGGCCAGGTGGCATTCGCCGAAGAGTGCGACGACGGCAACCTTTTCGACGACGATGCATGCACGAATGATTGCACGTGGAACGTGTGCGGCGACGGTATCGCGTGCACGCAGGCCGTCACGCAAGGCTCCAAGTGCGGAGTGGACGGACCCACCATTCTCGAAATCTGCGACAAGGGCGGCGACAACGCGGTCTGCGACGGCGACTGCACGGCGGTCGCGTGCGGCGACGGCTATCCCAACGTCGCGGCCGGCGAGCAATGCGACGACGCCAATCAACAGAGCGGCGACGGCTGCAACGCAAGCTGCCTGTTCGACAAGGACCAGCAGATCTCCGCCCTCGATGCTTTGAAGAGCGCCTCGCTGACCCCGGTCGATGCGTGGATCGAAGACGGCATCCCGACTTCGATCCGCATGCAGGTCCCGATCGGCGCAGCCGGCGACGATCCGGTGGCCGGCGCGCTGGCGTTCCTCGATACCTATCGCGACCTTTACAGGCTCGGCGATCCGCGCACGACGCTGTTCCTCGATCGCATCTCGATCGAGAACGGCATCTCGGCGATGACCTTCGGCCAGAAGGTCGGCTCGGTGCCTTTCCTCGGCGGCGAGATCGTCGTCCTGCTCAGCGAAGATCACGAGATCGTCGCCACCCACGGGCGCTGGAACACGCTGGCGCCGCAGACCGCCGAGACTCCGCAACTCGAGCCCGAGGAAGCCGAGGCGGCAGCGCTCGCCGAAGGCAAGTTCCTGACCTCTGCGGGCCTGCGGGGTGCGACCAAGCTCGTCTACTTCGACCCCGGGTTCCTGCGGACGACGCCGGGAAAACCCCGCCTGTGCTGGCGCGTGGTCGCCGGCGGAACCCGTTTCGACCAGAACGACGCAACCGCCGATTACTACGTCGATGCGTTCACCGGTGAGGTGCTCGAGATCTCCGACCGCGAGCGCACCGCGCGCGACTACGACCTGAGCACCGCCAACAACGACACCTCGAGCACCTGCTGGCAGGCCTTCTGGGACGATCCCTCCGACCAGTGGTTCACCGAGGACGGGACAACCGACGATTACCCCGGAAGCTATCCGGGCGGGGACCGCGACGGCGACGTGATGTATCAGCGCACCATCGCCACCTACGACTACTGGCTCGGCCACTTCGGGCGCCGCGGCAGCGACGGTTCGGACGAACAGATCGAGGCCTTCTGTCACGTCGGCAACGGGTGGCAAAACGCAGCGGCGAGCGACGTCTGCATGGTGTTCGGCGACGGAGTGATCACGCCGGACATCTTCGGTCACGAGTACGGCCACTACGTCGACAAGGATTCCTGCGACCTAGCCAACGCCTGGGAGACGGGAGCCGTCGCCGAAGCGCTCGCGGACTTCTTCGGCGTGGCGGCAGCGGGCTACGATAACTGGATTCTGGGCGACGGTTCGGCGCTGCCAACGCCCTGCGGGGGCTACGCCGTTGGAAGCATCCGCGACATGTCGAACCCGACGGCCTGTCTCGGGAGGTGCAACAACAATCCGGCCGCCGCGTGTCCGCAGCCCGACCACTACTCCAACTACGCGAACATGCCTCAGCGCGACTGCCCGAGCGGCGGCAACGACCCGTGTGACAAGGGCGGCGTGCACACCAACTCCGGGATCCTGAACAAGGCCTTCTATCTGCTCGCCCAGGGCGGCACTCACCGCGGCGTCACCATCGCCCCGTTAGGGATCGCGCGCACCGAGTTCTACATGTACCGGATGATGACCCAGCGACTGACCAGCAGTTCGCGGATGATCGACGTCCGCAACGAGTTCATCAACGGAATACTCGGTGTCGGCGACCGACGGCCACCCGCGATGTCGAATCCACCGATCTCGATGTGCGACGTCGTCAACGCCTTTGCCGTGGTCGGCCTGGCTTCCAATGCCCTCGACTCCGACTGCGACGGAACCCCGGACGCCGGCGACGCCGACAGCGACAACGACGGAATCCCCGATGCACGCGACAACTGCGACTCGACCCCGTCGATGAGCCAGACCGACAACGACGGCGACGGCTTCGGCGACGTCTGCGACGGCGACGACGACGACGACCAGGTATGCGACGCCGGCGGGCCGCTGGCCGCCGGCACGCCCGGAGTGGCGCTGCAGTGCAACAGGAACGCCGTCGTGTCGCGCGACAACTGCCAGCGGGTCTGGAACATCACCCAGGCCGACGGCAACGGCGATGGGATCGGCGACGCCTGTCAAGACAGCGATGACGACGGACTGAGCGACGCCGTCGACAACTGCCCGACGATGGTGACGCCGGTGGTCACCGATGTCGACGGTGACGGCGTCGGCGATGCCTGCGATCCCGACGCAGACGCCGATGGCATCTGCAACCAGGGCGGCCCCTTCGCTCCCGGCCCTGGGATACCGAGCGGTTGTTCGGCATCGCCGTACGGCGCCGATAGCTGCCCGAACCGCTCCAACGCCGATCAGGCCGACACCGACGCCGACTCGCTGGTGTGCGCCGATCGCCTGGCGCCGACGCACCCGAGCTACGGCTGCGGCAACGCCTGCGACAACTGCGCGGGCTACTCCAACGCCGATCAACGCGACCTGGACCGAGACGGTATCGGCGATGCGTGCGACGACGACCGCGACGGCGATACGGTTCCCAACTCGTCCGACAATTGCCCCGACGTTCGCAACCGCAATCAGGCGGATCCCAACGGCAACGGCATCGGCTGGGGCTGCGACGCCGACGACTGGGCGGCGATCGTCGCCGGCAACGGCAGCATCTTCGTGGGGAACCTCCAGTTCGCCGACGTCCAGTCGCCGTTCGAGGTGATGATCCCGAGCTGCCTGCCGCCCGGCTGTTCGTCGTGGATCTCGCCGCTCATCGAGCATCGCCTGCTGTTCGAAATGCCGATTCCGCTGCGCGTGCAGATCATCGACGACGACGGCCGCACGGTGGCGAAGACCGCCTCCGACCTCGACCCGATGCTGCGCTTCACGCCCGATCCCGAGACGTACTATCTGGCGCCATCGCTGCTGCCACCGATCGGCGCAGCAACCGGCGCCGAGGTCGCGCTCGACGTCGAAGCGTACGTCGGCAAGTCCTACACGCTGCGAATCAGTCCCGACAAGGGAGCCTATGCGGGTATTCCGTACGCGTTCGGATACGGCGCGGTCGCGGCTTCCAAGTGCAGCGCCGAACCGGTCGACGCCTGCAAGGTCTCGCTGAAGTCGGGCAAGTCGCCGCTGACGATCAAGAACAACGGTCGCGGCGGCCGCAAGCTGGTGTGGAAGATCGCTTCGGCTTCCGATGCGGTGGCCTCCGACTTCGGAGACCCGACCACTGGCGGAAGCTACGCGCTGTGCGTCTACGACGAGAGCGGCGACATCACGCATCTGACATCGGAGCTGCTGGTCCCCGGCGGCGGCACTTGCAAGAAGGATGAGCCCTGCTGGCGCGCCCTCAAGCAGACCAAGAACGGAGCCGGCTTCAAGTTCGACGATCCGCGCGCTCTGCACGATGGCGTGACCGACATCGTCTTCAAGAGCGGCCTCGGCGGCAAGTCGAGCCTGCTGGTCAAGGCGTCGAGCAGCAATCTGCGGCCGCCTTCGTTGCCGGCTTCGCTACCGCTGCGCGTGCAACTACAGGCGAGCGACGGCACCTGCTGGCAGGCGTCCTACACGCAGGCGAGCGCCGGCGTGAACAAGGAAGGGATGTTCAGCGCGACCGGAGACTGAGCGGTGTCGCAGCGGACGCGTTGAACCACGCGCCCGCTTCGACATCGGCCGATCGCGTCGGTGCGCAGGCGGCGCTCAAACGGTCGGGAGCCTGACGCAAGACCAGCTCGCGGCGTTGCGCGCATCCACGAGAGTCTTGGTTCAGGCTCCCAG
>JACRCR010000212.1 GCA_016218925.1 Deltaproteobacteria bacterium | reverse complement strand
GCAGGCCTGTGGACGAGCAGAGACCCGAATGGCTGGAACTACAAGGACAAGACGGCATCGGCCGACGGCGTGCAGAAGCTGCAACTGAAGACCGGCGCCGACACCAAGACCTCGGTCAAGCTCAGTGCGCGCGGGTCGGCGCTGGTGTTGCCGGCGGCGTTCTCCGTCTCGGAGTTTTTCGACGAAGATCCGAACGTGGTCGTGCAACTGGTCGACGGCGCCACCAAGTGCTGGACCAGTGAGTTCGTCGCGCTACGCACCAGCCTGAACACGCCCGCGGGGTTCAAGGCGGTCGCGCCGTAACATCGGCGCTGGTGCTCGACACTGTCGAGCCGCTCCATCTGTGACGGCGCGCCGCCGGGGTTCAACCGGCCGGCGCGCCGCGCATGACGTTGACCCGCCCGGCGGGACTACTCGACCGTGACCGTGGCCTCCTCGAGCATCACGTCGTAGTGATAGCCGAATCCGAAGTCCTTGTCGGTCACGACCTTGCCGTGCACCACGACGGTGTCGCCGACTTTGGCGGTGTCCTTGGTGGTGAGCGTCAGGTCGTCGGAGCCATCGGTGCCCTTGCTGCCGTCGCGCACGTGCAGCCAGTTGTGACCCATCACTTCGGGATTGGACTTGACCACCTTGCCGCGCACGATGACTTCCTTGCCCGACAGCGCGGTGCGCTGGTCGAACACTTCGGCGACGGTCTTGCCGTCCTTGGCCTTGGCGATTCCGGTCAGATCGACCGCGGTCGGCGCGGCCTTGCTGACGCCCGCGTGCGGAGGCGCCGAACCGGCCGGTGGGCCGCCCGCGGCTGGCGCCGAAGCCGCGCCCGCCGCTCCTTGCGTACCGTCGCCGACAACGAAACGGCCGACGAAGTCGATGCTGTCGAAGGTGCGACCAAGCGACTTGCTCTCGAAGTTGGTCATCGGCACGCCGCGGTCGAAGCTGATCTTGTCGCCCACCTTCACCTCGGTACGCGGGCCGGCCGCCCACACGTCGCCCGATGCGGTCTTGACGCGCACGTAGGTGTAGTTGGCTGCGTTCATGGTCTCGAGCACTTCGGCGGTCACCTTCACGCCTGCCGGCTGCGTCATCTGCGGCGCGCCGGCCGCGCCCGGCATCCCGCGCATCGGTTGCTGCTTGGCCGCAGCGGGAGCCGCCGCGTCGGTCGCCTGCGAAAGCGAAGGCGTGGTGGCAACAACGGTCAGCAGCGCGAGGGTGATCGCAAGAGCCCGTAGCGGCGTGGCGGTGAAGTCGGCAAGACGATATTCGGATTGGTTATTCAAAGGGCTCTCCTTTAGAAGAATTTCAGCGCGATGCCGGCAATTTGCTGCACGCCGGCTGCGGGCGCAACCGGCGCCCTTGGCCCGCCGGCCAGCCGAAGCCCGCGTGCCCGGTCCGCTTTCAGTGTGCGGCGCGCTCGGACATAACGGCACCCTCTCCGCTCCATATAGAAGGTAACAGGAGGCCTCGGACGCCCATGAAACGACAACCCACCCCCGGCGCGGCCACCGCGCTCGCGCTGGTGCTCCCGGTCCTGGCCGCCTTGACCCCCCTTGTGGTTGGTTGCCACCGTCAGGCGCCTCCCGCCGCCGGCGACGCCGCCTCCGCGGCCGCCGATGCCAGCGGCAACGTAGCCGCCAGCCGCTTCACGGCCGAGGCCAACGCTGCGGTCGCCGGCGCGCTTCCGATCGCCGACGCGGCGGATTTCGAGGAGGCCCGCCGCGGGCTGGTCGCCACCAAACCTGACCTGGCGATCCGCACCGCCGGCGGAAGGGCGCTGTGGAGGCCGAGGGACTACGCGTTCGTAGACGGAGAGGCTCCCGCCAGCGTCAACCCGAGCCTGTGGCGCCAAGCCAAGCTCAACGGCATCCATGGCCTGTTCCAGGTAGCCGACGGAATCTACCAGGTGCGCGGCTACGATCTCTCCAACCTGTCGCTGATCCGCGGACGCAGCGGCTGGATCGTCGTCGACCCGCTGACCGCCAAGGAGACCGCGGCCGCCGCGCTGGCGCTGGCGCGCAAACACCTCGGCAACGAGCCGATCGTCGCGGTGATCTTCACCCACAGTCACATCGATCACTTCGGCGGCATCGGCGCGGTGCTCGAAGACCCGACCACCGATCCAGCACGCCTGCGCGTGGTCGCGCCGAAAGGTTTCATCGAAGAAGCCACCAGCGAGAACGTGTTGGCCGGCGTGGCGATGGGACGTCGCGCGAGCTTCATGTACGGCAGCGGCCTGGCGCGCTCGGAGCGCGGCCACGTCGACACCGGTCTGGGCAAAGGCCCGGCCACCGGCAGCATCGACATCCTCGAACCCACCGACCTGATCGACACGACGCCGCAGGAACTGGAACTGGACGGAGTGCGATTTCAGTTCCAGTACGCGCCGGCCTCGGAAGCACCGGCCGAGATGGCGTTCTTCCTCCCGGATCTCAAGGCGTACTGCGGAGCCGAGATCGTCTCGCACGTGCTGCACAACCTCTACACGCTGCGCGGCGCCAAAGTGCGCGACGCGCTGAAGTGGAGCGGCTACATCGACGAAGCCATCGAACTGTTCTCCACCAACCTCGATGTGGTGTTCGCCAGTCACCACTGGCCGACCTTCGGCAACGAGCGCGTCGTCGCCTACCTGAAGCAGCAGCGCGACGCCTACAAGTATCTGCACGACCAGACGCTGCGGCTGGCCAACGACGGCCTGGGTCCCCAGGAGATCGCCGAAGAACTGACGATGCCCTCGACGCTGGCCTCGGTGTTCGCCAATCGCGACTACTACGGCACCGTCCGCCACAACGCCAAGGCGGTGTACCAGGCCTATTTCGGGTGGTTCGACGGCAACCCCGCCAACCTGAACCCACTGCCGCCTGAGCAGTCCGGGATGCTCTACGTCGAGGCGATGGGCGGCGCCGAGCAGGTGCTGCGACGCGCGCAAGAAGCCTACGACCGCGGCGAGTACCGCTGGACGGCCACGCTGGTCGATCACCTCGTCTTCGCCGCGCCGGACAACGAGGCGGCGCACGAACTGCTCGCGCGCTGCTACGATCAACTCGGCTACCAGGCCGAGTCGGGCCCCTGGCGCGACGTGTATCTGACCGGTGCCTACGAACTGCGTCACGGCACCCAAGGCGCGGCGATGGACCCGGCCGCGATCTCGCAGTTGCTGCGGCACATGCCGGCCGAGCGTTTCTTCGACGCGATGGCCGCGCACCTGATCGGCCCGAAGGCCGACGGCAAGACGCTCACGCTGAACTTCGTCTTCACCGACCTCGGCCAGACCCACGTGCTCACGATCGAGAACGCGGTGCTGCACCACCACAAACGCACCGTCGCCGATCCGAGTGCGACGGCGACGGTGACGCTCACGCGCGACTTCCTGGTGCGCCTGAGCACCGGACAGGCCGGACTGCGCGAGATGATCTTCTCGAATGATCTGGCGGTGGAAGGTAGCCGCCTGGACGTGCTGTCGTTCTTCTCGCTGCTCGATCGTCCCGACGG
>JACRCR010000038.1 GCA_016218925.1 Deltaproteobacteria bacterium | reverse complement strand
CTGGGCATGGCGATGATCAGCCACGACATCTTCGTCAACACCGCCGGCGGCGTGCGCATCGATGATCCCGGCGTCGACCTTGCGGTCGTTGCCGCGCTGGCCTCCAGCTATCTGGAGCGGCCGATCCGCGCGCGCACGTTGGTGCTCGGCGAAGTCGGACTGACCGGCGAGGTACGGCCGGTGACGCAGATGCGAGCACGTCTGCGCGAAGCTGCGCGACTGGGGTTCGCACGCGCGCTGGTCCCGCGTGAGACCGGAACACGCGCGGCGCGCGCCGGTCTTGGCGACGTCGGACTGCAGACGGTCGCGGTGGAGACGGTGGCCGAGGCGTGGGATGCGCTGGGCGCCGGCGATTGAAACCGGTCGATCTGTGGCGGGGAGCCTTGGCCAGCTGCCACGAACTCGTCGGCCATTCCAGGCTGCGTGGTGTGACCGCATACCGTCGTGTAGGATCGCCGCGCTGTGCAGATTGCGCCACTTTGCCGCCTGGCTGCGGTCGTGTTGCTCGCAGCATCAGGCTGCAAGGCCGGACTCGCTCCAACCGCGGGCTACCTCTGCCGCGACTGCAATGTCGTTCTGATCTCGGTCGACACGCTCAGGGCCGACCACGTTGGCACCCACGGATATTCGCGGCCGACCACGCCGAACATCGATGCGCTGGCTGCGCGCGCGGTGGTCTTCGACAACGCCATCGCGCAGTCGTCGTGGACGCGAGCGGCGCACATGTCGATCTTCACCGGCCTGCATCCGCGCGAACACGGCTACGTCGCGCTCGCCGACCGGGAACGGCTCCCTGACGGCGTCCCGACCATAGCGTCGGTTCTGCGCCACCAAGGCTACGCGACCGTTGGGTTCGCCGGCGGCGTGAACGTAGCGGCCGCCTACGGGTTCGACCAGGGCTTCGACTCGTATCGATCCAGCGGCAGGATGTTCCGCGACAACTTCGAAGAGGCTCGCTACTGGCTCGGCGAGAACAGTCACAAGCGTTTCTTCCTGTTCCTGCACGGCTACGAGGCCCACACGCCCTACAGCAGCGACCCCTCCGATCGCATCGCGCTGGGTCTGCCGCGCGACACGCGCACCAAGGGCCTGCGCGCCGTGTGCAAGAAGGGCGAGGATCCGGCGCAGATTCTCCCGTTCATCGACGCCTACGACTCGGCGATCCACCGCGCCGATCGTTACGTCGGCAAGCTGCTGGCCGAGCTCGACCGGCTCGGGTTGCGCGAGCGTACCGTCGTCGTTCTGCTGTCCGATCATGGCGAGGAATTCCTCGAGCACGGCGGCTGTTTCCACATCTCGACTCTGTATCACGAGGTCTTGCAGGTGCCGTTGATGATCGCGGCTCCGGGTCTGGGCGTGCGGCGCGTGGCCGAGGCGGTGTCGGCCTCGGTAACGATCGCGCCGACCATCATGGAACTGCTCGGCATTACCGGTCATCCGTTTCCCGGCCCGTCGCTGGTGGCGGCTGTACTGGGCGGCGCGGTTCCCGAGCAACCGATTGTCAGCGAAACCGAACGCAGCGAGAAGGCCGAGGGGTTCGGTCATCTGCGGGCGCTGACGACGGCCGGCGAGAAGCTGGTGGACTGGATCACCAACGATCGCCGCGAATATTTCGAGCTGCGCGGCGATCCCGCCGAGAAACGGCCAGTGGAGAATCCTTCGCGCGTGGAGGCATTGAGGGTGTCGCTGGCGCGCTGGACCGAAAGCCACCCGCCCAGGATCTCGTCGCGACGGTCGGATTCAGAGCAAGACCCGGGATCGGCCGAAGAGACGAAAAAGCTCGAAGAGGAACTGCGTTCGCTGGGTTATCTGCAATAGCCTGCGCGTGCGTCAGCCGCGGCAGGCGATCTTCTTTCCAACGCGGCAGGAACTGAGCGCCAGCGTTGCGCAGCCATCGACGTCGGGATCGGCGCCGAACACGACCGACAGACCAAAGGCGCCAGCAGAGCTTGCTGCGTCGAGGTCGGGGCGCTTGATGCGTAGTTGCACCGCGACCCGGGTCGGCGACTTGCGGCGCACGCGCAGCAGTGTGACGCCCTCGGCTTCGGCTACCGCTCCGGCCGGATCGTCGAAGCGGTAATCGAAAGCGGGAGGCGCGTGTCCCGAGAACAAGGCTCCGGGCAGGTAGATGTCGAACAAGACGCTGCCGGCGTCGTCGACGAGGCGCACCGTGACTCCGCTCTCGGTGATCGGCACCGGAGCTTCGGCCGCCGGTACGTCGAACTTCGCCACCAGCACATCGTCGCGGCCCGTGGCGTGCGCGCTGATTGTCATGCGTCCGCCAAGTGCCGGGCGCGGATCCGGCGCGACGCAGCCGGTGTCGTCTTCGCAGGCGCTCGCCGCGGTGCAGACGTCGTTGTCGTCGCAGGCAACGGCGACGAGCGCGGCGTGGACGCAGCCGGTCAGGGTGTTGCACAGGTCGGTCGTGCACGGGTCGAGGTCGTCGCACAGCGCGTCGACTGGCGTCACGACGCAGGAGTTCTCGGCGCAGGTTTCCTGCGTGCACGCGATGTCGTCGGTACAGGCGGGCTCGTGCAGGCAGACGCCGGCGAGCGGGTCGCAGCGGTCGTTGGTGCACGCGCTGGCGTCGGCGCAGAGCGGCGTTGCCGGATAGCCGGGCGTCTCGGCGATGCAATGTTCGTTGACGCAGGTCGAGCTGCAACCGTCGTCGTCGGTGATGTTCCAGTCGTCGCAGGTTTCGTCGTTGTCGATTTCGCCGTCGCCGCAGGCGTGACACCAGAAATCCCATGACGGCGCTTCCGGCTCGAGAATCGGTGGCGGCACGATGGTTCCGCTCAGCACGGGTGGTTGTCGCGCGTCGTAGCTGATCAGCATCGGCCACAGCGGCTCCGACAGAATTCGGCTGCCGGGCTCGGCGACGATGCTCTGGAAAACCTGGAACTGGTTGCGCGACGAAGTCATGCAGTCGCCGGTCGGAGGGCACCGCTGGTCGATGAGGCCAGTCGCGGCGATGCGAACACGGCAGGCCGATGCGAGGAATTCCGATCCGTGCTCGACCCCGCCGAGAAGTACCTCTCCACTAACCGTCAGATCGTCGCCGTACAGCTTCATATAGCCGCCGCTGCCGTAGAAATAGTCGTAGGAATCGTACGACACACTCGAGGTATCGCCGCTCGTATCGAGCTTACCCATGACGTCGAGATTCCCATAGGCGTAGAGGTACGCGATACCCGCTTGATCTGAGGTTACATCTATTGCTCCGTGCGGGCCTACGGCGCCGTCGCCACGCGTGCGCATGTTGATGTACCCGCCGCGTCCGAAACAGCCTCCCGCGCGCGCGGTGATCGGTCCGTCGATCGAAAAACCGTTGTAGGTATCGATGTCGAATTCGCCGCCTATGGATCCGTCTTCCGCGTAGCAATCGCCTCCTGGCGAGTCGGCGGTGAACGTTGCTTTACGCTCGACGACGAGCGCACCGCGCGCATGGATCTTCGTGTAGCCTCCGTAGCCGGCTCTCAGGTAGTTCTCGTACATGCCCTGCAGGACCTGTTGGCCGGCGTTCGCGGTTACGTACGTCACGTCGTCGGCGGGCCCGTGCGGCTCGACTATCAAGTCGCGGCCGGCGTACATCCACGCCTCTCCGCCATCGGCGGGCCAGTCCCCGCTCCCTGCGTCGCGAGACATATTGTTGCGGATCCTGACGTCGCGACCGGCGGTCAGGTTCATGCTCGAACTGGACGCCGCGCCGCTCATGTCGACGGGCGCAGAGACATCGACGTCACGGCCGGCCAGAACGGTGAGCTCCCCCGCCGATCCGATCTCGTCATACTCTCCCGCATGCGCTGGAGCCGGCTTGATCTTGATCGCGCCGGCCACCAAGACGTCGCCGCCGAATGAGTGAAGCGTGAGATTCCCGGCCGATCCCGCCTCGAGCGCACCCACCGGGCCTGTCCCGTTGATGATGATGCTGCCCCTGACCACTACATCGTTTGCTGCGCGCAGTTCGACGTCGGGACCGTACCTGCGCTCTCCGTTGATCCCGGCTTCCAGGGTGATCGCCCCCTGGCCGACCGAACAAGTTCCGAGTTCTTCGAGAGCGCACTCGGTATCGTCGAAGCACGGCTTCGAGGGCGACAGCGAACAGCCCCGGCGTGCGGTGACGCTGAAGGAAGCATACGCGTCGGTGTCGGGAATCAGAACTCCGGTACGGCCGTTCGGCCCTACGACCCAGAACGAGCCGCAAAGGATGCTGGCGCGCTCGGCACGAATGCGCGCGCCTTGGAGAACCACGATGTTTCGAAGTTCGAAATCTAGGTTGCCGGGCGGATCGATCGTTACGTTCTCGGAAATTACGCAGGGGTCAGCCGAAGGCGGACAGAGGTCGTCGGGGGAGGAAACGTGTCGTTCTTCCGCGCCGGCAGCGACGCGCGCGATGGCTGCCAACATCGACGCGGCCGCCCACCAAGACGCGCGCCGCGCCTTCACCTTACCGCTCCCGCGGCACGCCCCCGCCCGTAGGCTGCGCGTCGCCTCGCCTGACTGGAACGCGACGCCGGCATTTCAGCCCCGGCACGCGATCTTCTTGCCGACGCGGCACGAGTTGAGCGCGAGCGTCGCGCAGCCACCGACGTCGGGATCGGGACCGAACACGACCGACAGATCGAAAGCGCGGGCCGACACCGCGGCGTCGAAGTCGGCGCGTTTGATGCGTATCTGTACCGCGGCTTCCTCGGCCGATTTCCTGCGCACGCGCAGCAGCGTAACGCCATCGGCTGCGGCGACCGACCTGGCCGGGTCGTCGAAACGGTAGTCGAACTGTGGAGGCGCGTGTCCGGAGAACAACGCCCCCGGCAGGTAGGTGTCGACCAGCACGTTGCCGCCGTCGTCGACCAGCCGAACGCCGACTCCGCTTTCGGTCAGAGGTTCAATCACTTCGGCGGCCGGCACGTCCAGTTTCGCGACCAGCACGTCGCTGCGGTCCGTGCTGCGTACGTCGATGGTCATGCGCCCGCCCAGGGCCGGCCTGGGATCCGCCGCGACGCAGCCTTCGGTGTTCTGGCATACGCTCGCCTGCGTGCAGATGTCGTAGTCGTCGCAGGCCGTGCCTACCAGCGCGGCGTTGACACAACCCGTCAGCGCGTTGCACAAGTCGGCCGTGCATGGGTCGAGGTCGTCGCACAGAGCGTCTACTGTGCTCACGACGCAGGCGTCGGCGACGCAAGCCTCCTGAGTGCATGCGAGGTTGTCGGCGCAGGCGGGTTCATGCACGCAGACATTCGCGAGCGGATCGCAGCGGTCGTTGGTGCACGCGCTGCCATCATTGCACAGAGAAGCCGCGGGATAGCCGGGTGTTTCGGCGATGCAATGCTCGTTGACGCAAGTCGCGCTGCAACCGTCGCCATCGGTGATGTTCCAGTCGTCGCAGGTTTCGTCGCCTTCGATCACGCCGTCGCCACAGGGTACGCAGCGACGATCATTTGCCCATTGACTGCGCTTCAGTGTCGGCGGCGGCGTGAAAGTTCCGCTGAGAACCGGCGCCTGACTCGTAACGCCGTAGTAGATGTCCATAGCCGCGTCGGAGTCCGACAGAATCCGGCTGCCGGCTTCGGCGATCATGCTCTGGCCGACGTCGAACGAATTCGCGTGCCAGCTACTATTACCGCAGTTGCCGGCCTTGAGGCACCGGTTGTCGATGAAGCCCGTCGAGGTGACGCGAAGGCGGCAGGCTTCAGCGGAAAAGTCGGACCCGTACTCTGCACCGCCGAGAAAAATGTCGCCGCTCACCGTAACATCGTCGCCGCGCAGGTCTGCGTAGCCCCCGTTGCCGTGGAAATACGGATAGCCGTCGTAGCTCCACTCGGTGAAGGTATCGCCGCGGGTGTCGACGGTACCCATGATGTCGAGGTTCCCGTACCCCTCGAACAAGACGTGACCGCCGCGTGTGGCACTCATGTCGATATTCCCGTGCGGTCCGATCGCGCCGTCGCCGTCCGAGTAGAACATCGCCTTGCCGCCCTTCCCGCACAGGCCCGAGGCGCGTCCGGTGATCGGTCCATCGACCAGGAACCCGTTGGCGGTGTGGATGTAAAAGTATCCGCCCCACGGCAGGCCTTCGGCGCAATCGCCTCGTCCGGAGTCGGACTGGAAGCCTGATTTCTGTTCGACGAGGAGCGAGCCGCCGGTCCTGATCCAGGTGTCGCCTCCGGTTCCAGAGTCCCAATAGCTGTAGGTGTAGTACTCGTCGCCGTAGACATAACGGTGGGTCGAGCCATTGGCTGCGATCCACGTCACGGCATCGGATGAACCGTGAGGCTCGACGATCATGTCGCGACCGACGTACATATGGGCAGGTCCGCCGGGGCCGGCACCGTCCCCAGGCAGTGCGCTGCGAGACAGACTGTTGCGTATCTTCAGGTCGCGCCCCGCGTTGAACGTCATCGCTCCGCCCCAATCGGCTCCGCTCACGTCGACCGGCTCAGCGACATCGATGTCGCGCTTCGCGTCGACATTGACCTGGCCCGGGTCGCCGGCGGGCGAGCCGTAGTAGTAGCCCCCTCGCGGCTCAGCCGGTCTGAGGGTGATCGGACCCGCCATCAGCACGTCGCCGCCGAAGGACTCGAGCGATAGATTGCCGGCTGCGCCTCCCGGTCCGGTACCCCTGAGCATGATGTCGCTGCCGAGCACGATGTCGCCGGCCGCGCGCAGTTCGACGTCGGGTCCTTCGCGGCGCGTGCCCTCGATCTCGGCGCCGATCTCGATCGTTCCCTCGCCGACCGAGCAGGTTCCAAGGCCGTGCGAAGCGCACGCGGCGTCGTCGAGACACGGCGTCGACGGTGAGAGCGAACAACCACGCCGTGCGGTGACGATCAGAGATCCGTAAGCATCGGTGTTCAGGATGAGGATTCCGGTACGCAGCTCCGGTCCGTCTACGCGGAACGAACCGCACAGGATGTTCACGCGTTCGATACGAAGACGTCCGCCCTGGGCGACCTGGACGTCGCGGACTCCGAAATCGAGATCGCCGGGTGGATCGACCGTGACGATCTCGGAAATCACGCAAGGATTCTCCCAGGATGGGCACAGATCGTCGGCCGAGTTGACGTGGGTTTTCTCGGCAGCCGCGACGCGGGCGAAGACCACGAGCAGCAAGGCGGCTACCCACGAGGATGTCCGCCGCGCCTTCATCGCGCTTTCCCCTCGGCGCGCTGGCGCGGCTTCCGGGCGCCGCCGCTGCCGTCGCGCGCAGCGGCAACCTGCGGCCGCAAACGCCGATCCTCGCGGCCGTTGCGCTCACTGACCACACGCGGCGCCGACGCTTCGTCGACGCCCGGAGCCAGCACGCCGATGCCACCGTTGCCGACCGCGCGTACTTCGCCGAGCGTTGCGCCGCGACCGCGCACCACGACACCGTGAGCGCCGTTGTTCTCGACGTCCACTTCGACGACCGGGCCGTCGGCCAGCAGCACCACGCCGTTGCCGGCGTTGCCGAAGGCGCCGACGCCGACCAGTCGTCCGCCCTGGCCGACCAGATGCACGCCGTCGCCGCCGTTCGAAGATGCAGTCACACCCACCAGCAAGATCCCGCGCCCTCGCAAGGAGAGGCCGTGGCGGCGCGCGCCTTTCACGGTTAGGTTCTCGATGCGCGCGATCGATCCGAACATCCGCGACTCGATGCCGGTCAGGAAACCGACGACTTCTGCGTGGTCGCGCTGCTTGCCGCCGCCGCGGATCACCGCGCCGCCCGAGCCGCCGCCCTGGACGCGGATGCCGACTCCGTAAGGCGCACCTGAAATGGTCAGGCCGTCCAGATCCAGAGTGATCGAATCGGCGACTACCGGAGGAGCGACGACCAGTCCGTCAAGCGAGCATCGCTCGCCGACGACGGGATCCGACGGTTGCAGGAGCGTGTCACTCACGACCACGTCACCGCAGGCGCAAGCGATGCGAACACCGCCGACATCGTCGCCGCAGAACTTTGCCCAGGCCGGCGTCGCTGCCGCCGATATCATGACGTTCGCAAGCGCCAAGGCGCAGCGCAGTCCGCAGGACAGACGTCGCATCAGATAGCTTGAACGATTCGTTTGCATATCAACCTCGGCACGCGATCTTCTTTCCCACGCGGCAGTAGTTCAGTGCGAGCGTCGCGCAGCCGCCGATGTCAGGATCGGGGCCGAACACGATCGACAGGTCGAAGGCGCCGGCCGAACGGGCGGCGTCGAGGTCCGGGCGTTTGATTCGTACTTGCACCGACGCTTCGAGCGACGATTTCTTTCGCACTCGCAGCATCGTCACGCCCTCGGCCGCCGCGATCAGTTTCCTGGGATCGTCGAAGCGGTAGTCGAATTGGGGAGCCGGTCGTCCCGAGAACAAGGCGCCCGGCAGGTAGGTGTCGATCAGAACTCTGCCGCCGCCGTCGACGAGGCGAACGCCGACCCCGCTTTCCGTGACCGGCACGACAACTTCAGAGGCCGGCACTTCCAGCTTCGCCACGAGCACGTCGTCGGTGGCGGTCGCGCGGGTGGTGATCGACATGCGGCCGCCGAGGGCCGAGCGAGGATCCGCTGCGACGCAACCGGCGGCGTCTTCGCAGGCACTCGTCTGAGTGCAGAGGTCGTTGTCGTCGCAGGCAACGCCGACCAGACCGGAATGGACGCAACCGGTCGCGGTGTTGCAGAGGTCCGTCGTGCACTGGTCGTCGTCGTCGCACAGCGCGTCGACCGCCGTCACGGAGCAAGCGCCATCGACGCAAGCCTCCTCAGTACACGCGAAATCGTCGGCGCAGGCGGGTTCGTGCACGCAGACACCGGCGAGCGGGTCGCAGCGGTCGTTGGTGCAGTCGCCGGCGTCGTCGCACAGCGGGTTCGCGGGATATCCGGGCGTCTCGGCGATGCAGTGCTCGTTGACGCATGTGGCGCTGCAGCCGTCGCCGTCGGTGACGTTCCAGTCGTCGCAGGTCTCGCCTTCGGCGATCT
>JACRCR010000044.1 GCA_016218925.1 Deltaproteobacteria bacterium | reverse complement strand
GCCTCACAACACCTGTTCACCGATCCAGGACCGTCGACCCGAACCGACGCTTGCGTGACCCACTATGCTCGACCAGTACCTGAACGACAGTCATCGTGCCTACCGCGAAACTTGCCTGCGCTTTGCCGAACGTGAGATCCGCCCTCACGCCGAGAAGTGGGAGGAGGCGCACGAGTTCCCACGCGAGCTCTATACGAAAGCTGCGGAGGCCGGCATCCTCGGCTCTCACTTCCCCGAAGAGTACGGCGGCAGCGCCGGCGACATCTTCCACGCCATCGTCGCCATCGAAGCCCTGATGACCGGCCAGAGTACCGGTGTGGTCGTGGGGCTGGACTCGCTCGGAATAGCTCTGCCGCCGATCCTGAATCTGGGCGACGAGGAACAGAAACGCCGCTTCATCCCGCCGGTTCTGCGCGGAGAGAAGATCTCCGCCCTGGGAATCACCGAGCCTGGCGCAGGCAGCGATGTCGCCGGGGTGTCGACGCGTGCGGTCCGCGATGGCGACAGTTACGTGCTCAACGGCGCCAAGATGTTCATCACCTCCGGCGTGCGCGCCGACCAGGTCACCGTCCTCGCGCGCACCGACGAACACCCGCACAACGGCCTGACTTTCTTCGTGGTCGAAAAAGGGATGGCGGGCTTTTCGGTGGGCCGCGCGTTGCGCAAGACCGGATGGTGGGCCTCCGACACCGCCGAACTCGTCTTCGAAGACGTGCGCGTGCCGATCGAAAACCGGATCGGAGAAGAAGGTTCGGGCTTCGTCGGCATCATGAGAAACTTCCAGACCGAACGGATATCGCTCGGCGTCTTCGGGTCGTGCACTGCCGACCTCGCGCTCAAGGAATGCCTGCGGTACGTCGCGGAGCGCAAAGCCTTCGGCAGGCCGCTACAGGGATTCCAGGTGATCCGGCACAAGCTCGCCAACATGGCGACGAAGGTCGAAGCGACCAAGGCGCTGACCTACAGCGTCGCCAACCGGTTCAACCAGGGCGAGTATCTGGTGAAGGAAGTCTCGATGGCGAAGAACTTCGCCGCGGAGGTCGCCCAGCAGGTCTGTTACGATGCCGTCCAGATTTTCGGCGGGATGGGCTACATGCGCGAGACGTTCGTCGAGAGGCTCGCACGCGACGCGCGGCTGTTACCGATCGGCGGCGGCACCACCGAGATGATGAACGAAATCATCGCCAAGATGCTCGGGCTCGGGAACTAGGCGGGCGACACGGCGCCGGATGCGGGCGTGCTCCTCGCGTGAATCGTCTCGCGCCAGCAGCGCCGCCGGCCGCGCCGTCAGATCGCCTCTTCGTCGGGACTGAGGGTGAAGCGGAACGTCGCCCCCTTCCCCGGTTCCGCTTCCGCCGTGATCCAGCCACCGTGCCTGCGCACGATTCGATCGACGGTGGTCAGGCCGATCCCGGTACCTTCGAAGTCTTCCGAACTGTGCAGCCGTTCGAACGCCTCGAACACTTTGCCGACGTGTGCCATGTCGAAGCCGACACCGTTGTCGCGCACCACGTAGACGCGGCTGCCGTTGTGCCGCTCGCGACCGAATTCGATACGCGCATGGGCGGTTGTGCGCGTGAACTTGAACGAGTTACCCAGCAGGTTCTCGAGCAGGACCCGGACCAGCGATCCGTCGCAGTGGTCGCGCAAACCGATCGCGATCGTGAACTGAGCGTCGTGGTCCGGGCGTGAGTTGCGCAACCTCGCGGCGATCGATGACGCGAGAGCGCTCAGGTCGACGTCGCGGCGCTGCATCACCGCTCTGGTCACACGCGAAAGCCGCAGCAGATCGTCGACGAGATCGCCGAGGCGGCTGGCCTCTCCCCGGATGCGTCGCAGGTAGTCCTGAGCCTGATCGTCCAGATTCCCGGAATAGTCTTCGAGCAGGGCCTCGCTCAGTCCGTCCATCGCGCGCAGCGGCGCTCTCAGGTCGTGCGATACCGAATAAGCGAACGCCTCGAGCTCCGCGTTGGCAGCCTGCAACTCGGCGGTACGTTCGACCACGCGGCGCTCCAGCATCGCGTTGAGCTCGCGGGTGTCAGACTCGGCACGTTCGCGAAGGAGGTCGGCACCGGCGCTTTGCAACCTGGCCGACTCCAGCATGTAGCTCGTGTAGATGGATACGCCGATCAGCACGACGACAGGCACGAAGGTACGGAAATCGACCGCGCCCACCAGAGTGCCGTTGACGCCGTAGCCGTTGGCGACTATCGCCGCGGCGGCGATCACCCCGAGTACCGCCTGGGACCGCGGCGCCCAAGGCAAGACCGCAGCGGTGTTGATCGCTACGCCGAGCAGGAAGAAGTCCGAGCCCGTAGTGCGCCCCGAGGCGATACCCAACCAGGCGGTCACCGCGCAGGCAGCCGCGGTGTCGGCCAGCACCATGCGTTCGAGCCGCTCGGTGGTCATCCTCCGGCGCAGCAGCGCGAGCATCAGCAGTTGCACCACGGCAAGCCCTACGGCAGGGCCGTACCAGCGGAAACTCGTGGCGGGTTCGAACCAGATCTTTGCCGCAGAGAACGTCGCGACCCCCGCCAGGATGGTCCAGACCACCGCAATCGAGCGCGCGAGCAGCACGCCGCGAATCTGCGCCCGCATGTAGGCGCGAATCTCGTGCTCTGGCGGGAGAGGACGCGCGGCGGCCGGCACGCCAGGCAGGGGTCGCGCCGTCGCGTGCGCCTGTGCGGAGTGTCCAGCCACGGCTCTCGACTACCCCGCGGTGGGAACCACCGCGTTCGTGGGCCCGTAGTGAGTCACTGCCTCGTTCGCTTCGGTCTTCACGGGGATCCGTTCCGGAACACGCAGCCAGTCCGAGCGCCCGCAAAGCTGACACAACAAAGGCTCGCTTTCTAGCGGATTTCGCGCGACCGCTCCCCGTCCGTGCACACCCGGCGCGACGGTGAGGGTCTGGCGGGTCGCGGTTGCGGCCCGCCAGCCTCGAGATCGGTGATCACGCAGGACACGGCCTCGGGCACCGGCTCACGCGAGCACATCGGCCCCGGTCACTCCCAGACTATGGTCGAGGGATCGCGGTCCAGGTGACCGAACGCGTCCTTCCATCGATACAGGATCAGCGCATCCATCACTTCCGAGCCTTGTCCGCGCCGCTTCTTGTCCAGCTCGGCACGCAGCGCGTCCAAGGCGCCGTGCACCGCCGGACCGAACAGCGACTCGAGATAGGCCGGCGGAATGCGGTGACCGCCTTCGTCGAAACTGCCGTCCTCGCGCAGCGGAGCCGGCGACAGCGGCGGAACGTAGTAGACGTTCGGGTGCGTGCCCTTCTCGGGATGCAGCGGCAGCGCCACCTTCCACTTCTGCACCAGCTTGTGGACCGCGGTGCTCTCGTCATCGATGAAGCCGATGAACGCCGCACGCCCCGGACACTGGCGTACGCAGGCCGGGGCCACGCCCTGG
>JACRCR010000213.1 GCA_016218925.1 Deltaproteobacteria bacterium | reverse complement strand
TTCCTCGACATGCACGTGCATCTTCGCGAGCCGGGCTACGAGTACAAAGAGACGATCGAGACCGGAACCAGAGCTGCGGTGGCCGGTGGCGTTACGTCGGTGGCCTGCATGGCCAACACCGATCCGGTAAACGACACCGCGGCGGTGACCAAGTACATCATCGACAAGGGAGTGGCCGCCGGCTACGCCAACGTCTATCCGATCGGCGCCGTGTCGGTGGGGCTCAAAGGCGAACGCATGGCCGAATTCGGCGAGATGGTCGAGGCCGGCATCGTCGCGGTCTCCGACGACGGCATGCCGGTGGCGGACAGTTCGCTGATGCGCCGCGCTCTCGAGTACGCACGGATGTTCGACCTGCCGGTGATCGTCCACGAGGAAGACCCCGGACTGTGCTGCGGCGCGGTCATGAACGAAGGTACTGTGTCGGTACGTCTGGGACTTCGCGGGATGCCCAGCGCCGGCGAGTCGGTAATGGTTGCGCGCGACATCGAACTCGCGCGCGCCACGCGCGGCCGCCTGCACATCGCGCACATATCGTGCGCAGAGGCTGTCGAGATGGTCAGGCGAGCCAAGGCCGAAGGGCTGTCGGTCACGGCCGAAGCGGCACCGCATCACTTCATCCTGGAGGAGAGCGCGGTCGACGGTTACAACACCAACGCCAAGATGAAGCCGCCGCTGCGCACCGCGCGCGATGTGGAGGCGATCCGACAGGGCCTGGCCGACGGCACCATAGATGCGATCGCCACCGATCACGCACCCCATCACCGCGACGAGAAGGTGTGCGAGTTCGACAAGGCGGCCTTCGGCATCGTCGGGCTGGAGTCGATGTTGCCGCTGGCACTCGAACTGGTACGTGGCGGCTACCTGACGATGTCGCGCATGGTCGAAGTGTTGTCGGCGGCGCCGGCGCGGATTCTCGGCATCGAGCGCGGCACGCTGGTGGTGGGAGCGGTAGCGGACCTGGTGCTGTTCGACCCCGAGCGCCAATGGACACTGGCGGCGACCGCGTTGGCGTCCAAGAGCCGCAATACACCGTTCGACGGTTGGAAGATGACGGGTGCGGTCGCGCGCACGCTGGTGGGCGGCGTGACCGTTTGGGAGCACACCGAG
This sequence comes from Deltaproteobacteria bacterium, assembly GCA_016218925.1. Classification (GTDB taxonomy): domain Bacteria; phylum Desulfobacterota; class Binatia; order UBA1149; family CAITLU01; genus CAITLU01. The sequence goes on along the minus strand of JACRCR010000213.1, from coordinate 4,488 downwards.
TGAAGGCAACGCTCGCACTGGCCGACGGTCGCATCTTTCGCGGACGCGGGTTCGGCGCCGAAGGCCGCATCGGCGGCGAGGTCGTATTCAATACCTCGCTCACCGGTTACCAGGAGATCCTGACCGATCCGTCGTATGACGGACAGATCGTCGTGATGACCTACCCAGAGATAGGCAACGTGGGAGTCAATCGCGAAGACGTAGAAGCCGCCAGGCCGTTCGTGCGCGGTTTCGTGGTCAAGGAGTACTGGAACCGGCCGAGTAACTGGCGAGCCGAGCGCTCGCTCGGCGACTACATGAGCGAGCACGGCATCGTCGGTATCGAGTGGATCGATACGCGCGCGCTGGTGCGGCACATCCGCGACCACGGCGCCCAGCAGGCGGTGCTGGCCACCGGCGAGGTCGACGAGGCGGCGCTGCTGCACGAAGCGGCGACCAGACCGAGCCTGGTGGGACAGGATCTGGCCAACGGCGTCAGCACCGCCAGGCCGTATCGCTGGATCGGCGGCACCTGGACGCTCGAGCGCGGCTTCGTCGAAGGCGCCGGTGACGGACCGCTGGTGGCCGCGTTCGATTACGGTCTCAAGCTCAACATCGCCCGTTCGCTGGCGGAGCGTGGATGCCGGGTGGTGGTGGTGCCGGCCGGAACTTCGGCTGCCGAGGTGCGTGCTCTCGGGGTCGACGGACTCTTCCTGTCCAACGGCCCGGGAGATCCCGACGCGGTGCGTGGCGCGGTCGAAGTGGTCAGCGAACTGGCGCGCGAGATGCCCACGTTCGGCATCTGCCTGGGGCATCAGATCCTGGCGCTGGCGCTTGGGGCGCGGACATTCAAGATGAAATTCGGTCATCACGGCGGCAACCAGCCGGTGTTGGAACTGGACACCTGCGAGGTCGCGATCACCTCGCAGAATCACGGCTTCGCGGTCGATCCAGAATCGCTGCCGAGCGACGTGCGGGTGACCCACGTCAACCTCAACGATCGCACGGTGGAGGGGCTTGCCCATCGCGAGCTGCCGGTGTTCTCGGTGCAATACCACCCCGAGGCTTCGCCCGGACCGCACGACGCCGCGCCGCTTTTCGAGCGCTTCCTGGCTTCGATGAAGACCCGCTCGGGCGCCGGCAAGGAGCGTTCGATCCACGTTTGCAGCGACCGCAACCTGCCCGAGGCGAGCTGACCGGTGCCCAAGCGCGAAGACATTCAGAGCATTCTCATCGTAGGTGCCGGGCCGATCGTCATCGGCCAGGCCTGCGAGTTCGACTACTCGGGTACCCAGGCCTGCAAGGCGCTCAAAGAAGAGGGGTACACGGTCATTCTGGTCAACTCGAATCCGGCGACCATAATGACCGACCCCGAGTTCGCCGACCGCACCTACGTCGAGCCGATGACCAAGGAGACGCTCGCCGCGATCATCGAAGCCGAGCGGCCCGACGCGCTGCTCCCGACCATGGGAGGTCAGACCGCGCTCAATCTGACGCTCGAGGTCGAAGCGGCCGGGGTGCTCGACAGGTTCGGCGTCAAGCTGATCGGCGCCAACATCGAGGCGATCAAGAAGGCCGAGGATCGCAACCTGTTCAAAGCCGCGATGGCGAGGATCGGCATCGACCTGCCGCGCAGCGGCTACGTCGGCAGCATGGAAGAAGGTCGTGCCGCGCTGGCCGACCTGGGACTGCCGGTCATCATTCGTCCTTCGCGCACGCTCGGCGGCATGGGCGCCAACATCGCCAAGACGGCGGAGGAGTACGAGCGCTACTTGCAGTGGGCGCTGGAGCTGTCGCCGATCCACGAGGTGCTGGTCGAGGAGTCGATCGAAGGCTGGAAAGAGTTCGAGCTCGAGGTGATGCGCGACCGCAAGGACAACGTCGTCATCATCTGTTCGATCGAGAACTTCGATGCACTGGGGGTACACACCGGCGACAGCATCACGGTAGCCCCGGCGCAGACCTTGACCGACAAGGAATACCAGATCATGCGCGACGCCTCGCTCGCGATCATCCGCGAGATCGGCGTCGATACCGGGGGGTCGAACATCCAGTTCGCGGTCGACCCGCGCAGCGGTCGCATGGTCGTGATCGAGATGAATCCGCGGGTGTCGCGTTCGTCGGCGCTGGCTTCGAAGGCGACGGGTTTCCCGATTGCCAAGATCGCAGCCAAGCTGGCCGTGGGCCTGACGCTCGACGAGGTCCGCAACGACATCACGCGCGAGACGCCGGCGAGTTTCGAGCCGACCATCGACTACGTGGTTACCAAGATCCCGCGCTTCACCTTCGAGAAGTTCAAGGGAGCCGAAGACAAGCTGACTTCGCAGATGCGTTCGGTCGGCGAGGCGATGGCGATCGGGCGTACGTTCAAGGAGAGCCTGCAAAAGGCGATGCGCTCGCTCGAGACCGGCAGCTACGGGTTCGAATCTCCCGAACCGCTTCCCGAGCCCGAGTTCGAGGCGAGACTCACCAGCGCCAACTCGCAGCGGCTGTGGTACCTGGCCGAAGCACTGCGACGCGGCTACTCGGTGGAGAAGCTCTACGAACTCACGAGCATCGATCCGTGGTTCCTCGCCAACATCGAGCAGATCGTCGAGATGGAAAAGGAACTCGCCGACTACGCCGGGCTTCTCGGCGGCCTTGCGGCGTTGCCGGCGCCCGAGCTGCGGCTGGCCAAGCAGTGGGGTTTCTCGGACCGGCGCCTGGCCACGCTGCTGGGCACCGACGAGACGGCGGTGCGAAGGCGGCGTCTCCAGGACGGCATCACGCCGGTCTACAAGATGGTCGACACCTGCGCCGCCGAGTTCGTCGCCTACACGCCCTATCTGTACTCCACATACGAGGACGAGGACGAGGCGCCGCCGTCGGGTCGCAAGAAGATCGTGATCCTCGGCGGTGGGCCTAACCGCATCGGTCAGGGCATCGAGTTCGACTACTGCTGCGTGCACGCCGCCTTTGCGCTGAAGGAAGCCGGCTACGAGACCATCATGGTCAACTGCAACCCGGAGACGGTCTCTACAGACTACGACACTTCCGACCGCCTCTACTTCGAGCCGCTGACGCTCGAGGACGTGCTCGCCATAGTCAGGCGCGAACAGCCGGCGGGGGTGATCGTGCAGTTCGGTGGGCAGACACCGCTCAAACTGGCCAAGGCCCTGGAGGCCGAGGGGGTGCCGATCATCGGTACGCCGCCCGATGCGATCGATCGCGCCGAGGATCGCGAACGTTTCGTCGCGGTGCTGAACGGGCTGGCGCTGGCGCAGCCGCCATCGGGGACGGCACGCACCGTCGCGCAGGCCGAAGAGGTCGCGCAGCGACTGGGGCTGCCGGTGCTGGTGCGGCCCTCGTACGTGCTCGGCGGCAGGGCGATGGAGATCGTCCACGAGTTCGAGCACCTGCGCCGATACATGCAGAACGCGATCAAGTCGTCGCCCGAGCATCCTGTCTTGATCGACAAGTTTCTCGATCACGCCATCGAAGTCGATGTCGATGCGATCTCGGACGGCAACGTGGTCGTGATCGGCGGCATCATGGAGCACATCGAGCAGGCCGGGGTGCACTCGGGCGACAGCGCATGCTCGCTTCCGGCGTGGTCGCTCAGCCAGGAACTGCAAGACGAGATCCGCCGTCAGACCATCGCGATGGCCCGCGAGCTCGGGGTCTGCGGCTTGATGAACGTGCAGTTCGCGGTGGTCGGCGAGAAGATCTACGTGCTCGAGGTCAATCCTCGCGCATCGCGTACGGTGCCGTTCGTTTCGAAGGCGATCGCGGCGCCGCTGGCAAAGCTGGCGGCAAGGGCGATGGCCGGCGAATCGCTGGCGGCGCTGGGCTTCACCGAGGAGCGGATTCCGGCCTACACCTCGGTCAAGGAAGCGGTGTTCCCGTTCCTGAAGTTCCCCGGAGTGGACACGCTGCTGGGTCCCGAGATGAAGTCGACCGGCGAAGTGATGGGCATCGATCGGCGCTTTGGACCCGCCTTTGCCAAGGCCGAGGAAGCCGCCGGCAATCGCCTGCCCGCGGGCGGCACGGCACTGGTCAGCGTCAGGACCGAAGATCGCGAGCGCATCGGACGAGTGGCGCGGCGCCTGGTCGAGGCTGGAATGAAACTGATGGCGACGACCGGAACCGCCGAGTATCTGGGATCGCTCGGCCTGGAATGCGCACGAGTCAACAAGGTCTACGAGGGCGGGCCGCACACCGTCGACGCGATCCGGGGAGGTCAGGTGCAACTGGTCGTCCACACGGTCGGCGACGCCAAGAGCGTGCAGGATTCGTTTTCGATGAGGCGCGCCGCCCTGGAAACCGCCACTCCCTATTTCACGACTATCGCGGGCGCTGCGGCGGCTGCTGAGGGAATGCTGCTGCGCACTGGCAACGGTGTCCGGGTCACCGCTCTGCAGGACTTCCACGCCGGGAAGTGGAGCTGAGGTGCCGGGGCTTCACGGTCGGACGTCAAGCGAAGAACCGATCGAGTTTGCGCTGTAAGAACGTGCGTCGAGAGGCTTCGCA
>JACRCR010000210.1 GCA_016218925.1 Deltaproteobacteria bacterium | reverse complement strand
GGTCGCCAACGGAATCACCGTGACCTACGAGGCGGCCTCAGACCCGACCGGATCGTTCAATTCGACTTCGGCCGACAAGACCAACTTCTGGCAGTACGTGAACGGCCTGTTCGGAGCCTCGCTGGCCGTGGATCGGGGCCTGGCCGGTAACGACATGCCGGGCGCCGCCAACGTTCCCAAGCAGATGACCTTCGAGCCGGCCAGCGCCTGGTTCATCGCGGCCGGCATTCCGATCACGCCTTACGACGACGCCGGTCACAAGAACCCCTATCCGCTGATGAAGCTGGTGGCGCGCAACGCGGCCGGAACGCTGCTGGCGACCACGCAGATCGTGCTGCCGGTGTCCGACGAAATGAGTTGCGCCTCGTGTCACGCCTCGGGAACCAGCGACGCAGCCAAGCCGCGCGACGGCTGGGTGCAGGATCCCGATGCGCAGCGTGACTTCCGCCTGAACATCCTCGCGCTTCACGACGACAACCACGGCGCGACGGCGCTGTTCCAGCAGGCTGTTGGTCAGGTCGGATACAACCCGGCCGGACTCATGGCCACCGTCACGCAGGACCACCGCTCCATCTTGTGTGCGTCGTGCCACTCTTCGGAAGCGCTCGGCACCGGCGGCGTGGCCGGAGTCCAACCGCTGACGCAGGCGATCCACAGGAGCATGGCGGGCAGCATCGATCCGAAGACCGGCCTTGCGCTGGACGCCACCAACAACCGTACCGCGTGCTACACCTGCCACCCCGGCTCGGCCACACGCTGCCTGCGCGGCGCGATGGGAGCATCGGTAGCCACAGACGGCACCATGGCGATGCAGTGCCAGAGCTGTCACGGGAAGATGACGGACGTAGGAGCATCGCAACGCACCGGCTGGCTCAATGAACCGCGTTGCGACGGTTGTCACACCGGCACCGCAATGCACAACAACGGCGCGATCCGCTACACGTCGGTCTTTCAGGCTGACGGCAGCGTGCGCCAGGCGGTCGATGCCACCTTCGCGACCAACAACAACACGCCGGCCGCGGGTCTGTCGCTGTACCGTTTCTCGACCGGCCACGGCGGGCTGCAGTGCTCGGCCTGCCACGGCTCAACCCACGCCGAGTTCCCGAGCTCGCACGACAACGACAACATCCAGAGCCAGACCTTGCAGGGACACAAGGGCGTGCTCGCCGATTGCAGCACCTGTCACGCGACGACGCCGCAAACGGTGGCCGGCGGCCCGCACGGTATGCACCCGATCGGAGCCCAGTGGATCAGTTCGCACGGCGACGCAGCCGAAGACGGACGCGCCGGAGCCTGTCGCGCCTGTCACGGCTCCGACTACCGCGGGACCGTCCTGTCGCGTTCACAAGGCGACCGGGTCTTCTCGACCGAGTTCGGCACCAAGAAGTTCTGGCGCGGCTCGCAGATCGGCTGCTACGCCTGCCATCAGGGCCCGAGTAGCGAGAACAGCAATCCGAACCGAGCCGCAGTCGTGACCGACGCGACCGCAGCGACCAGCGTCGACAAGTCTGTGAACATTCCCCTGAAGGCCACCGACGCCGACGGCAATGCGCTGACCTTGCGTGTCGTTTCGCAGCCGACGTTCGGAACAGTCGGACTGCAGGGAAAGCAGGCCGTCTACTATCCCGATGGCGCAAGCACCGGAACCGATGTCTTCACCTTCGCGGCCTGGGACGGGTCGATCGATTCCAACCTCGGCACCGTGCGTGTGACGGTGGGCGACGCGCAGTGCGCGCCAGAATGTCAGACCGCTGCCGGCTGCGATCCGAACTGCACGCCGGCAACCACCCACGACGCGTTCGTCTCACAGCCGAAACCCGTGCGCATAGCGATCCCTGCCGCCGGCACGACAGTGCATAGGGTCGTGTCGGTGTCGGTATCGAACCTCGATGCCACCGGCAGCGCGGCGCAGACGATCCGGCTCGAAACGCTCGACGGCGATTGTCCGAACGGTACCGTTCAAGGCACGCCGACCTTCGTCAGCGTGGGCTCGGACGGACCCGGCAGTGTCGATCTTGCCGCTGGGCTGTCGGCGACTGCGCAGGTTTCGCTGAGCTTCGCGGCCACGGACTTCTCGAGTCCGACGCCACGCGCCCCCGAGCGCTGTACGCTGATCCTGCGTGCGTCGCCGGTCGGCTCCACCGATCCGACGCCGGCCAACAACGATGCGCTGCTCGAAGTCAGTGTACGCGACCGTAGCGACACGAAGGACGCAGGCGCCACCGAAGCTTTCCTCGACAGCGTGGCTGCGGTGACACTGACGATCACGACCGGCAACACTGCCGCTACCGCGCTCGCAACCCCGCGTGTCGCGCTGGACGCGCCGACCACTGCGCCGCGCGTCGCGCTGCGTGTGACCACCGACGACGGGACCTGCCCGGCCGGCACCATCGGCGCGGTCGATCTCAACGCCTCCACCGATGGCGTTCAGGACACCGTCAACCTGCGCGGCGGCAAGTCCAGGCGCGGCAGCGTGCCGGTACGTGCGGCTGCCACAGCGTTCTCCACACCGACGGCGCCCACGCGCTGCACCGCGCTGATCACCGTCACCTACACGGGTCCCGGCGGAGACGTATCCAATGACATCACCAGGTTGGTGTTGACCGTGAAGGACGCCAACGACAAGTAAGGCTGGCGCAGCGCCCGCGGGTTCGCCTCTGAGGCGAGGCGGATCCGCGGGCGGCTCCTCGCCGCGGGCACCTGCGCACGCCGCCGGCATTGCAGCCGGAGGGCGAGCCAGGGGAATACGTGAACCGAGCAAGCATCCGGCGCGATCAGGCCGGCGTCCCTCACATCGAAGGCAAAGACTGGCCGCAGGTGTTTCGCGGCCTCGGTTACTGTCACGCCCGCGACCGCGGCTTGCAGATGCTGACGATGCGTACGCTCGGGCGCGGCCGCGCCAGTGAGCTGCTGGCCGGCAGCGACGAGAATCTCGCGATCGATCTGTTCTTCCGGCGCATGAACTGGGCCGGCGGCGCCGAGCAGGAGGCCGCGCGATTCGCTCCCGAAGTGGCGCCGCTGGTCGCGGCCTACTGCCAAGGCGCCAACCAGCGTTTCGCCGAATCGCTTCCCTTCGAGCTGCGATTGCTCGGCTACCGCCACGATCCGTGGACGCCGGCCGATGCCGTGGTGCTCTCGCGCATGGGCGGCTATCTGACGCTGACCCAGTCGCAGGCCGAGACCGAACGACTGCTGGTCGAGATGGTGCAGGCCGGTGTGGCACGCGAGCTTCTCGAGGAATTCTTTCCCGGCCACCTGGACGGCCTCGACATCGAACTGCTGCGTCGCGTGCGACTCGGCGCCGCGCTGGTCCCGGCTGCGGTCAAGTGGAACACCGCGCTGCCGCGGCTGATGGCTTCGAACAACTGGGTGCTGGCCGGTTCGCGCACCGCCTCTGGCAAGCCGATGCTGTCGAACGACCCGCACCTGGCGGTTACCCTCCCCAACGTCTGGTGCGAAGTGGTGCTGAAAACGCCCGACCGATATGGCATCGGCGCGACGATGCCGGGCGTGCCGGCGTTGTCGGTTGGCCGCACCAACGATGTTGCGTGGGGCGCGACCTACGCGTTCATGGACAACGTGGATTCGTGGATCGAAGACTGTCGCGACGGCTGCTACCGGCGCGCGACATCAGCGGGCGATACCTGGTCGCCGTTTCGCGCGCGTCACGAGACCGTGCTTCGCCGCGGCAAAGCTCCGCACGAGGTCGTCTTCCACGAGAACGAACACGGCACGCTCGACGGAGATCCGAACGCTGCCGGCCTCTACCTTGCCACGCGCTGGTCGGGGATCGACACCGCAGCCGCATCGCTCAGCGCGATGCACGGCGTGCTGTGCGCGCCCGACGTCGACGCCGCGATGCGCGCCGCCGGCGGGTTCGGTCAGCTCGCCGCCAACTGGGTGCTGGCCGATCGCCACGGCAATATCGGCTATCAGATGTCGGGTCTGCTGCCGCGCCGCCGCCGGGGCGCAAGCGGCCTGGTGCCGCTGCCCGGATGGAACTCCGAAAACGATTGGCAAGGCTTCGTCGACGCAGACGATCTGCCGCGCTGCCTCAACCCGAGCGATGGTCTGTTCGTCACCGCCAACCAGGATCTGAACGCGTGGGGCCGCACCAAGCCGAGCAATCTGCCGATGGGCGACTACCGCGCCAGGCGCATCGAGATTCTTCTGAAGTCCCGCGAGCGTCACGACCTGCGCTCCGTTCAGGACCTCTGCTACGACGTCTTCTCTATTCAGGCCGAGACTTTCATGACGCTGATGCGCCCGCTGCTGCCTGCTACCGCAGCCGGCCGCGCGCTCGGCGACTGGGATCTCCGCTACGATCCCGACTCGCGTGGTGCCTACCTGTTCGAGCAGGTTTACAGGGCGTTGATGCGAGAAGTGTTCGGCACCGTGCTGGGCCCGGCGCTCGACTTCCTGGTCGCAGAGACCGGCACCTTCATCGACTTCTACGCCAACGCCGACGCCATCTTGCTGGCCGAGACTTCAGCGTGGTTCGGCACGCGCACGCGCGAGCAGATCTATCGAAGCGCGCTTGCCGCAGGCCTCAGTGGGCCGCTGCACCGCTGGGGCGACGTCAACCGTGTGACGTTTCGCAATCTGCTGCTCGGGGGTCGTCTGCCGCGCTGGGTGGGATTCGATCGTGGCCCTTACGAGATCCGCGGTGGCCGCGCCACCGTGCACCAGGGCCAGATCTACCGGCTCGGTGCCAGAGACACCAACTTCGTTCCGTCGCTGCGTCTGTGTACCGACATGGCCGGCGACGAGATGTGGTCGAACATGTGCGGCGGCCCCTGCGACCGGCGCTTCTCGCGCTTCTATAACAGCGAGACCGCCGCATGGGCGGCGGGGCGCTTCAAGCGGCTGAAGGCGTAGCACGCAGCGCCGGCC
>JACRCR010000209.1 GCA_016218925.1 Deltaproteobacteria bacterium | reverse complement strand
GAAGTACTCGCGCCTGCCTCGAGTTCGCCGCTCTGCGCAGCCGGCGTCTGCTGCGCGGTCGTGTCCCGGAAGATACCTCCGAGCATACCGCCGATCATCTTGCCGATAGGCTTGGCGCTCATTCGGTAACTGCGACCTCCACGTCCTTTCCTTCCAGCGCGTTGCGCAGCGTGTGCCACGCCAGCGTCGCGCACTTCACGCGCATCGGATACTGGCGAACGCCTTCGAAGACGGCGAGCTTGCCGAGTTCCACGCTGCTCTCGAGCGCCGCGTCGTCGTCGCGTCCGGTCACCGTCGCCGTCAACTTGCGAAACAAGGCCAGCACCTCGGCGACCGTCTTGCCTTTGATCCCTTCGGTCATCAGCGACGCAGACGCCTGCGAGATCGCACAGCCCTGGCCCTCGAACGACGCGCTCCTGACCTTGCCGCCATCCACGTCGAGATAGAGCGTGATCTTATCGCCGCACAGCGGGTTGTAACCGTCGGCGTGATGGGTCGCGGCGGCGAGCTTCCCACTGTTGCGCGGGTGGCGGCCGTGATCGAGGATCAATTCCTGGTAGAGATCGCGAAGGTCGGACGTCACCCGAACACCTCCTTGACCTCGTGCAACCCGTCGACCAGTCGGTCGACGTCTTCGCGGGTGTTGTAGACCGCGAACGAAGCGCGCGCGGTGGCCGCGATCCCGAAGTGCTGCATCACCGGCTGCGCGCAATGGTGACCGGTACGGATCGCAACGCCCTGGTGATCGAGAATCGTTCCGACGTCGTGGGGATGGATCCCCTCGAGCATGAACGAATGTACGCCCGCTTTGCGCGCGGCGGTGCCGACCACGCGCAGACCCGCGACACCGAGCAGCGCCTGCTGCGCATAGGCCATCAGGTCGTTCTCGTGAGCCGCGACCCGCTCGATGCCGAGCGACTCGAGCCAGGCGAGCGCCGCGCCGAGGCCGACCGCGCCGCCCACGTCGGGCGTGCCCGCTTCGAACTTGTACGGCGGCACGTTGTAGAGCGTCTTCTCGAACGTGACCGACAGGATCATGTCGCCGCCGCCCTGCCACGGCGGCATCGCATCGAGCAACTCGCGTTTGGCATACAGCGCACCGACGCCCATCGGCGCGTAGACCTTGTGGCCCGAGAACGCGTAGAAATCGCAGTCGAGCGCGGCCACGTCGACGCTGGCGTGCGGCAGCGCCTGGGCCCCGTCGACGACCACCTTGGCGCCGGCAGCGTGGGCCATCGCTACCAGCTCCGCGACCGGGTTCACCGTTCCCAGTGCATTCGACACGTGCGTGACCGCGACGATCCTGGTGCGCGGCCCGAGCAGGTTGCCGAACGCCTCTATGTCGAGCTCACCTCGATCGTCGATCGGCACCACTCGCAGCGTGGCGCCGGTGCGCGCGCACGCCATCTGCCACGGAACGATGTTGGAGTGGTGCTCCATCTCGGTCAGCACCACCTCGTCGCTCTCGCGCAGCACCATGTCGCCGTAACTGGAGGCCACCAGGTTCAGAGCCTCGGTGGCGCCGCGCGTAAAGACGATCTCGGAGCTGTCGCGTGCGCCGACGAAACGCGCGACCTGCGCGCGCGCCTGCTCGAAAGCCACCGTTGCGCGCTCGCTCAGCGTGTGCACGGCGCGGTGCACGTTGGCGTTGTCGCAGCGATAGTAGGCGTCGACTGCGTCGAGCACGCAGGCCGGTTTCTGCGTAGTGGCCGCGTTGTCGAGGTACACCAGCGGCTTGCCGTGAACCGACTGCCACAGGATCGGAAACTCCACACGTATCGACGACGCGTCCAGCGGTGCCGGATCCGGACCCGAAGTGCCGGCGTGCATGGCGGCAGCTGCCACGCGCTGCGCCGCCGCGCTCATGCGAGGAGTCCTCGCGCGCCGAGGGTTCCGACATGCGAGGCGACCAGCGCGCCGATCGACTCGCGAAGAGCCTCGGGCACCAGCGATTCGACGACCTCGGCGGCGAAACCGTAAACCATCAGGCGGCGCGCCTCGCGCGGATCGATGCCGCGCGAGCGCAGGTAGAACATCGCCTCTTCGTTGATGCGGCCGATGCTGGCGCCGTGGTTGCAGGCGACGTCGTCCGCGTAGATCTCGAGCTGGGGGCGCGTCTCGGCGATCGCACCATCGCCGAGCAGCAACACCGGATTGGTCTGCATCGCCTTGATTTTCTGCGCGAGCGCGCGCACCAGCACGCGGCCGGTGAAGACACCGCGCGAGTCGTCGTCGAGGACGCCCTTATAAAGCTGGTTGCTGCGCGTGCGCGGCGCCGCGTGGTCGACCATGGTGTGATGATCGACGTGCTGCTTGCCGTGCACCGCGTACAGACCGTGCAGCGTACACTCGGCATTCTCGCCGCCGAGCCTCACCGCCAGCTCGGTACGCGAAAGCGCCGCGCCGAAGCCGAACGCGTGCGAGGTCAGCGCGCTGCCCTCACCCTGCTCGATCTGCACTCGCGCAACGTGGAAAGCGCCGGCGGGTTCGCGCTGAAGACGCACGTGACCAAACGCCGCGCTGCGACCGAGTTCGATCTCGGTGACCGTGTTGGTCAGTACGCGGGCGCCCTCTTCCCCGAGATAGTGCTCCACCACCAATGCCGAGCTGCCGTCGCCGGCGACGATCACGTTGCGCGGCTGTGACACGAACGGCTCCTCGCGACGCGTCGATACGAACACCAGGTGGATCGGCTGGTTGCAGGTCGCGCCGGCGGAGATCTCCACCACGGCGCCGTCGTCGAGAAACGCGCTGTTGAGCGCGATCAGGCCGTGGGCCGCCGATGGAAGGAACTTGCCGAGCCGGCCCTGCAAGCGATCCGGGTCGCGCCCGAGCAGCTCGCGCAGGCTCGAAATGGAAACTCCGCGCACAGATGCGTCCAGACGCGAAAGTCCCGGCGCAAAATGGCCGTCAACGAACACGATGGCGGGTGCTGGCTCGGCAAGACCCGGAAGTCCTTCCACGAGCGCGCGCGCCGCTCTGCTTGCGAAGTCCACTTCGCCGGCCAGTACCGGGCCGGGCAACTCACGCAGGGCCGGGGCGATGTTGGTGTACTTCCAGTCTTCGTCGCGCACACCGGGTACGCCGATCTGGTCGAAACGGGTGCGGGCTTCTTGCCGGAGCGCGTCGAGCCAGCCAAGACGCGCTCCGGCAAGTTGCCCGGTGGAGCGCTCAAACCGCTCCACCAAACTCGATCGAATGTCGGAAGTACTGCCCATTGACGCAGCCGCTCCCTCGCCTACGCCGCCGCCACCGGCACGCTCTCGCCCGAATCGGCGGTACCGGTGATCCATCCGTAACCGCGCTCCTCGACTTCGCGCGCGAGGTCGGGGCCTCCCGAGCGCACGATGCGCCCGCCGGCAAGCACGTGGGTCTTGTCGGGGACGATGTAGTCGAGCAGCCGCTGGTAGTGTGTGATCACGACGATCGCGCGGTCGGGGGAGCGCAGACTGTTGACCCCCTCGGCAACAGTGCGCAGCGCGTCGACGTCGAGGCCCGAATCGGTCTCGTCGAGAATCGCCAGGCGCGGCTCGAGCATCGCCATCTGAAAGATCTCGTTGCGCTTCTTCTCGCCGCCCGAAAAGCCTTCATTGACTGAGCGGTGCAGGAAATCCTCGCGCAGCCCGACCAGCTTCATCTTCGCGCGTGCGGCGATCAGGAAGTCGACCGCATCGAGTTCGGAAAGACCCCGGTGTCTGCGCACCGCGTTGACCGCCGCCTTCAGGAAGTACGAGTTGGCGATTCCGGGCAGCTCGATCGGATACTGGAACGACAGGAACAGGCCTTCGCGTGCGCGCAGGTCGGCGGGCATCTCGAGGAGGTTCTTGCCGTCGAAAGTCACTTCCCCGCGCGTCACGGTGTAGACCTCGCGGCCTGCCAGAAGCTGGGCCAGCGTGCTCTTGCCGGAGCCGTTCGGCCCCATCACGGCGTGCACCTCGCCGGCGCCGACTTCGAGGTCGATCCCGCGCAGAATCGGCTTGCCGTCGATTTCAGCGTGGAGGTCGTGGATACGCAGCAACATGGTCATGGTCCTCTTGCGATCTCGTCCCTGTTGACGTCTTCGCGGCGCCGTCAGCCGACCGCGCCTTCGAGCGTGACGCTCAGCAGCTTCTGCGCCTCCACCGCGAACTCCATCGGAAGCTCGCGGAACACCTGCTTGCAAAAACCGTTGACGATCAGCGACACCGCGTCTTCCTGCGTCAGGCCGCGCTGGCGGCAGTAGAAGATCTGGTCCTCGCCGATTCTCGACGTGGAGGCTTCGTGCTCGACCTGCGAGGTGGGGTTGCGCACGTCGATGTACGGAAACGTGTGGGCCCCGCACTGGTCGCCGATCAGCAACGAGTCGCACTGCGAGTAGTTGCGCGCGCCCTCGGCGCCCGGGGCGACGTAGACCAGTCCGCGATAGCTGTTCTGACCGTGTCCGGCCGAGATGCCCTTTGAAACGATGGTACTGCTGGTGTTCTTGCCCAGGTGCAGCATCTTGGTGCCGGTGTCGGCCTGCTGGCGGTTGTTGGTGACCGCCACCGAGTAGAACTCGCCCACCGAATCGTCGCCCTGCAGGATCACGCTTGGATACTTCCAGGTGATCGACGAGCCGGTCTCGACCTGAGTCCACGAGATCTTCGAGTGCGCCCCTGCGCACTTGCCGCGCTTGGTGACGAAGTTGTAGATGCCGCCGCGGCCTTCCTTGTCGCCCGGATACCAGTTCTGGACCGTCGAATACTTGATCTGCGCCTTCTCGTGCGCGACCAGCTCGACCACCGCCGCGTGCAGCTGATTCTCGTCGCGCCTCGGCGCCGTGCAGCCTTCGAGGTAGCTGACGTAGGCGCCTTCGTCGGCGACGATCAGGGTACGCTCGAACTGACCGGTGTTGGCGGTGTTGATGCGGAAGTAGGTCGACAGCTCCATCGGGCAGCGCACGCCCGGGGGGATGTAACAGAAGCTGCCGTCGGTGAAGACCGCCGAGTTGAGCGCGGCGAAGAAGTTGTCGGCCACCGGCACCACCGAGCCGAGATACTTGCGCACCAGTTCCGGATGGTTCTGGACCGCGTCGCTGAAGGAGCAGAAGATCACGCCGACTTCGGCGAGCTTTTCCTTGAAGGTGGTCGCGACCGAAACGCTGTCGAACACCGCATCGACCGCCACTCCGGCCAGGATCGCGCGCTCGGCCAGCGGAATGCCCAGTTTCTCGAAAGTCGCGAGCAATTCCGGATCGACTTCGTCCAGACTCTTGGGGCCGTCCTTCTTCTTCGGCGCCGCGTAGTAGCTGATCGCCTGGTAGTCGATCGGGTTGAAGTTGATGTGCGCCCAATCGGGCTCGCCCGCTTCAGCCGCCATCTTCGACCACGCGCGAAACGCCTTCAGGCGCCACTCCAGCATGAACTCGGGTTCGTTCTTCTTGGCCGAGATGAAGCGGATGATGTCTTCAGTGAGGCCCGCCGGCGCGACGTCGCTCTCGATGTCGGTTACGAAGCCCCACTTGTACTCGCCGTCTCCGACCAGATCCTTGGCCTGCGTGCCGGTGCTCATCGCGGTCAGGCCTCCGCCCGCGGCGACGCCACGCGCGCGCCGACCTGATCGCGCGCCGCCTCGGCCGCCGCATCGCTGCTGCGCACCAGCCACGCCCACTTCGAACGCTCGTCGCCGCTGAGCTCGACCAGCGGAATCGCCGACAGCGCCGCGCGAAGAATCGCGTTGATGCTGTTCCACAAAGTCTTCAGCGAGCAGCCGGCGTTGTGATTGGTGCAATCGTGCTGAGAGCCCGAGTGCTGATCGCAAAAGCCCTCGCTGTAGAGCGGGCCACCGAGCACTTCGAGAGCATCCCAGACGGTGATCTCGCCGGCCGGGCGCGCCAGCAGATAGCCGCCCGCCGCGCCGCGCGTGCTTATCACCAGACCGCCCTGTTTGAGGATGCGCATCAGCTTGGCCGCGTACTCCAGGCTGATGCCTTCGGCCTCGGCCACTTCCTGGGTCCGCATCGGCTCTTCGGAAGCGTGTCCCGCCACCCTGAGCAGGCAGCGGAGCCCGTATTCCTCTTGGGCCGTGATGTGCATGGCCCCTAGCTAAGAATACCGTACTCAAAAGTCAACATTTATTTCGAGCCACGGCGCGATGCCGGCGACCGCGGCGCAACCGGGGCCTCTTCGCGACCGCAAGCGCCTTTACCCGATCACGAATCGCGCCGAGCTTCCGCGCGCTCCCGGGGTCACTTCGAGCCGGGCCGGCACGCGCTCCTTGAGCTCGGGGACGTGGGAAATGATCCCGACCAGACGCCCTCCGGCCTGCAGATCCTCGAGGGTGCGCATCGCCAGGTCCAGGGCCTCGGGGTCGAGGGTGCCGAAGCCCTCGTCGATGAAGATCGTCTCCAGGCGGATACCGCCCGCGTAGGACTGCACGACGTCGGCCAACCCCAGTGCCAGCGACAGCGAGGCCAGGAAGCTCTCGCCGCCAGACAGCGTCGCGACCGGACGGGCCACCCCGGTGTGGGCGTCGTAGACCTCGAGATCGAGGCCTCCGCTCGACCGTCGGTCGCGGCGGTCGCCGGCCCTGGCCAGCGCAAAGCGCTGCTGGCTCATGCGGCGCAGTCGCTCGGACGCCGATGCAAGCACGTCGTCGAGCAGCGCCGCCAGAACGAAACGCAGCAGCGAGATCCCCGCATCGTTGCGGCCGGCGGCGACGTCGGCCACGTGTCCGACGACCAGGTAGCGTCGTTCCAGCGCGTCGAGTCTTGCAGCCGCCGCTTCGAGGGTGCGCAGCGCGCTTTGGGTTACGCCCAACGCTGCCGCGCCGGCCGCGCGCGCCACGACGACTTCCTGGAAGGCGCGCTTGGCGGCGCGGGCACGCTCTCGGGCCGCTTCGAGGTCCGGCGCCGCAGCGCCGGTACTCGCCGCTCGGGCACGCTCGACACGCGAGGTCGCGCCTGCGATCGCCCCGTCGAAAGCGGCAAGCCCGGCCTCCAGCGCGTCGAGTTCGGCGCCCGCGAGATGCGCCGCACGCGCCTGGTCCGCGCCGGCGAATCCTTCGCGCGCCAGCGCAGCCTCGAAAACGGCGCGAGTGTCTTCGAGAGCCGCCCGCGCGAGAGCGTCCTCTCGTGCCGCCCTGCCGTCTACCTCGCGCGCCGAAGCCAGCTCTGCGGTCGCGCGAATCTCGCCCGCCCTCGCCTGCTCGGCGGCTTTGTCGAGCCAGCTTGCTGCCGCTCTCGCGCGTTCGAGTTCGCCGGCCAGCAACGTTGCGCCGGTAGCATCGTCGCTTGCGGCGCGCGCGGTCGCATCGGTCGCGGCACCGGCAGTCGCATCTGTCGCGCGGCGCGCAGTCGCATCTGTGGCGGCGCCGGTGATCGCATCTGCCGCGGCGCCGGTGATCGCATCTGCCGCGGCGCCGGTGATCGCATCTGTGGCGGCGCCGGTGATCGCATCTGCCGCGGCGCCGCTGATCACATCGGTCGCGGCGGCCTGCCTGTCCGCTTCTTCCAGTTGGCCGCGCAGCTCGGCGCAGCGCACCCGCGCGTCTTCGGCCAGCTTGCGGGCCCGCTCGCGATCGGACTCGGCTTCCTCGATGGCAGCCCGCCTCGCGGTCAGCGCTGCTTCGATCTCACGGCGCCGGTTCTCCGCCAGGCCGACTTCCACCAGAGACTGCCGCGCCTGTGCCAGCGCCGCCGCTGCCCGCCCGGCGTCGGCGTCGGCCCAGTCGCCGAGCCCGCGGGCGAGTTCGTCGATGCCGGCGCGCAGCCCGGCACCTTGCTCGCGAGCGGCGCCGAGCCTTGCCGCGCTTGCCTCGCGCTCCCGTTCGGCCTCGTCCAGTTCGCTCTGCAGAGCCTCGATCTCGGCGTCCCCGATTCCGGCCGCATCGGCCACAGCCGGGCTCGGATGTTCAAGCGAACCGCAAACCGGGCACGCCCTCCCTTCTTCGAGGGTCAGCGCGAGCGCCGCGGCCTGGCCCGCGGCCCACCGCGCTCTCGCGTCGCGCTGGCGGCGGCGCAGTTCACCAATCGCCGCGTCGATGCGCCGGAGCTCGGCTTCGAGACCGCCGATCACCACCGACTGGCGGATCAGTTGCGAGCGCGTCTGCGCGAGCGTGCCCAGACGCGCGTCGATCTCGGTCGCTTCTCGTACCGCCGCGCGGCGAGGTTCGGCCTTTGCGACCACTTCGCGGACACCGGCCAGTTCGCGCTCGAGCTCGTCGCAGCGGGCGAGTTCGTAGTTGACCTCGCGGTCGCTGCGCGCCGCCGCACCGGCCGCGTCGGCCAGGTGCACCTCGGCGTCGGCCAACCGCGTTCGCAGATCCGCCGCCCGCGCTGCGCGCGCAACGGCTTCTTCCAGGCGCCGCACCCGGGCGGTCGCTTCCTCGCGCTCGGCCGCGCGTCCCTCCTCGACGACGCGCGCGTCCGTCGCAGCAGCCTTGGCGCACTCGGCCAGGCTCAGCGCCTGGCTCGCCGAGTTGGCCGCGTCGGCTGCGGCCTTCGTCCGCGCAGCGGCGGCCTGATGGGCGGCTTGCTGCGCAGCCACCGCCTGGGCAGCGCGCGCCCGCTGGAGCGTGAGCCGGCGCCGATCGTGCTCGGTCTGCTGACCGGCGAGCACGCTCAGTTCGGCCTCGGCCTGGCGAAGCTCCGCGGCTGCGGCCGCGGCCTTCTCGGCTGCCGCGGCGCGCGTACTCGCGTCGTGCTCGGCCGCGCGCGCGGCGGTCTCGCGCTCGTTGCACTCGGCCAGATGCGCATCTTCCTGGCGGGCCCTCTCGCGTAGCACCTCGAGCGAATCCACCGCAGCCTGTTCGAGCAGCACCTCGACGCCGCGCTGCTCGCGTTTGATCTCCGCAACCAGGTCGTTGCGCGCCTCCTTCAGCGCGTCCTCGATGCGCCGGTACAGCTCGGTACCGAACAATGTTTCGAGAATCTTCTCGCGGTCCCTGGAGTCGGCGAGCAGCAGCCGCCGGAACTCGCCTTGCGGTATCAACACCACCTGCCGGAACTGCTCGGCGTGGAAGCCGAGCAGCGCAGCAATCTCGTCGGCGACGTCGCCCTTCTTGGTAGCCAGCACTCGAAGCGTCTCGCGCTGGCTCGGCTCGCCGCTGCCGTGCCCCACCGCCGCGCCGGTCCCCTCTGGCTCGATCTGCCACAGTGTGACGCTGCCGGGGCGCGCCGTGGCAGCGCCGGGGCGCGGGTGATCGGCGGACCGGTGCACGCGAAAGACCCGCTCGCCGAGCGCGAAATCGAAGGTCACTTCGCTGACCACCGACGCGTCGGCGAAATCGCTGCGGACCTTCTTGACCGGACGGTCGCTGCCGGCGGTCTCG
>JACRCR010000208.1 GCA_016218925.1 Deltaproteobacteria bacterium | reverse complement strand
GGCGATCCCCCGGATACCGTCCTCAACGTCGACAGAGCGGTGGGGGAGTTAGCCGGCGTCGAGACGCGGCTGACCAAGCTGTTCGCCGGCGGTCACCGCGTGGCGGCCGGACTCGAGTACCGCAACGACCTGCGCCAGGATCAGCGCAACTTCGACGTCGACCCGCGCGTTTCCTATCTCGACGACAAGCGCGACGGTGACCTGTGGAGCCCGTTCGCGCAAGCCGACATCGTGCTCCCGTACCATTTCAGCCTGAGCCTGGCGGTGCGCCACGACCGGTACACTACGTTCGGCGGTACCACCAACCCGCGCGTCGCGCTGGTCTATCGTCCATGGGAACGGACCGCCATCAAGGCGATCTACGGGACCGCGTTCCGAGCGCCGAGCGCGTTCGAACTCTACTACGACGACGGCGCGGTGACGGCCAAAGCCAACCCGCAGCTCGACCCGGAAACGGTCGAGCATTTCCAGCTGGTGCTCGAGCAGGGACTGACACGCAACATCAAGACCTCGCTGTCGGGATTCAGCTACCACGTCGACGACTTGATTTCGCAGACCATCGACCCCGCCGACGGCCTTCAGGTGTTCGAGAACCTCGACGAGGTCGACACGCTCGGACTCGAGTGGAGCCTCGAAGCGAAGTTCGACAACGGCGCGCGCGGGCGCGTGAGCTACTCGTTCCAGGACGCCGACGACGCGACCAGCAACCAGCACCTCAGCAACTCGCCTGCGCATCTGGCCAAACTCAATGCGATCTATCCATTGTGGCGCGACCTGGTGTTCGGCGGTCTCGAACTGCAGTACGTGAGTGCGGTCGATACACTGAGCGCGAGCACGGCCGAGGGCTATTTCCTCACCAACTTCACGCTCTTCACGCAGCAACTACTCGAAGATCTGGAAGTCTCGGCCAGCCTCTACAATCTCTTCGACGAGCACTACGCCGTCGCCGGCGGCTTCGAGCACGTACAGGAGACGATCCCGCAGGACGGGCGCATCTTCCGCTTCAAGGTCACCTACAGGTTCTGAGCGCAAGGATGCGACGTTCGACTCTCACCACGGTTCTGGTTCTGACGCTCGCGGCGGCGCTGGCCGGCGCCGCGCCGGCGCAGGAACAGGCGCCGCCGAGCGCCGCGGCGGAGCCGACTCGGCCGGCGCCGCCGCCGGCCGAGTCGCCGTCAGTGGCAACTCAGCAGGTCTCGCTCGAACAGAGCATCCAGGCGGTCTTCGTCACCAAGTTCCCGTTCTTCGTGGAGTGGCCGCAGCGAACATTCGCCGCTGCTCAGGCGCCCTTTCGGCTGTGCCTGCTCGGCGACGCGCCGTTCCCCGGCGACATCGAGGAAGTCGCCAGCAAACGCGGGGTGAATGGACGCGTACTGGAGATCAGCCATCCGGGCGATCTGGTCCAGGCGCGCCAGTGCCAGGTCTTGTTCGTCGGCAGTTCCGAAACCGGCCGAGTCGCCGAGATCCTGAGCGCTCTCGAAGGGGCTGCGGTGCTGACGGTCTCGCCCGCAGATCGATTCACCCAGGCAGGAGGAATGATCGGGTTCGTGCGCTGGCGGGGACGCGTCGGCTTCGAGATCAACACCGATGCCGCCAGGCGCGCCGACTTGAGCATCAGCTCGCAGCTTCTAAAACTCGCGGTCACAGGCGGCGAGCGCTGAGCCGACCGAGTGACGCTTGCGCGACCACCCTGCCGCGGCGGCGATTGCTCAGGATCTCTACCCGCGCAGCACGCACGCTTCGCGCGGTTCGAGCGCGACGACGACAGCGACGTCACGTGTCATGCGCGGCTGCGCATAGTAGTGCATCGCCATCGATCCAGTGAGCATGTACGCCATGCCGCCGCGCTCCAGGCGGGCCGAAACGTCGCGGACAATGTCGAGTTCGTTCCGCATGGCGGCCGCAGGCTTTGTATTCCACGTCGGGTTCGGTTCCAACGGGTCCGCCTGTCCATGCCGGGCACCCGGCGCCTCAGGCTGCGGGCCGCTATCGCTCCCCTTCCCTTCGCGCCGCCAGCAGAAACTCCACGTTCCCATCCGCGCCGCGGATCGGAGACTCGAGCGCTCCGAGGATAACCAGGCCGCGACCCGACACGTCCGCTTCGATGTCGGCCAGCACCCGGGCGCGCGCGTCGGCGCTCACCACCACGCCGCGTTCGAGATGTCCGGCGGCGACTTCGAACTGGGGCTTTACCAGAAGCACGAAGGTGGCGACTGGAGCCGCCAGATCCAGCAGCACGCCGAGCACGCTGCGCAGCGAAACGAATGACAGGTCGGCTACCACCAGCGACGGACGCGGGTCGAGAGTCCCGCGCGCGACGGCGCGGATGTTGGTACGCTCCATCAGCACCACGCGCGCATCGCCGCGCAGCTTCCACGCGAACTGGCCGTAACCGACGTCGATGGCATAGACTCGCGCGGCGCCTCGCTGGAGCAGGCAGTGCGTAAAACCACCGGTCGAGCAGCCGGCATCGAGCGCGACCACGCCGTGGCAATCGACGCCGAATCGCTCGAGCGCGGCCTCGAGCTTGGTGCCGCCGCGGGAGACGAATCGGGCCCGGTCGCGTACCACCAGATCGGAGTCGTGCGCCACCATCTGCCCGGCCTTGTCGATGCGCTCGCCCGCGGCGCTCACCAGGCCGGCGAGTATCAGTCTGGCGGCATCTTCGCGCGACGCGACCAACGCCTGCTCGACGAGGCGGTCGTCGGCGCGAACTCGCGAGCGCGCGGCCAGCGTCATCCCTCCGCGGCACCGCCCGCCAGCGCCGGCGCCACGGCGTCGCACGCGATCGCGTCGAGCAGTGCGGTGTCGCGCCCCACCGCGCGCAAGGCGCGGCGCGCCGCTTCGAGCTGCGCGATCAGCAACTCACGCGAGCCGTCGATGCCGAACAACGACGGATAGGTCATCTTGCCCGCCAGCCGGTCACCTCCCCCCAGTTTTCCGGTGAGCTGCGGCGGTGCGACCTCGTCCTTGATGTCGTCGGCGATCTGGAAGGCAAGGCCGAACAGCTCTCCGAAGCTGCAGATCGCGGCGAGTTGCGCGGGCGTGGCGCCGGCCAGCATCGCACCGGCACGCACCGACACGCGTAGCAAAGCGCCGGTCTTGCGCGCATGGATGGCTCTGAGCAGCGCCGGATCGGGGGCGCGGCCTTCGCCCATCAGGTCGGCAGCCTGACCCCCGACCATGCCGTCGCGGCCCGAAGCCCGCGCTACCTCTTGCACGACACGCAGTTGCAGCGCTGCCTCGGCCACCGGTTCGAGCATCAATACGAAGGCCTCGCTGAGCAGGCCGTCGCCGGCAAGGATCGCCATGCCCTGGCCGTACACGACGTGGTTGGTCGGAAACCCGCGTCTCAGATCGTCGTCGTCCATCGCTGGCAGATCGTCGTGAATCAGCGAGTAGGCGTGGATCATCTCCAGGCCGGCGCCGAAGCGCGCCAGCCGTGCGGCGTCTGCGCCCACCGTTTCTGCCGCCGCCAGCAGCAGCAGCGGGCGAATGCGCTTGCCGGGAGTGCCGAGCGAGTAGCGCATGGACTCGACCAGTCGATCGACGCCGAAACCGTCGGCGCCGCCGAGCGCCGCGGTCGGCAGAGCGCCCGCGACCGCCTCGTCGATCAGCGCCATCAGCCGCCGCATGGCTGCGGCAGGGTCGCCGCAGCGCGCGACGGCGAGATCGGTGCGCGACGCGGTCATCGCTCGGCATCGCCTCCCTCGTCGTCGGTGCCGCCCGCCAAGCCGGCCACCCCCAGCGCGCCTTCGGAACCACGCGAAAGCTCCTCGATCCGCGACTGTACCGCGTCCAGGCGCGCGTGCAGGCTGCGAACCAGCGCAACACCGCGCTCGAAGGCTTGCAGCGATTCCTCCAGCGGAGTGTCGCCGGTCTCCACCCTGCGCACCACTTCCTCGAGCTCGGCCATCGCCTCTTCGAACTTCGGCTCGGTGCTCTTCTTCGTCTTGTGTGCGCTCGTCATGTCGGTTGCTCCGCGCGGCCAGTGTTCAGGCGCGACCCGCGATCTGCGCCGCCGCCGCCAGATCTTCGATGCGATTTACGTTCCACGTCTCTTGCGTGCGTCCCACTCTGAGCGCGATCGCACCGAGGCGATCGAGCAGCCGGTGCGGCGACCTCTGACCCTCCCTTAGCGCAGCGGCAAGCTGCGGGAAAGCCGACTTGGGATAGAACGCGACCAGCGGCTCCCACCCGCGCGCGCTGCGCAGCGCGACCACCGCGTCGCTGCGTCGCGCCGTTCGAACTATCGCCGACAGCGTATCGAGCGTGATCAGCGGCGCGTCGCAGGGCAGCACCAACACTCCCCGGCGCGTGCGCATCAGACCTCCGGCGATCCCCGCCAGCGGACCCGCGCCCGCGTCGAGATCGTCGACCAACGCCGCGCCGCCTGAGACCTGGAAAGTACCGGCTCCGGCCACCCACAGGTCTCCGTCCACAACCGCGCGAAGTTTGGACATCGCGATGTCGGCGAGCGTGCGGCCTTCCAGCAGTGCGCGGCGCTTGTCGCGACCGAAGCGGCGCGAACGACCGCCCGCGACGAGCAGTCCGTCGACCCGCGCGCCGGCCACGCGCGGATCAGTAGTCGTAGTCATGCGCGCGATAGCGCTCTTCGCTCGGTGCGCGATGGGTAGCCTCGGGCAGCAGATCGGGAATGCGAAGCTGGATCCCGGGCAGTGTGATCGGATCGACGTCGGCGCCGCCCAACCGCGCGCCAAAGTGCAGAACCGGACGCGCGCCGGCGGGGAGCTTGCCAATCGCCGCGCCACGCGCGATCGGCTTGCCTTGCTCCGCGACGACTTCGGCCAGACCGGCATAGTAGGTGTAAACGCCGAGACCGTGATCGATGACGATGAACTTTCCGCCCGGAGCGTCCGCCACCAGGATAACGACGCCGCGATTGGCGGCGACGACCGCGGCGGCCGATTCCGAAACCAGGCCGACGCTGGTCAGCGGCATCGCCGTCGACGAGTCGACCCTCTTCCTCATTCCGAACGGCGCGCCGACCACACCTGGCACCGGCGTCAGGAACGAGTCGCTCCAGGAACGTTCGAGCGTGACGCGATTCCACATCGAGATCAGCCGAGGACTGCCCTTGATGAGTTCCTCGAGAGACTGGTCGTCGCGCGAGATCGGAACCGCGACTCGCCCTTCCTCGTCGAAACGCCGGGCGCGCACCGTGACAGTACGCGTGCCGTGGCGCGAACCGACGTCGTAAGTCAGTGTGTATGGGCCCGGCAGCGTGTCGACGTCGACAGCGAAATACGAGCTGAAGATTCCCTCTTTGATCTCGCCCTGGAAACGCCGGCCGGCCACCAGCACGGTGCCGGTATCGGCGTCGGCGGCGGGACGGACTTGCAGGCGAACGACTGCGCCCGGATACACGATGGGTGGATCCATCACCGCGTAGTAGGGCAGATAGGCAGGCTCGGCCGCTACCGTACCCGCGTCCCACCCGCAGTGCAGCGCGGCGGCAACCAGCACCACCGCAAGCGCATTTGTTGCTCGCATCAGTGTTCCTTGTCCGAGTCCTCGACCTTTACCGAACCTGGTGTGCGCCGTGCATCGACGACTTCGGCCGGTGATCGCCACAGCACCTGCGCACGCGCGCGGCCGGCGTGAAAACGCAGCGCCAGGGTTTCCCCAACCTGCAACTGCTCCGCCGATCGAACCAGGCTGCCGTCGGCGCGAGCGGCGAGGCTATAGCCTCGACCGAGCACAGCAAGCGGGCTCAGTGCGTCGAGCTTGGAACCGAGCGCCGCAAGACGCCCGGCCTGCCCGGAAAGGCGTGAACGCATCGCGCGATCCAGTCGCGTCGCCGCAAGCTGGATGCGCGCCCGGACGCCGGCGCTGCGCGTGCGACCGGCCTCCAGAAATGCGCGGGTCAGCGCGTCCAGGTCCCGTGCCGCCTCGCGAAAGTGGCGCTGCGCGGCCCTCTCCAGGCGCATCTCGATGCGATCGACGCTCTGGCGTGCCTGTGCCAGCGCGGTTGCCGGATCGCGCAGCCTGCCGCCCACCGCATCGACTCGATGACGCAGCGAAGCGACCAGGCGCCGCGCCGACGCGCCGAGCCGGTGCGAAGCGGTGGCCAGTTCGGCGAGCAGTTCCTCGCGCACCGGCACCACCGCCTCGGCAGCCGCGGTCGGCGTGGCCGCTCGGTGGTCGGCGACCAGATCGCACAGCGAAACGTCGACCTCGTGCCCGACCGCCGACACCACCGGTACCGCAAAGGCGGCGATCGCTCGGACGACTCTCTCGTCGTTGAAGGCGGCAAGGTCCTCGCTGGCGCCGCCGCCGCGACCTACGATCACCACATCGCATGCGCCGTACTCGGCCAGCATGCCCAGCGCCGCCACGATCTGTCGCGGCGCGTCCACGCCCTGGACCACCGCCGGCGCGAGCACCACGTGCACTCCGGCAAAGCGGCGCCGCAGCGTCGTGAGTATGTCGTGAAGCGCCGCCCCGCGTCGCGAGGTCACCACGCCGATGGTTTGCGGCAGATACGGCAGCGGTCGCTTGCGCTCGGCCGCGAACAGCCCTTCGGCCGCCAGACGGCGGCGCAGCTCATCGAGTGCCCGCTGCGCGGCGCCGGCGCCTACCGGCTTCATCGCCCAGACGTACAATTGCATGCGGCCTTGGCGCGCGAAGACTCCCATGCGGCCGCGACACACCACTTCGTCGCCAACCTGGGGACGAAACGCCAGCCGCAACGCATCGGTGCGCCACAGCACCGCGTCCACCGACGCACCCTCGTCCGAAAGCGTGAGATAGCAGTGCCCGCTGCCGGCACGGCTGAAGCTGGTGATCTCGCCGAGCACCAGCAGGTGCGAGAACTCTCGTTCCAGAGCACCACCGACGAGGCCTACCAGCTCCGAAACGGTAAGCGGCGCCTCTTCCTCCGTCTCGACGAAAGGAAGCGACAAGGCGGCGGTTACTTCCTGGGTTTGGCCGGCGCCTTTGCAGGTTCGGCTTTGGCCAGACGTTCGAGGTGGAAACCCGCCACGCCGCCGATCTTCTGGATGTCGCCATCCCACGAACGCAGCAACTCGAACGACTTGGCGAGCTGGGGATCGCGCGCGAGGTCGAAGTAGTCTTCGTGCGGCGAACGCTTCTCCGCCTCGGCGATCGCTTCGGCGGTCTGTTTGGCGTCGAGCTTGGGCATCTCGACGACGACGTCGGGCTGGATCGGAGTGCTCTGGATCGATCGTCCCGAAGGCGTGTAGTAGCGGGCGGTGGTCAGACGCAGAGCCGAATCGTCCGGAAGCGGCAGAATGGTCTGCACCGATCCCTTGCCGAAGCTGCGGGTGCCGACGACGATCGCACGGTGATGATCCTGAAGGGCCCCGGCCACGATCTCCGAAGCGCTGGCCGAACCTTCGTTGACCAGCACGACCATCGGCACCACGCGGCGCGTGCCTTCGGCCTGCGCGAAGAACTTGTGGACCTGCGACTCGATGCGCCCATCGGTGCGCACGATCAGACCGGCGTCCAGGAACAGATCGGAGATCGACACCGCCTGCGTGAGCAGGCCGCCCGGATTGAAGCGCAGATCCAGCACGATGCCGTCGACGCCGCCGTGTTTTTCCTTGTCGAGCTTGTCCAGGACCTGAACGAGTTCGTCGCCCGAAGCCTCCTGGAAGCTGGTCAGACGAACGTAGGCGAAGCGCTTGTCGACCAGACGACCGCCGCGCACGCTCTTTACGTGGATCACCTCGCGGGTCAGTTCGATGTCGACGAGCCCCTGGACGCCTTCACGCCGCAGCGACAGCTTGACGCGGCTGCCCGGCTTGCCGCGCATCTTGTCGACGGCCTCCTGCAGGCCCATGTCCATGGTGAGATCGTCGTCGATCTTGATGATCTGGTCGCCGGGCTTGACGCCGCCGCGAAACGCTGGCGTGCCGTCGATCGGCGTCACGATCGTCAGGATGTTGTCGCGGACGGTCAGTTCGATCCCGAGCCCGCCGAACTCGCCGGTGGTCTCGATCTGCAACTCTTTGTAGCCGTCGGGCGTGAGGTAGGAACTGTGCGGATCCAGCGACCCGACCATGCCCTTGATGGCGCCTTGGATCAGGGCCTCGCTCGGGACCTCGTCGACGTAGCTCTTCTGGACTATCGCCATGATGCTGGCGAAGGTCTCGAGGCTCTCGTAGGTGTCCTTGGCCGCCGCGGCGACGCGCTGCCCGGTCAGATACAGGAACCCACAGGCAACGGTGGCTACGGAGAAGGCGAAAAGAAGCTTAGGGGATCTCTTTCGGACGAACACCGAGGGAGTATAGCAAAGGACCCGGAGCCGGCAACAAAGGTGTTCGGGCGCGCGGCGCCGGCAAGTCGGCGACCAGCGGCGACCGTCTAGCGCGACAGACTATCTCCTGCGCCTCTGAGCCAGGGCAGCGGATCGATCGCACGACCTCCCTCGCGCATCTCGAAATGCAGATCGCCATCGTCGGCCGGCAGCGTGCCGACGACGTCGCCCGCCTCGACGTTGTCGCCCACCTTGAAGCGCACGCTGCCGAGACGGCCATAGACGCTGTGATAGCGGCCGCCGTGGCTGACGATCACCGTGTCGCCGAGGCCCGCCAGAGGGCCGGCGAACAGCACCGTACCGGCCGATACCGCCTTCACCGGCGCGCCCCGGGAACTGCGCACGATCACACCGCGATAGGTCGCGCCGTTCTCGTGTCGCTGGCCGAAATTTGCCACCACTCGACCCGAAAGCGGCGGCGCGAGCGCGCCTTTACTCGACGCGAAGCGCTTGGCCTCCTCGCCACCGCCGCCGAACAGACGCGACAGTAGTCCCTGCTTGTCGGGCTTCGCGCCGGGCTCGCCAGAGGCGCCGCCAGCTACCGCCGCCGCACCGACTTGCCCACTTGCGGCTTCGGTAGCGGGCCCCGCCGCGCCTTGCGCTCCAGCCGCTGCGGTTGCGGGCGCGGCGCGTTGCGTCCGCGAACGCTGGTCCGACCAGTCGAACGTCGACTCGCCACCCCGCCTCGCGTGCTCGGAGCCGACTGTGGGATCTGACGCGGCCGCCTGCTCTCGCAACTGCGCGGCACGCGCTCTGGCCCGCGCGAGCGCCTCGGCGTCGGCCTGCGCCTTCGCCTTCGTTTCCTCTTCCGCCCGGGCCTTGGCTTCGATGCGGGCCTGGGCCTCGGCAGCGGCCCGCGCCTGCTGCTGTGCCAGTGCCTCGGCGTCGATGCGAGCCTGGGCCTGCAAGGCCTCGTTTGCGGGCGCCGCATCCGCCCCCTCTGCCGAAGCCTCGCCGCGCTCGGCGTTTCGCTCCAACTCGGCGGCCGCTGCGGCCAGTTCGCCTGACACGTCACCCTCGATCGGGTTCGCCGCCGCGGCTGCGTCGAGCGGGCTCGCCGGCGCTCGGAGCTGTTCTTCGACTCGGGCCAGCTCGTTCTCGGCGACCACCGTCAAGGCTTCGAGCCGGCGCGTCTCGTCGGCCGCGTTCTGCTGATCTGCACGGGAGCGGTCCAGCGCCGCGATGTGGCTACCGCGCCGGACCTCGAGCGTTGCGATGCTGGCACCGCTCGGCGCGGCAGCAGCGACGAGGTAGCGGGCCAGACGGACGCTCCTGGCGCTGATGTCGGACCTCCACCCTGCGGCGCCGGCGCCGAGATCCGCGGCTCTGTACCGCGCTGCCACGCGCGCGCGGCGCACCGCGCGCTCGCGCTGCGCGGCCGCGTCGAGCTCGGCGAGTTGGGTGACGAGGCGCTCATGTTGAGCACGCATACGCCCCAGCAGCTCGTTGGCCGCCGCCAGATCCGTGCGACTGCGATCCAGGCGCGCGCGAGTCTCGTCGCCGGCGCGCTGCAGCGAGTTCCTGGCCTGATCGGCCTGGACCTGGGCCGCGCGCTCACTCTGCACACGGCGCCTGGCGAGAATTTCATCGCGGATCTGCGCGGCACGCTCGGCCGGATCCTCCGCTCGCGCCATGGCGGCGCCGACCGCGGCGAGACAAACGAACAGGCAGAGCGACACACGCAGCGTGCCGCTACGCGCGGCGACGAAGGGACGCCGAAGCGTCAACGCCACTGCGAGACCCTCCACATCCCGAGCGCGCTACCGCCGCCGCCGAGGGCTGCTCCCCACAGCGCCAGGACCAGGCACTGGCGCGGCCCGAGGAACGCCAGCGCATCGGCCACCACCGGAAGCTGGCTGCCGATCGGCATCGCGACTCCCGCAAAGACCAAGAAGAGAAGCGCCAGCGCGATCGCCGACGCCGCCACGCCTTCGAGGAAGCCGGCCAGCACGATCGGCCCCCAGTAGACCGGACCCACCGCGCCGACCAGGCGCAGCAGGTTCATCTCTTCGCGCCGCGTGTACGCAGCCAGTTGGAACGTGCTCGCCACGATGATCACCGATGCAGCCAGGGTCAGAACTCCCAGCGCCCAGGCCACCCAGCGTACGACGTCCAGAGCACCGGTGCCGCTGCCGACCAGACTGCGACTCGACTGCACGTCGGAGACGCCGGGCAGCGCGCGCCATCTCTCCAACCGCGCGCGCAGTTCTTCCTCACCGAGCGAGCTTTCGAGTTTCACCTCTACCGACGCCGGCAGCACCGAGGGTTCCATTCCGGCAAGTAGCTGCGCCGAGCGGTCGAGACTGTCCGAGAGAAACTGCCAGGCGTCCTCGGGGCTGACGTAGCGCGACTCGATGACAGCCGACTCGGTTGCGACGCCGTTCTTGGCGGCAACGATATCGGCCTCGGCCGCATCGGTGGCGAAGAAGATCGAAACATCGATGCCGGCCGCCGCCCAACGGGCCACCATCCGGTAGGCGTTGGAACTGACCAGCAAGACCGCGCCTGCGAACAACACGCTCGCGGCAATGCTGGCCACTGCAACGCGCGAGGCCGCCGGCGACGCCTTGATGCTGTCGAGAGCGCGACGGAAGTAGTACTCCAAGGGGGCGGCTTCCTCGTCCTCAGTTGTAGGCGCTGTCGGCTTCGCAGTCGTCCACGAAGCGACCGCGCGTCATCACCAGCACGCGCCCGCGCAACACCGAGAGTGCCTCCATGTCGTGGGTCGCCATCAGCACCGTCGCGCCGTCGCGACAAGCCTGGGTGAGGATCTTGAGCACGTAGAGCCCCTGGTCGGGGTCGAGGCCGAGAGTGGGTTCGTCGGCGAGGATCAGTACCGGGCGGTTGACCAATGCCCGCGCGAGACTGACGCGCTGGCGCTCCCCGGCGCACAGCGAACTCGGAAAGCAACCGGCGGCATCATCCAGGCCGACTTTCTCCAGCGCCTCCTCGGCCAGACGGCGCGCTTCGCGATGCGAGCGTCCGGCGATCTCCGCTGCGAGCGCGACGTTGCCCTCGACGGTGAGTCTTTCGATCAGCCGCGGCTCTTCGAAGACCAGCCCCAGTTCACGGCGCAACTGAGCGATGCCGGCGGCGTCCAGGCGCGAGAGGTTGCGTCCGTTCACGACCACGCTGCCGCTCTCTGGTCGAAGCTCGCCGATCAGCAGGCGAAACAGAGTCGTCTTGCCCGACCCACTGGGTCCGGTCAGAGCGGCGAACTCGCCTTCGCGCACCTGCAAGCTGGCATCGCGCAGCGCTTGGCGCGTGCCTCCGTAGGACTTGCTGACACCATGTACTCGGATCATGTCCGCTTCGACAGCACCGCTGCCCCTCCACCACAACCCAACACGCCGCGTCCTTCCCTCCGAAGCGACGCCGGCCGCTGCCTAGCCACCCAACAGACTCTCCAGTCGCTGTGCGAACTGGGGAGCCACGCGCCCTGCCTGGGCGGGAATGGCTCCGATGATCTTGCCGCGAACCCGGCCTTCCCTGTCGACGAAGAAGGTCTCCGGGTACCCGGTTATACCATACTGAGTTCCGATCGCACCGTCCGGGTCGAGCAGAACTTCGAACTCGAGCGGGGTTTTCGCCATGAAAGCGCGAACCCGCCCGGGGTCGTCATCGCCAGCCACACCGAGCACCACCAACCCTTTGTCGCGATAGGCTTCGGCCAATTGGTTGAGCACCGGCATCTCCTCGATGCACGGCGGACACCAGGTCGCCCACAGATTCACCAGCACGACGTGGCCTCGATAGTTGGAGAGCTTGCGAGTCTGCCCGTCGGCGCTCTGCAAAACGAAGTCGGGAGCGAGCTCACCCTCCGCCACGCCTTTCTTGGCGTCGCATCCGGCCAGCGGCAACGTCAGCAATGCGACCATCAATCCTGCGGCTGTCGCTGCCGCCGCCGCGTTTCTGGCCGGGCGTCGGCGCGCCAGCCATACGCTGCCCACCACGGTCAGGACCAGTCCGATCCACTGGGCCTGGGTCAGTCCGAAGGCCAGTACCGGCTCGATGCGCAGGAACTCCACCCAGAAGCGCGCGAAGCCGTTGCCGACCAGATAGATCGCGAACATCGCGCCGGGCCGCGGGCTGCGGAGGCGGTAGCGCCACAGTAGCGCGAACAGCGCCACATACGCGGCCGCCTCGTACAGCGGCGTGGGATGGACGGTAACTCCTGCGGGATGGGGCCATCCGACGATCGCATGGGTGTACGCCACTCCCCAGGGCAGGTCGGTTACTGTGCCCCAGTCGCCATCGCCGGCGACGTGACAGCCCAGACGCCCGAAGGCCTGGCCCAGCGCCAGCCCCGGCGCACAACAGTCGGCGAGGGTCACGAAGGCGAGCTTCCTGCGGCGACCGAGCAGCCAGGCCGTGGCCGCGCCACCGAGGAAGCCGCCGTACCAGACAAAACCCGCGCCGGCGAATATCTCCGACAGCGGACTCTCGAAGAACGCCCGGGGGTTGTTGAAGATCGACAGCAGCCGCGAACTGACCAGGCCGCCCAGGAACACCCAGACCAGCAGGCTCCACAGCGTCTCGCCGTCTCCGCCGCGCCGCTCAAACTCCTTCACCGCGACCAGCGATCCGAAGTAGAAGCCGAGCGCCATCAGGACGCCGAAGCTGTAGACGGTGAAAGGTCCGAACTCGAGCAGAACGGGGAACACGAATGCGGGATACTACGAGAACCGCGGCCGATTCCAAGCCTCGCCTCTGCGTCCAGACAGCGTCGGGGGAAAATTGCCGCGGTCGGAGTCGGACCCGAGGCTCCCGTGGATGCTCCGTCGCGGCCGCTACGAGTACTTGTCGAGCATCAACTTCATCGACTTGCGCAAGCGTTCCATCGCGATCGCCAGGGTCTGCGTCTCGTCGTTGGACACTACTTCGATGGGTTGGTCGAGATCGCCGCGACTCATCCGGTCTACGGCTTCGGTCAGTGCCATGATCGGACGCGTGACGAAGTGGGCGACCACCGCGCCGAACGCCAGCGCGATCACCAGCGCCACCATCGTCAGAATGTTGAACAGCGTGCGGAACTGCGACGCCGTCGCATACAGGATGCCGGTAGGCATCAGATCGACCAGCACGCCGAGGTTCGCACCGTTGACGCCGGGAATCGCGATCGCCTTGGCCAGTGTGAAGACATCGCTGCCCTCGCTCCTGAACAGCGACTTCTCCGCGAGGATCTGCGGTCCGACCTCAGGGTAGTCACGCGTCAGGTTCTCGCCCGTCTTCAGGTCCGCATCGCCTCCCCAGAGCTTGCTCGCTTCGGGATGGCTCAGGTACGCGCCGCCGGAATCGACCAGCAGAAGCGTCTCGCCGGTTCCCGGCGCTTTGGCCACCAGGTCGAGGATCGGTTCGGCCGCGACGCCGATGACCAGCACGCCGCGCCGGTGCGAAGACGCGTCGAAAACCGGGGTGCTGTAGCGGATGACCGGCCGGTGCGGATCTTCAATCGCTCCGTTTTCACGGTTGAGGCCCATCGTCGAAACCAGCACCTTGCCCTTCGGCAGCTTCATGGCCTCCTCGAAGTCGGTGCCGCTGCGCTTGGTTTCGAGCTTTTCGGTGGCTACCACGGTGGTGGCGTCGCCGTTTCGATCGACGCGGATTCGCTCGACTCCCGACGAATCGATGTAGCGGATCTGGTGATAGGTTCCGCGAATCTCCGACAGGCGCACGAAGCCCTGGGCCAAATTTTTCCTGGCTGCGCCCATCAGTGCGGCGTCACCACTGTCGAGCGCCAGCAGGTACTGCCCGAGCGCGGGCGTGTCCGCCAGCAGCAGCAGATCTCCATCGGTGCCGGCCAGGAACCTCTCTATCTGCACGGACAGAACGTCGATTCGCGTCTCGAGCCGTTCGAGACCCTGATCGCGCAGTGCCGTTTCGATCCGGCTCCCACCGTACCAGCCAAGCGCGATCAGCGGTGGCAGCGTGACCGTGGCATACGCCAACACGAGCTTGTTGCGGAGGCTACTCATGAACTGTCCCTGTCTCCCTCAATACGATGGACGACCACGCCGACGTGAAGCGGATACCGGTCGGACGCAGCCTAGCGTTTGATCTCTCCATACATCCCGCATCGCCCCGTTGCACCAGTCACGACCCGCGAAGATCATCCGCGAGAACCATCCGCGCGCATCAGCCGCCACGATCATCGGCAGGAATCGGTCGCGAGCATCAACTGCCGCGCAGACGCTCGACCTCCTCGAGAAACCAGCGTCGCTCCTCGTCGGAAGAAAGATCCGCCGCCAGGATCTCGACCAACGACGGGAGATTGCCCACGGTCGGCGCGTTTGACTCCTTCCATCTGGAAACGCCGCGCTTGAAGGTGACTCTGGCCACCGGACCGATGCTGCCGGTCAGAAGCTCGAGAATCTTCGGGAGCAGGGGTTCGGCATCCTCGCCGGCTCTGCCGGACTTGGCCGCGGCCGCGGGCGCGACAGGTTCGGCTGCCGGCTTGACGGGCGCCGCGGGCCTCGGCGGAGGCGGCGCCTGCTTTTGCTGCGCGGCCGGCTTCTGCTCCGCCGCGGGACGGGCCGCTGCGGCCGGTCTCTGTTCCACCGCGGGCCGAGCCGCGGTCGCCGGCCGCTGCTCGGCGGGCTTCTGCGCAGGCGCAGGTCTCTGCTCGACCGCCGGCTTCTGCGGCGCGGCGGCGGGCTTGGCAGCCGCCGGTTGCGGTTGCGGCTGCGATGGGCGCTGCGCAGGCGCCGCGGCGGCGGGCCGCGCAGGTTCCGGCTTGGGCGGCGGCGCGGCGGCGGCCGGCTGCTGGACGCTTACCGGCGGCGTCGGGGCGGGCGGCGGCAGTGCCAGCATCGTACGGATCTGCCGCACCGAAGACTGCATCACGACGCGCAGCAGATCCGGGTTCGTGTCGGTGCCGGCCAGCAGCCCCAGCGTAAAGCCTTCCTCGATGGGCAGGACCATCAGGGAAACCCCGCCGAGATCCACCAGCACTTCCTCCCATTCCCGGTCGACCAGCGCCAGGCCCTCGGCAACGCCGCGCGCCAACTCCTGGCTCGCCGCCAACGCGCCGGCCTGTTCGGCCGCGAACGTGGACGCGAGAATCTGACCGTTGCGCACGACGTAGCCGCAACGAACCCCACCCACGCTCTGGAGATCTCGAAGAATGGTCCGCATCAGCTACACCCCGGGAAGCAGCGCTTTCACATCCGCGCAGAGTTCCGCCATCGGCCGCCATTTCTCGGAGACGATCCCGAGAGCTTCCTTGCTGTGCATCATGAGCGAGAGAACTTCGGCGCGGTCGGTCCGCACCATGATCCGCTTGACCGCGCCGAGACCGGAGTCGCTATCGCTCGGCGATGCCACGCGGAAGAGCAACTCGAAGAACTCGTTCAGTTCTCGCGCGTCGATGCTGGACGCCGAAACCTTTCCGGACTGGCCCACCACCGCAACGCCTCGCACACCTCGAATCCGCATCGCTTCCTCGATGACGGTCTCCTTCATACCGACAGCCTCCTCGAATAGACCGCGCGCGGCTGCCCCGCCTGCGCCTGGGCAGCCGACCCGCTGGTCGCGCCGGCGTCGGCCCCGCATCCCCGCTCGCTAACGCGCTGCATACTATCGTTCACGCGGGCGCCTACGCCTCCGAAGAGGGATCCTTGAACACCGAAAGACCGGCGTTGAGATTCGCGGCGAGCGCCGCAGCCTGATCGCGCAGGCGCACGCGCTCGCGCTTGAGGTCATCACTGGCATCCGAGTAGCGCTTGCGCTCTTCCTCCAGACGCACACGTGAGGCGCCTAGCCATTCTTCCAGAGTCACCAGTTCCCGATGCTTGACGGCACTGCGTTCTTCGATTTCGTGCTGCTGCACCAGGAGTTGATCGCGTTCACGCATGAGCTCGAGTTGTGCCTCATGCAACACGCGCTGTCGCTCGTCAAACTCGCGCGACTGGATCTCCGCCTTACGTTCCAAGGCCGCGAGCTCTTCTTCCAGTACCTGCTGGTCCTGGCGCACCTGTTCGCGCGATGCCGCGACTTCCCGCTCGCGCGCGGCCAGCGAGCGCGATTCGGCTTCGAGCCGGTCACGCTCCGATCGCCGCTCGCTCTCGAGTGCTTCGCGTTCCTGGGCGAGTCTGGCGCCCAGCGCTTCCAGTTCGGACTCGCGTCGCTGGACTTCGCGGTGTCCGGCGGCCGTCCGTGACACATCCGATTCGAGTCGCGTGCGCGACTGCGCGAGCCAACCTTCCAGATCGCCGAGCTGCGCGAGTTTGGCTGCCGCCGCCTCGTTCGCCTTCGCGTTTTCGGCCGCCAGATTCTCGCGGTCTCGCTCGAGCTTCACGCGTTCCTCGGTGGCTGCGCGCTCGCGTTCGGCCAACGCCGACGACGCCGACTCGGTGCGCGCTTCGAACGCTTCGATCTCGCTCTCCAGAGCCGTACGATCGCCCACCAACTGCTGGTGCCGGCCCGCCAGCGCGGCCTCCCGCTCGGCAAGCGCCTGCGCGCGACGTTCGATGTCTCCGGCGAGATTGGCACGACGCAGTTCGAGCTCTTTCTCGGCCTGGTCCAGTTCCTCGCGTGCCGTCGCGATCGCGCGCTCGCGCAGCGCCGCCAGTTCGGCAGCCGTGCTCATCTGAGCGGCGTGGGTGCGGCGCTCGGCCTGCAACGCCGTCAGATCCGCTTCCAGTCGCGCCCGCGACTTGGCCAGCCAGCCTTCGAGGGTCCCCAGTTCCTCGAGCTTGGCAACCGCCTCCTCGTTCAGCCTGGACTGCTCTGCGGCGAGGTTCTCGCGCGCTCGCGCGAGAACCTCGCGCTCCTGCGACAACTCGCGCTCTCGCTCGGCGAACTGGTTCGAGGCGAATTCGGTGCGCTCCTCGAGCGCGCGCAGCTCGCTTTCGAGCGCTTCGCGGTCCCCGGTCAACTGTCCCTGCAGACTCGACAGCTCCGCTTCGCGCTCGGCCAACGCGCCTGCCCTGCGCTCGATGTCCACGGACAGGTCGGCGCGGCGCAATTCGAGTTCACGCTCTCCGCGCTGCAACTCTTCGCGGGCGCCAGCCACCGCCCGCTCGCGCTGCGCCACCACTTCAGAGGCCGTCGCCATCTCCCCGGCGTGCACGCGGCGCTCGGTCTGGAGAGCGTCCAGTTCCGCTTCCAGTCGTTTTCGCGCCTCGGCCAGCCAGCTTTCCAGAGCGCCGAGCTCGGCGAGCTTGGAAGAAGCCGCTTCGCTCAGCCCCTGGCGCTCGGCCGCGAGGTTCTCGCGTTCCCGCACCAAGTCGTCGCGCTCCTGAGACAGCTCCCGCTCTCGCGCGGCGAGCTGGCTCGACGCGAATTCGGTGCGTTGCTCGAGTGCCCGCAGTTCGCTCTCGAGAGCTTCGCGGTCTCCGGCCAACTGGGTCTGGAGCTTCGACAACTCGGCTTCGCGCTCGACCAGCGCGCCGGCGCGACGCTCGATGTCGACCGAGAGATTGGAACGTCGCAGTTCCAGATCCTTCTCGCCACGTTCCAATTCCTCACGCGCCGACGTCACCGCCCGCTCGCGCTGTGCGACAACTTCGGCAGCCGTCGCCATCTGTCCCGCGTGGGCGCGCCTCTCCATGTCCAGGGCGGTGAGATCCGCCGCCAGACGCGCGCGCGATTCGGCCAGCCAGCGTTCCAGCGCGTCGAACTCCGCGAGCTTGGAAGCTGCGGCCTCGTCGAGCCGCTTGCGTTCCTCGGACCACCTGAGGCGTTCGTTCTCGAGTTCCGCGCGTGCCGCGGCGAGCCCGTCTTCGCGCGCGGCGAACTCGCTCGACATCGCTTCGGTGCGGTCTTCGAACGCACGGAGCTCGCTCTCCAGAGCTTCGCGGTCCCCCGCCAGCTGCGCCACCTGGCGCGACAGTTCCGCTTCGTGCTCGACCAGCGCACCCGCGCGGCGCTCGATCTCGACCGAAAGGTTGGACCGTCGCAGTTCGAGTTCGTTCTCCTCCTGCGCCAGTTCCTCACGTGCCGCCGCCATATCCCGGTCGCGCTGCGCCGCCGCCTGCGCGGCCGCGGCGACCTCGCTTGCGTGAGCGCCACGAGCCTTTTCGAGACTGGCAAGGTCCGCTTCCAGTCGTGCGCGCGACTGCGCCAGCCAGCCTTCCAGAACTTCGGTCTCGGCAAGCCTGGCAGCGACCGCTTCGTCGAATTTCCGTTTCTCGATCGAAAGGCCTTCGCGGGTCCGCTCGAGACCGTCGCGCTCGACGAGAAGCGCCTGCTCGCGCTCCGCGAGCGCTCGTTGCGCCGATTCCGTCCTTTCCTCGAACGCGCGCAGTTCGCTTTCGAGCGCCTCCCGGTCGCCCGCGAGTTGCTCGAGCAGGCGCGACACCTCGGCCTCGCGCTCGCCGAGATCGGCAGCGCGGCTGTCCTGATCTCTGGTCAGCGCCTCCCAGCGTCGTTCCAGTTCCTTCTCGCTGCGGTCGAGCTTCTCTTGCGCTGCGGCGATCTCCTGTTCGCGTTCGAGCGCGCGCGCCGCGACCTTGCCGACTTCTGCGGCGTGGGCCGCACGCTTGCCTTCCAGTTCGGCGAGTTCGCCTTCCAGGCGCGCGCGCGAATCCGAAAGCCACTTCTCGAGTCCGGCGACCGCGCCGATCCTGCCCTCGGCCTGCCAGCGAAGTTCGGCCAATTCCCGCTCGGCGCCGGCGCGATCGGTAGCAAGACGCTCGCGTTCAGCTGCGAACGCGCGCTCGCGATCTTCCACCTCGCCCGCGTGCCGTTCACGCTCCGCGTGCAGACTCGTCCGCGCCTCCTCCAACGCGCTGCGATCCCCGTCGAGATCGGCCTTGGCCTGTACGAGAGCCGATTCGAGTTCGCGGACCCTCTCTTCTTCAGCCAGCACTTCGGCGAAGATCCCGTCGCGTTCCCGCTCGACGGCCTGGCGCTGCTCCTCGATGCTGTCGGAGAGGGCTCGGAGTTCGCTCGAACGACTCTCGTGCTCGACGTCGAGCTCGGCCCTGGCAGCGACGAGCCCATCGCTCTCGCGGTCCAACTCGACGCGACGGTCCTCCAGTTCGAGACGGCGACGGGCGAGTTCCTGCGCGCCTGCCGCCTCGGACCTGCGGACGTCCTGCACGCGCTGCTCTACCGCCTGGCGCTGCTGCGCGAGCGCGGCGGTCTCGATCTCGAGTTCGCTGACACGAGCGTCGAGCTCGGCGCTGCGCGCCGCCAGTTGCTGCTCGGCCTGGGTTCGTTCCTGCGTGAACGCCGCGACTGCGCGCGTCAGCTTCGCGCGCTCGGAAGCGAGCGTATTCTCGCGGCCGGCCATTTCCCGATTGGTCGCCTGCGCCTGGGTCTGCAGAGCTGCGCGCTCGCGCGCGAACGTACGGTGCTCTTCGTCCAGATGATCCTGCGCTTCGGCCAGCGCCTTCTCGCGCGCCGCCAGCTCCTCCGCGCGCTTGGAGGCCCGCTCCCGGATGGTCTTGGCCTCGGCCTCGAAGGAGGCCAGATCTCGGTCTAGCTGATCGCGCTGTTCGATCAGTCGGTGCTCGAAGGTCTGGGGGTCGAGCGGCTGGTTGATCTGTTTGTCGAGTTCTTCACGCTCTCGCTCGAACGTCCGGCGCTCCTCCTCGAACGCATCGAGTGCGCGCGCGAGGTCGGCACGAAGCTGAGACAGCACAAGCGCGCGCGCCCACAGGGTTTCGCGCAACGAGGCAACCGACGCCACCGCTTCCCGCTTCGCCGCGTCGATGCGGCTGAGCAGCGGATCAGTGGCCATTCCGGGCTGTGGAGATTCGACTCTCATACTCGCTCGATCGTCGTGCACGCCGCCCGATCTCTAGGACCGCCCTCTACCGCGCGCCGCGCAGCGCGGCGTCCGAGAAGCTCGCCGCTTCCTGCTCGAGTTCGGCCACGCGCGCGTCGTGCGCGGAATCTATCAGTTCGACCAGGGAACGCAGCCTCGCGTCGACCTCGGAGAACGCCATCTCGATCTCCGACTCGTCTTCGCTGGCGGCCGCCCGCTGGCGCAGTTCTTCCATGACCGATTCTTTCATCCGTTTCTCTGCTCGCCGCGCGGCGGCGAGCCGTGCTCGCTGGGTCGCGGATGCGGCGCTGCGCAGCCACCGTCAGGCCCCCAAGTGGACAGTGCTTCCTTCATCTCGTGCCGTTGCAGAACCCGAGAGACCATGCGTGATGCCAAGACACGGCCCTCTCGATCTCCGATCGCCCGCATCATGCCTCGCTGTCTCACCCTGCTTCCAACGAAATCCGACAACGCCGCGCCGCGTCAGGGATCTTATCTTCGCCGGCCGGCGTGGGCGGCGGCGCCCACGCGGCGATTCGCGCCGGTAGTTACAGCCGCCGCGCACCGTCTCACCGTCGCCCGCGTCGGTCTGCCCGTGCCGGTAGTCTCTCTCTCGTCCCGCCGCGCGTGCCCCTGCGGGGCCCCACGATGCCGCGCCGCTCTCCCGCTGGCTGTCTTAAGGCTCGGCAACTCGTGATGCAATGGATCGGGCCTTCGCGGCAGCGGCTGGGCCCGTGCTCGTCGCGAACGCGGCCCACGCTCGCGCGCCGGATGCCGCGCGGTGGCCCTGCGTGCCGCGATCTCGGCGCCGCCGCCACGGCGCATACGTGCCGGAGAGACCACGTCGTCCGGACCCACCGGGCGCGAACCGGCACCGATGTGGCCCTGCCGCCCCGTCTCGGCTACACAGCACAGATGCTCAAACACAACAGCTATTTCGACGGGAAAGTCCAAAGCATCGGATTCGAGCGCAACGGGCGCCGGCAAACGGCTGGCGTGATCACGCGCGGCGAGTTTCATTTCGACACCGACGCGGCTGAGCGCATGACGATCGTCAGCGGCGAACTCTGGATGCGCCTACCCGGCGGCCAGCCTCGCAGTTTTCCCGCGGGCACGGTCTTCGAGATCCCGGCCAAGAGCGGCTTCGACGTGAGCGCCGAGGCGCCGGTCGCCTATCTGTGCGAGTTCCTCTGAGCCGGGACCCGCGCCCAAACGGCGCGCCACTGGAACTACCCCGCCGGCTAGTCCGTCGAGCCCGCCGCCGGCCGCGTCTCGTCAGGGTCTGACCAGATAGAGGTGGAACCGCTCGTCGCGCACGATCGGCTCCTCCATAGACGCCACCCGTACGACTCGCGGCCCCGGTTCCAAGAGCGGGGTGTCCAGGATCAGCAGCGCTGCCGAGTGCCTGGCGGCCGCCAGCCGCCGCGCCTCCTGCAGCGTTCGCTGCAACGACGGAACCGCGTAGGTGCGATCCCAGCGAACGAACGTGGAGACGCGTCCGGTGCCGGCCAGCGCGATCGGCCGCCCGAGCGCAGCCGCCACGGCGGCCGTCGTCGACCCTCGACGCCCCACGGCCGGAAGGTCGGCCAGACCGCGCGCGCGGATCGCCTGCGCCGCCGCGGCGGCGGTAGAGAACGGCAATGCCGCGTCGATCGCCACCGCGAGAAGCCCTGCGGCGGCGTTGACCGTCAGAACCAGGCCGAGCGTTACGGGCCAGGCCGCGGCCATCTTCGTACGCGATCGGCCGGACTGCTGTGCCTCGACGACGAGCCACGCCGAGGTCAGGAAGGCGAGGAACAGGTGGCCCTGATGACGCGCGTACCCCTCGTACTTCAAGTACTCGAAACCCAGCAGCCCGGCACTGGCAACGATCCACAGCACCAGCGCCGGCGGGGAGCCGACCAGCAGAGCCGCCGACCCGACCAGTATCGCCGCGCCGACCACGCTCTTGATCCGCAAGTGTCGGTCCAGCACATGGCTGTTCCAGAACTGCGCTTGTGGCCTCGGTAGCGGCGCGACCCCTCGCGCCACCGTCGCCACCACGTGCACGACACGCGACGGCTCCCAGTGGGTGTGCCAGCGGCGTGCAAACTTCGAGTCCGAAGGCGGTACCATCTGCGCGACCGCCGCGACCAGACTCACACCGATGATCCCGGCCGCGATCCAGCTACGCGTCGCACCGGCACGATCGCCAAGCCTGGCGCTCACGCGGTCGGCCAGCCAGGCGGCGCCGAACGCGGCAGCCAGAATGACTCCGTAGATGGTGGTCTGCGCGAGAACTGCCAGCGCGACGGCGAGCGGCAGCGGCTCGCGGCGCGCGCGGGAGAAGCAGCACGCGGCCACGCACGCAGCGGCAAGCGCGATCGAATAGGGGCGCGCGATCGAGCCATACTCGAAGAGCGGGTAGTAGCCGAGCGCGAACAGGCCCCTGGCCCAGCGCCCAAACGGCGCGAATCGCGCCACCACCCACACCGACAGCGTGGCCAACACAGCGCTGAGAAGCTGTACCGCCTCGAAACGCCCGGTCGTGCGCTCGAGTGCGAAAACCAGGAAATACCAGAGCCGCGAGTGCCCCTCGTATGGCAAGGCTTGCCATAGTTGTCGCAGCCCCTCGCTCGCCGACGCGATACCCCATGGCCCCCACTCATCGCGCCAGGGTTCGTGCGTGAAAATTTTCGCAAGCGAAACCGCCAGGAAAACCCCGGCAACGGTGCCAGCGAATCGCAATTCTGCTGCGCGCGTCACCAACTCGCGAACATCCCCTCGGGTCGCGCTCGACGTATGGCTACTCGCGAGCATCGACCCCGAACCGAAGGCTGCGGATCAGCGCAGGATCAGAATCGAACCAGTCCACAGGTGCAGAACGCGCTCGGCGACGCTGCCGAGTGCCAGTCGCCGCAGCCCGGTACGGCCGTGCGAAGAGATCACGATCAGCGACGCGCGCACCTCTTCCGCCAGCCGCGCCAGTTCACTGGCGGGCTGGCCGCTCGCCAGTAGCGTCTCCCACGGCACCTCTTTGCGGTACTCCGCCGGCACGCGATCGCCCAACGCGCGGCGGACCTCGTCCTCGATTCGCGCGTGCTCCTGTGGAGAAAGCGTCACGCTGTAGTGCGGGTAGAGCGGGTTGGGGATGGCAAACCCTTCGATCACGTGCGCGAGCACCACTCGCGCCCCGTGGCTGCGCGCCATGCGGAAGGCAACCGGAATCGCAGCGTCAGCCTCCGCGGAAAAATCGGTGGGAACCAGGATCGTCTCGACGTTCATGCATCGCTCCGCAAGTGGTGTGGCCTCACCGGCCCGTGCACCGAGCCAGGACTGCTGATCCGACTGCCCCGCAACCGTGGCCCGACATCGGGCGCCAGCGCCTCGTGGTGCTTCACGCGCCGGCCGGCTCGTCGATGCTGCGACCGAAAAGCAGGTTGGCACCTGCGACGATCGCGGCTGCCACCAACACGGTCATTCCGGCCGTGGAGAGGACTTGCAGTACCTGGAACTCCGGCAGGTATTCGTTGGCACGGAACGACGCTCCGCGAAGACCGAGCAGCAGTTGGGGACCGAACGAGAGCACGGTTCCGATCACCATCGCCACCGCTGCGCCACAACCCAGCCGGTCCGCGAAGCGACGCCCCGACAGACGCGGCCAGGCCTCGTGCAGGCCCGCCAGGAAAGCCATCGCGAGTGCGGCCATCATCAGCAAGTGCAACTGGGCCGTCGCGAAAGTGGTGTTGCCCAGCAGCACTCGGGTCGCCGGAATCGCCAGCGCCAACGCGCAGCCGAGCACCGGCACGGCCATCGCCAGGAAGCCGAAGGCGTAGACCATCGGCGCGTCGATGCGGGTGATCCCGCGACCCAGTCCCGCCACGGTACGGATCACGACCGAGCCGGCGGCGGTAACCGCTACCGCGCACAGCGCGAACGAAAGATCTTGCGCCGCGGCACCGGTCGATGCAGAGGTTTCGGTGGCTCCCCAGGCCCCAAGCCCGGCCACCGCCAGCAGCCCGAGCGTGCGGTTGGTCATGCGGTCGCCGCCGCCGCCGGCGGTACGCGCCGACACCACCGCGAACACCGTGCCCAGCGCGGCTACCAGCACCGCACTCTTGGCAGGTGAAACGAAGAAACGAAAGAGTGTCTTGAAGAGCAGCGGGTCGCCTCCCGAAGCGGGATCGAAGAGCGAGGTCCAGCCGAGGTGATCGATCGCGACCACGAGCGCGCAGCAGGCAAGCGCCGGCGCCGCGATCAGCGCGCTGGCGGACGCCAGCAGCAGCGCAGAGACCTCCGGCCGCATCGCGCGACCGGAAGCCTGGACGCGGCGTGCCTGAACGATGGTGGCAACCAAATTGACCGACATCGCCACGAGCGCTGCCGCGGCCATGAAGACACCCACTGCCATCGGAAGGATGCCGACGGCACTGAAGCGTCCACCGAACTCGGCGTCGAACGTCCAACCGACTTCGCTGCCGCCGGCAACGAAGCCGGCCAGCACGGT
This sequence comes from Deltaproteobacteria bacterium, assembly GCA_016218925.1. Classification (GTDB taxonomy): domain Bacteria; phylum Desulfobacterota; class Binatia; order UBA1149; family CAITLU01; genus CAITLU01. The sequence goes on along the minus strand of JACRCR010000208.1, from coordinate 18,781 downwards.
CGCGCCGCCCGCAGCCAGCAGACACCACGACATCGCCATCAGCCGCGGGAATACCAGCGTGCGCACGCCCAGCGCGTCCGGCAGCAGCGCATAACCGAGAACGCCCGGGAACACCGGCAACGCCACGAAGTAGAACATCAACGTACCGTGCAGCGACAGCAGCGCGCCGAACGTCCGCGGGCCGAGCAGGTCGAGCGCGGGTGTGAGCAGTTCCAGACGCAGCGGCAACGCCGCTGCCATCGCACAGATCGCAAAGATCCCCGCCAGCACCAGATGACGCGCGGCGAAATGCGCGGGATCCTGGCTGAGCAGCCAGGCCCCCAGCCTCGCGGCCGGCGCGGCGCCTCGGTCCGTGTAAGGAAACGCAGAACCGGTGATCGGGGTCGAAGTCATGTGCAATCTCCGAGCGTCGCTCGACAATACCAACTGAGAACAGAACACCGCCAAGCCCACGACGCGAAGACCGCCGCGCCGCCTCGCATCGCCGCGCAGCATAGCCGCCGCCCACGGGGACGCAACGCGGCGCGGTGTCGCCCGCTCGCTTGAATCGTCCCGGCAGCGCCCGCAACGCCGGCGATCGCGGGGCGGAGGGCGGGCGCCGTCGCGCGAAAGATCGGCCTCGGATGATGAGCCCGCGCTACCGGGCTCCCCGTGCGGGGCTTGGCCTCGCGCGTGGTGGCTGCGCGGCCATGCCGGGGGTCTGCTGTCGTCGCCGGCCCTGCTGGCAGCTCCGGCGCGGGCCTGCTACCCAGAACCACCATGACGACACCCATCAGCGAAGCCCTCCTGTTCGACATCATGTACACCTGCCGCGCGATGCGCCGGCTCAGGCCGGACCCGATCCCCGAAGAGCTGCTACTCCAGCTGGTCGATGCAGCGCTTCACGGCCCCAGCGGAAGCAACGCCCAGAACTGGCGCTTCCTCATCGTTCGCGACGGCGAGCAGAAAAGGAAGATGCAGGCGCTCTGGCGCAGAACCTGGAGTTTCTACCAGAACACGCTTGCCAAGGCCGAGCTGCGGCCGAACGAGAAACCCGAAGATCGCCTAAAGGGCGCCTCTATCGGCACGTACATGGTAGAGCACATCCACGAAACGCCGGCGCTGATCTGCGTGTGCGTGGCCAAGGACGACGCGCTCGCCAAAGTGCTGGCGTCGCCGGCGACTCTGCGCGAGGCAGTGCGGAGCTTCGGCGTCGGCGGAGCGATCAGGCTCGCGGTCGGCGGCGCGCGCATGCGCGGACTGGTCGACGGCTCCACCGCCTACCCTGCGGTTCAGAACCTGCTGCTGGCGGCGCGCGCGCTCGGGCTCGGCGCGGTGCTGACCACTCCGCAGTTCTTCGTACCCGGTGAGTTCGAGGCGGTGCTCGGCATTCCCTCCACGGTAACTCTCGCGGCCGTGATTCCGGTGGGCTACCCGCTCGGCAAGTTCGGCCCGGTAAATAGACCAGACCCGCGCCGGGTGGTGAGCTGGGATCGCTACTCATCGTGAGTCGGCGGCGCCGGTGGCACGCGGCAACGACCGCGCGCGGCCAACCGGCGTCACTACGCAACTGACCATCGTGGCGAAGACGCGCACTCGGGAGTCGCTGCCGATCGACGCCGTCCTGGCCGACGTCGTCGCCTCGCTGGCGCAGAGGCCGAACCTGGTCCTGCGCGCACCGACCGGCGCCGGCAAGACAACGCGAGTGGCGCCGGCGATCCTGGACAGCGGCTTCTGCGGCGGCACCGTCGTGCTGCTGCAACCACGGCGAGTGGCGGCGCGCGCGGCGGCCGCGCGCATCGCTCTCGAGCGAGGCGCCGGCGAACTCGGAGAAGAAATCGGCTACGCGGTACGCTTCGACCGCAAGGTCGGACCGCGCACGCGCCTGGTGGCGATGACCGAGGGCGTCTTCGTGCGCCGCTTGCAGGACGATCCGTTCCTGGAGGGCATCGGTGCGGTGGTGTTCGATGAATTCCACGAGCGCAGCCTGGACGCCGACCTGTCGCTTGCGATGACGCGCAAGGTGCAGCGCGAGGCGCGCACCGATCTGAGGCTAGTCGTGATGTCGGCGACGCTGGACGCCGCACCGATCGCGCGGTTTCTCGGCGACGCACCGGTGATCGAGAGCCGCGGCCGGCTGCATCCGGTCGAAATTCGCAATCTCGCGGTCGGCGGCGAGGTGCGCCTGGAGAGCGCGGTTGCCGCTGCGGTGGAAACCGCGCTCGACCAGACCGAGGGGGACGTGCTGGTGTTCCTTCCGGGCCTGGCCGAGATCCGATGCGCCGGCGAGAAACTGGCCGATTCCGCACGGCGGCGTGGCCTGGTGGTGATGGAGATGTACGGCGATCTGCCCGCGCAGCAACAGGATGCGGTGCTGCGCCGCGCCGAACGCCGCAAGGTAGTGCTGTCGACCAACGTCGCCGAAACTTCGCTGACCATCGAGAACATAACCGCGGTCGTCGATTCGGGACTGGCGCGGGTGTTGCGCCTGGATCCGGCGGTGGGCCTGGACCGGCTGGAACTGACGCGAATTTCGCGCGCGTCGGCCGATCAGCGCGCCGGGCGAGCCGGACGCACGGCGCCGGGTCTTTGCCTGCGTCTGTGGAGCGCGCACGACGACGCGTCGCTCAGGGCGACAGAAGACCCGGAGATCCGTCGCGTCGACCTGTCGCGCGCGGTGCTCGAGCTGCGCTGCTGGGGAGAGCCGAGCGCCGGGGAGTTCGGCTGGTTCGAGGCGCCGGAGAAGCCGGCGCTGGCGGCAGCGTCACGGCTTCTCGAGGACCTCGGTGCGACAGACGCGCGCGGTGTCACCGAACTCGGCCGCGAGCTGTCGCGCCTTCCGTTGCCGCCGCGCATCGCTCGGCTGCTGATCGAAGGACGCGCGCTCGGATGCACCGAGCGCGCATCGCTGGCGGCCGCGATGCTGAGCGAGCGCGATCCGCTGCAGCGCGACGCATTCCGGGGTCGCGCGGCCGCGAGCGCCCACGAATCCGACGTGCTCGAGCGGGCACTGCTGCTCGAGAATTTCGCCGCCTCGCCCGCACGCTCACCGGCAGCCTGGCCGGAACTCGGCGTCGGCGCCGCGCAGGCTACCCTGCGCGTAGCCCGGGACCTCGTGCGCAACCTGCAGGCCACGACGTCGCCCACGCCGCGCGGGCAGATCCACGCCGGCGGCGGCGACGACGCTCTGCTGCGCGCACTGCTCGCGGCGTTTCCTGATCGAGTAGCGCGCCGGCGCGAGCGCGGCGGCGAGCGCGCGGTGATGGTCGGCGGACGCGGCCTGCGGCTGTCGGCCGACAGCACCGTGCGCGGCGCCGAGTTGTTCGTCTGCGTCGAACTCGACGCCGGTCGTCGCGGCGAGCGTTCCGAAACCCTGGTGCGGCAGGCCTCGGCGATCGAGCCGGAGTGGCTGGCCACCGAGCAGTCGCGTGTGGTGTTCTTCGATGCCGGCGCCGAACGCGTCGTTGCCGCGCAGCGAACCTGCTACCGCGACCTCGTCCTCGAAGAAAGACCTCTGCCCGGCGTCGACCGCGTCGAAGCGGGACTGGTGCTGGCCGAGCACGCCGCCGCCAATCCCACGCGAGCGCTCGCGCTCGACACCGACGACGTGCGCAGCTTTCTGGCTCGCCTGCGCTCGCTGGCCCGGTGGATGCCCGAACTCGAACTTCCGACCTTCGATGAAACGTCGATCGCCGATGTCGCGCGCGAACTGGCGCGGCAGCGAGTGTCTTTCGAAGAGATGCGGCGCGTTGCGATGGTCGACGCTCTGGCGGCGCACCTGACCCACGAGCAGCGCCGCGCGCTGGATCGGCACGCGCCCGAGCGCTGGGAGGTTCCCAGCGGCAGCCGCATCCGTCTCGACTATGAGCCCGGCCGAGCACCGGTGCTGGCCGCGCGCATCCAGGAGTTGTTCGGACTCACGCAGACGCCGCGCGTGGCGGCAGGACGCGTTGCGGTGGTGGTACACCTGCTGGCACCCAACGGCCGCCCCGAACAGGTAACCGAGGATCTGGCCAGCTTCTGGCGCACCACCTATCAGGAAGTGCGTCGCGAGTTGCGCGCCCGATATCCCAGACACTCGTGGCCGGAAGATCCGCTCGCCGCCAAGCCGGAGCGCAAACCGGGAGCCTTCGGACGACGACGCTGACGAGTCTGGACCGCGATGCAGCACGGGCACGAGTTGCCGGCTGCGGCCGGCGCGAATACAAGCAGGCCACCGTGAACGCCACCGTCGTCACCGCTACGCGGCGGGCCAACCGCTCGCTCGCGACCATACTCGTTACCGCTGCGGCGGCGCTCGCCGTCTGCGTGCTGCTACCGCCCGGCGTCGCGGCCCAGCAACCGGTCACCATCAGCGCCACCGACGGTTACTTCGACGTCTCGCGCATCGATGCCGACACCTGGGCGATCTCCGAGCCGCAGTACTGGCAGAAGAACAACTCCTTCATCATAAAGGGGCAGGTCCGGACCATCCTGTTCGACACCGGCTCGGGCACCCGCGACATCAAGCACATCGCCGACAACGTAACGCGCAAGCCCACGACTGCGCTGCCGTCGCACGTGCACTACGACCACATCGGCTCCGTCGCCAGCTTCGACGAAGTGGCGATGATCGACCTGCCCGTCAACCGCGAGCACACCGCCGACAACCGCTATACGCCGTCACTGGCGATGAGCCTGTCGCCGGCGGCGAGCAGCTTCATGGTCACCGAGTGGTGGCGGCCGGGCGAGAAGATCGACATCGGCGGCCGCGTTCTCGAAGCCGTCTGGATCCCCGGCCACTCGCCCGACTCGATCGCCGTCATCGACCGCGCGCGCGGCTACGCCTTCATCGGCGACTTCCTGTACGCGGGCGAGCTCTACACCTTCCTGCCCGGCGCCGACCTCGCCGCCTATCTCGAATCCACCAAGCGGCTGCTCGCCGACTACCCGGAAGTAAAGACGCTGCTGTGCGGCCACATGGACACGACGATGCCGCGCCAGGCACTGGTCGATTTGCAAGAAGCACTCACCGGCGTCCTGGAGCAGCGAGCCCCTTCGCAGCGCGTGTGGTGGCTGGGCGGGCTGGTGAGGAAGTATCCGGGGCGGAGTTTTTCGATTCTGGCATGGTAGAGCCCGACACCGCCCAGGCTCTGGTGGTTTCCGGCTTTCTCGGCTCGGGCAAGACGACGCTGGTTCGGCATCTGCTCGAAGAGAGCCAGCGCCAGGGTATCCGCACCGCGGTCGTCTCGAACGAATTCGGCGAACTGGGCATCGACGAAGCGCTGCTGGCCGACGCGGCCGCCGACTACGTGGAACTTTCGGGAGGCTGCGTGTGCTGCCGCCTCTCCGACGACCTGCTGCGCACGCTCCAGCAACTGTGGGAGCGGGCGCGCCCTCAGCGCGTCATCGTCGAGACCTCCGGTGTGGCGCTGCCCTACGATACGCTGCTCAACTTCTGGCGCGATCCGGTGCGCAGTTGGGCGCGCGACGAAACCGCGATCGTAGTGGTGAGCGCTGAGCAGGTCGCTGCCGGCCGCGATCTCGATGCGGTCTTCGTCGACCAGATATGCTCGGCCGATCTGCTGGTACTGAACAAGACCGACCTCGTCAGCGCGCAGGAGTGTGAGCGCGCCGGGGTCGAGTTGCGCCAGATGCAGTCGGACGTCGAAGTCGTGCGCTGCCGCTTCGGACGGATCGACGAGCGCATAGTGTTTCCGCCGTCGCCCACCGGTGCCGCGCAACGTGGCGAGAGCGACGCGCCAGCCGATGGGCGCCGCGGCAGCGATCGCAGGCGACGCCAGGGCCGCTCACTTCACCCTCACGAAGACTACCGCAGCCTCGAACTGACCGTGGACGCCGTCGTCGATCTCGAAGCGCTGCTCGGCGAGCTCAGGCAGCGCGGCGCGCTCAGAGTAAAGGGGTTCGTCGCCACCGCTGCGGGAGTCAGAGTGGTTCAAGGAGTGGCGGGACGCATCGAGATCCAAGTCCCGCCGGTGCCCCCGCCCGCACAACTGGTCGGGCGCTTGATGGTCATCGAGCGCGCCGGCGCAGGACTACGCAGCACGCACGGCGGTGCAGCCGGCGCGACCACGAGCCCGACCGGAGCGCAGATCGGCAAGGAGGACGACAATGGCTAGATCGAAACAGGGCGCCAGCACGGCGCTGATTGCACTCGAACACGAGGCTTACTCGAGCCTGACCACCTACAAGCGCGATGGGAGCCCGGTGGCGGTGCCGATCTGGCACGCGGTGGCGGACGACAAGATCTACATGTTCACCGAAGCCGCATCGTTCAAGGTGAAGAGGTTGCGCCGCGACCCGCGCGTCGAACTCGCCGCCTGCAACTGGCGTGGGACGGTTTACGGACCGAGTTGGAAAGGCACTGGGCGCGCCGTCACCGAGCCGGCGCTGATCGCCAAAGCCTACCGGCATCTCGACCGCAAGTACGGCTGGCAGAAGTGGCTGGTCGACGCCCTCTCGAAGATCGCGGGCCGCTACGACGCCCGCGCCATCCTCGAGATCAGCCTGACCGACTGAGGTCTCCGGCCAAGCCTCGCCGGTAGGGTCGGCGCCGACGCGGAATCCCTGCCCGCGTGCGGACTTCCGGAGATTGGCGGCTTGACACGCCAGGTTGTTCCGAGCGAGACTGCCGCCGCGTTTGGTTGGCTCCGGTTCGTCGATCCCAGGGGAGGATTCCACGTCATGCTCCACAAGAAATCTTTTGCTTTGATGTGCGCCGTCGGGTTGGCAACGCTCGCTCTGGGCATGTCCCAAGCCCAGGCCGCCGGAAATGTAGTAGCCTCCGTCAACCAGGGCGTGCTGCACGTCACCGGAGACGGATCTGACAATTCGATCGTCATGGACCCGGCCATGGACGGTCTCAACGTGATCCCGAGCGTCTTCGTGCTGTCTTCCGGCGACGGGACCACCACCATCAACGGCGTCCTGACTCCCTACACAACTGCAACCGTTAACAAGGAAGTCCTGATCGACCTCGGAGAGGGTGCCGACGACCTCGCGATGAACAACGTCACGATCACCCGCATGTGCCGTATCACGACCGGCAACGGCGACTCTTCGGTGACGATGGACAACGTGGTGATGAACAAGCAGGTGCGTTTGACGATGGGCGACGGCAACAACGTCGTCGACATCAACAACACCGACATCTCCGAGCCCAGCAAGATCATCACCGGCAACGGCCCCGACTCGATCACCTTCAGCGACGTCGAGTTCCGCGGCGGCATAACGACCAAGCAGGGCGACGACACCCTGGTCATCGACGGTTCCCACCACGTCGATCCGCGGGGGAAGCTGGCGATCAAGACTGCCAACGGACTGGATAACGTGACGTTCACCAACGCGAGCTGGCAGGGCAAGGTCCTGATCAACACCGGCCACGACGACGACACGGTAACGGCGGGAAACATCCACGTCGGGGTCTTCGCCAAGATCACTGGTAGCGCCGACACCGACACGCTGACCAACAACGGCGGCCACGACTGCCTGAACCCCGGATGCCCATCCCCGGAGTTCCTCGCCTTCCCCTGAGTGGCGACGCGCACTCGGATCGACATCTACCGGCGCGCGCTCGAGAGCGCGCTATGCGAGCATGAAAAGAGGGGCCGTCCACACCGGACGGCCCCTCCTCGTTCGTAAGGGGGTCAAGTCGCGGCTTGCGACAGGTCTCCTCGACCGGTCTGAGCTGAGCGCGGGGGCGGCACAGTGTCCGACTGGAACGATCACTTCACCGCCGTCAGCGCCGACTATCGCCGCTGGAGGCCGGGCTATCCGCGCGCGCTGTTCGACTACCTCGCCTCGGCGGCGCCGGGCCGCGATCTGGCATGGGACTGCGCCACCGGCAACGGCCAGGCGGCAACGCTGCTCGGCGAACTCTTCACGCGCGTGGTGGCCACCGATGCCAGCGCCGCGCAGATCGCCAACGCCGCGGCTCATCCCCGCGTCGAGTACCGCGTCGCGCGCGCCGAGAGTTGTCCGCTGGGCGACGCTTCGTGCGATCTCGTCACCGTCGCGCAAGCCGTGCACTGGTTCGACATCGATGCGTTCTGGCGCGAAGTGCGACGCGTGCTGCGGCCCGGCGCAGTGGTGGCGGTGTGGGGTTACGGGCTCGCCTTCGTGGGCCCCGGCATCGACGAGGCGATCGCCGAGTTCAGCATCGCCACCGTGGGCCCTTACTGGCCACCGGAGCGCGCGATCGTCGACTCAGCCTACGCCGGCGTCTCGTTTCCATTCGAGCAACTCACCCCGCCGGCTTTCTCGATGACCGCGCAGTGGAGTCTCGATCACATGCTCGCCTACATCGCCACTTGGTCTTCAGTGGAAGGATATCGACAGCAGACCGGAGACGATCCGATGCCGGCGCTGGCCAAAAAACTCGCCGGCGTGTGGGGTGAACCTGGCGGGCGCCGCGAGATCTCGTGGCCCCTCATTCTGAAGGTCGGGCGGGTGTAGGCGCCCGCCCCTCGCGAACGGCAGACGGTGCCCCCGCGGTGGTCCCGCGGTGGTCCCGCGGTGCCCCCGCGGTGCTCCCAGCCCTCAGCTCGCGCGCGTCAGGGCGCGACCTTCTGCGTGTCGCAATCGACCGACAACTTGTCGCTTACGCAGTCGAACCAGCCGTCCAGACGCCGGCGCAGATCGCTCTCGGTCCCGCTCAGCTTGGTGTAGTCCGGATTCCCCGAGTTCTGCGCTTCGTCCAGACAGTTCAGCGTATCGCTCTCCTCGGGGTTGCTGCTCATCTCGAACAGCGCCACCGACTTGATTGGGTTGCCGGCGCCGACCCCGCCGCCGCCCATCAGTTTCCAGGCCGCGTCGCGACAGCCGTTGCAATGCGTTTCCACCTCGACACACTTCTGGTTCTGGCCGCAATCGGCGGCCGACCAGCAGCGCGGGAACTGAATCGGATCGCACTCGGCGCCAACCGGATCGAGCGACCCTCCGGCCGTCTCCGCCGTGCAACGATTCAAGTAAGACTGATCGCTGCTGGGAACGCAGTACGTACCGTTGGCCGTACAGATCGTGCCGGTGCAGTCGCCGTCGCCGGTGCAGACGTCGCACGATCCTGCCACGCGGTGGCGATCCAGAGTCCCATCGACTGCGCTGGCGTCCTGGTCGCTGACGTAGCTGCAGACCTTTGCCGCACCGTTACAGTCGGCGTTGCCGCTGCAACCGTCACCGTAATAACCGCCGCGAGTCGAGATCATCTGCGGCTCGCTCGGATACGACGCGAACGCAAAATCACGCACCGGCGTTCCGGCTCCCATCAGCGCCGGCAGCATCGAGCGGCCGGCGATCAGGCGCGCCACGCAAGAGCCGCCTCCGGCCGCCGCGCAATCCTGATCTGTGTCGCACAGACTGGGGCGGCTGACGTTCTTGCCGACGCAGGCCTTGATCTCGTACTGATCGGTGCCGTGGTTGGGCGCGCAGCCGGCCGCATCGAGCACCGTGGGCAGGATGTCGACCTGACTGCCTACGAACTGGTCGCCGCGCAGACGCCCTCCCGGCGCCGCACTGCCTACGCCAAGGCCCGGGGCCCACGCCAGCAATCCCACGCGCACCCCGCCGTCGAAGGTCGAGCCTTTGCCCTCGCGCAAGATCGCCTCGCCGTACGGTGCGTTGGTCTGCCCCTGGTCGGCGGTGAAGAGCACCAGCGTTCGCTGTGCCAGGTCGGTCACGCACTCCGCTCCGGGGGTTCCTCCGCAGTCGCCGTTGACGGCGCATGACAGGCCTGCCGTTTCCGGCGACGACTGGCTGTTGCAGACGCCGTTCTCGAGAGTCTCGAGCACCTTGCCGACGGCGGCGTCGACTTCCTCGAGCGAACTCCAGAATTTCTCCGCATAGCCGGGCTCGGGTGTCACCAGCCCGGCGGTCGAGTAGTGCGCCAGCGTACGGGTGGGAGCGGCCAGCGGCGAGTGCAGCGAGTGGAACGGGAGCGCAAGGAAGAAAGGCTCATCGGCGTGACGGCCGATGAAGTTGGTCGCCCAGTCGCGATAGACGCGGGTATCGTACAGGCAGCCTTCGATGCCCGAATCGTGATAGCTCGCATCCGAGTTGCACGGGTAGTGGGACTCGCCGGTAACGAGATCGCGGTCGCCGTCGCCGAACCAGAAACTCTTGGCCACCCCGCCGGCGTCGACCCGCTTGTCCTTGAAGTAGTAGAGACCCTCGAGCGGACCTCTGGTCAGGGTCTTGGCGCGAGAGGTGCAACAATCCGGGTTGAGTGCGGCATCGTCGGGGTGACACGCGGTCTGATTGCCGGCGCCGACGTTCTGTCCCCACGCCACGCAAGTGTCCTGATCTCCGGCCCCGGCCCTGCACTCGGCGTCCGAGGCGCAGGGCGTGGGGTCGAGTTCGTAGCAGAAGTTGTCGGCGCTGCTGAGGACGTTTCCGCCTTCGGCGCACGCGCAGCGCCCCGCGCCACCGGGACAGGCGGCGTCACACTGAGAACTCGAGATGCACCCGGGCGCGGCGGCCGCCAGCGCCGCGTTGCGGCAGTAGAACCCTTGGCGATAACCCGAGGGCGGGTTGCTCGGCATCGCCGGCGGACCGCACAGAAGCTGGCTGTTCTTGAACGGCACCCGGCTGGCACCGCGGAAGAATATCGCCTCGTCGGCGCCGCGCTGCCACGGGGTCTGGTTCGAGCGCTCCTTGCTGCCCAGATGCCACTTGGCAAGATGGCCGGTGGCGTAGCACGGGGTCCCCTCGTCGCTGTCGGTGCAGCCGGGCAGTTCCTTTAGCAGGTCGCCGATGGTGATCTCGGTGATTTCCAGCTTGCTGCCGTTCAGACTCACCCCGACCTGGCCCGGGTAACGACCGGTGAACAGCGACGCGCGGGTCGGTGCGCACTTGGAAGAAGGTGCGTAAAATCGCCTGAATGCGAGACCTTCCTCAACCAAACGGCGAAGGCCACCGTGATTCGACAGCAGGTCGGTATGCGGGTCACAGGTACCGGCCTCTTCGGCGCAGGGGTTGCCGGCGCTGTCGCGCTCCACGTAGCGGAAGCTGTCGGCGTTGGTGGCGGAAACCACCGTTTGGTCTCCGTCCAGGTCGGCAGGAACCACCAGCGAAGACGAAGAGATCGGGTGCAGGAAGTTGTCGCCGAGCGGGCACAGGCCGCCCGGGCAGGTGCGCGACGCGTAGAAGCGCGACATCGCGCGATTGTACTCCGGCAGCCGTAGCGCCCCTTCGGTCAGCAACGTGTCGGGGACCGCGCGCGGCGGATCGTCCTGGTCGGGCCACACCAGCGGGGTGTTGAAGAACGGGAGCGCCGAAGGGCTGGTATCGTCGAGCTCGAACAGGATCACGTTCTGAGGCTGGGGAACGTTGGATGTCGGGCCGCAAAAGTTCAGGGCGGCTGCCGGCGCAGCCCCCGCCAGAACCATCGAGCAGGCCACTACTGCACAGCCGGCGACTTCCGCAGCCGCTTTTGGAAACCTCATTGTCCGACCTCCAGTTGCTGGGCCGCGCGCCGTGGGCCGGCGCCGCCCCTTCGCACCGGCCCCGGGGGCCGGTCCTCTCGCCGCGCGCCGCCCTGTGTGGGCTGGATCGCGACAGCCTTTTCTTGTGCCCCAGGGGGCCCCCACTGTCTAGTTGGTTTCCGCGCCCGGGCCGCGAACGGGCGTTCGGCGCCCCGCGTCCGCAGCGCGCGTCAGCGCCCCGCCTGGATGAGCCCCGCGATCGAGAACCAGTCCTCGCGCACCGAGGTCGGCGCGTCCATGCCGAGATCCAGGTACCAGCCCGCCTCGTTCTGAAACGCGATGCCCGGGATCGCCACGCGCGTGCCGTGCATGAGCTGCGTATCGATCACCGAGTACGCATACGCGAACATGCGCTGCTCGTCATAGGAGTAGTCCACCTTGGGATTGGGCTTCTTGTCGACGCGGAAGCTGATCATCACCGTCTTCCAGAGCTGTCCGCCCTGATCGAACAGATCCGAGTAGCCGATGATGTTCGATTCCTTGTCGAGATAGATGATGCGCTTCGAGTAGGCGTAGCCGCTCGCCTTGGGTTTGCCTTCGACGATGTAGACGGCGGGACGCAGCTCCCACGGCTCGCAGAACGTCATCCCTCCGTCTTTGGAGCAAGGCCTGGGCGGCAGGCGCTGGCCGTGCAGCGACATCAACAGCGGTTTCTCGCCGAGAAATTTCCAGGTGAACCACGGAATCTGTCCGGCGTAGCCGCCGAAACTGTCGACGTCGATGTCCTGGCCGAACAGCGCGTCGCTGCGCTGTGCGCTCGACATGCGGCGCACGCGCCGTACGAACGGGAGATACAACCAGGTGTCGTCCTGCTTGGTCTGGTCCAGATAGCGAAACGACACTCCGCCCACGCCCTTCAGATCGAAGGGCTCGATCAGCGGATACAGCCCGCCCTTCTGGAAGACCTGGTCGTTGTTGGGAAGAATGTCGGGTTTGGGTTCGTTCTTGATGCGGCCCTGGAAACGCAGCACGCGCAGCCAGTCGGGCACGAAGTGGCGTTCGACGTTGTAGTGACGGTTGCCGTTGGCGTCGATGTAGAGGTTACCGGTATCGGCGTCGGTCAGGTGAAGGTCGAGAGTCTCGGTGAAGTAATGGGTGCGCTCGAAGTCGTACATGATCTTCTGCGCGGCCTGAGGGTCGTTCGGATCGATTATCGGGAATGGTTTGCCAGCCACCCAGTTGTCGAGCGTGTTGTTGGCGTTGAGCTTTACCTGGGCCGAGTACTTCTCGGTGGCGGCCTTGTAGTCGGCCGGGATCGGAATCGGCTCGGTCTTGGCGATGTCCATGTCCATGCCGTTGTCGACGCACCACTTGACGCCCGGCGAGACCAGGCCCTCGATCTTGTCCGAGTTGGCCTTGGTGATCTGCTCGCCCGGGGAGACCTCGGCGCGGACCTGCGGGCACGGGTAGACGAGGAGGAGGCTCGCGGACGCAACCAGGGCCGCGAGACGGGGGACCACAGAAGTTGGCATGCCGCAAAGTTTGCCGGGCTGACAGGCTGTAGGCAATGACCAAACGCGAGGTCGCCGCGGCTCTCTGTGAGGGACAGGACGGACCTCGCCGTGGGGACCACCCTGCTCGGCGGGCCGGAAGTCCGCGGCCGGCTGCGAGGCTCGCAATCGGGCGCGGTCCGCGCCGGCGCGGCCATATAACCGCGGGGCTGATCCCGCACCTCCCGAACAAGTGTTAGTCGGCGCCAACGCGCGAAGAATTTCTCGCCGATCGGGGCTCGCGGCGGGCCGCCCCCGGGACGGCGAGAGGCCACGACAGCGCGCCCGGATCGAACTCGGGTGAAGTCGAGATGTCGCTCCCAATAGTCGATTATTACAAGCCAATGCGGCGACGCTGACCGAAATCCAAGCGGTCGTGCCAGGCGCACCACCAGCAGCCGCAAGGCCGCGCAGCGATGCTACAGCGGCGCCCCGCGCACGCCGCCCGACCACAGCGCTCTGCGGCCTTGACGCTCGCCGGGTCGCGGCTCACTGTTTGGGACGCGCACCGGCCGGATCGCGGCCTAAATTGTTTCGAGCGGAGTGCCGGCTCCCATCCGGACCCCCTCGTCGGAACCACGTCCCAACTCGTCTTTCAGCCTCCTCCCCCTGCCCCGCTCCGGCCGGTGCGCGCGTCTCGCGCAAGCGGCCGGAAGAGCTATCTCCAACCAGAACAAATTCTCGCGCAGGAGTTCGCGATCGCGTTGACCTGGGCGCCGCCATCGTGTTTGCATCGCCTGGATACTACCCGACAGGGGGAACGCGCGATGTCGGCAGGAAATCTTCGTTACGCCGTGCTCGGCCTGATCGCCTCGAAAACCGAGGGCATCCACGGCTACCGCCTGAGGGGCGAATGCGAAGCCATCGCCGACGAGTTCTGGTCGCTCAACTACGGGCGCCTCTATCGGATGCTCGACGAACTGGAGAAGGCAGGCGAGCTCTCCGTTGAGGACGAGATCCAGAAGGGGCGCCCCAACCGGAAAGTCTACCGGATCACGCAGAACGGCAGACAGAATCTGGATGACTGGCTCCTGGCTCCCGTGCGCGAGGACGCGCAACCCCTGCGCGACGAATTGATCCTCAAACTGCTGTTCCTCGGACCTGACGACATCGACCGCGTGTATACGATGATCAAGCAGCAACGGAGCATCTACCTGACCAGACTCGCGCGGATCACCAGACGACGGCGACGACTGGAGAAGGCCGGCGTCGACATGCGGGCCACCGAGATCATCCTGGACGGCGCGGAAATGCGCGTCAGAGCGGACCTGTCATGGCTCGAAAGCATCGAGCGCCGATTGATCCGGCAAGGCTGAGGTCCCCCCGCAACGTGATCCGCTTCGACGGTGTTCGAAAGACCTTTGGCAAAGGCGCCACGCAGGTCGAAGCACTTCGCGAGATCGGCATCATCTTCCAGTTCTTCAATCTGCTACCGTACCTGACCGCCGAAGAAAACGTCGCGCTGCCGCTGCGCCTGGATGCGGTGCCACACCACGAAGAGCGCGAGAGGGTCGCGAAAGCTCTGGAACTCGTCGGAATGACGCACCGAAAAGATCATCCGGCCAACGCGCTCTCAGGCGGAGAAATGCAGAGAGTCGCGATCGCACGCGCACTCGCGATCGCTCCGTCTGTCGTACTCGCGGACGAACCGACCGGGAACCTCGACTCGATCGCCGGCCGTCAGATTCGAGCTGCTGCGGCGACTCAACGAGGAACTCGGAGTAACGACGCTGGTCGTCACGCATGACCCGGTCTGGGGTTCTTTCTGCGATCGGATCGTGCGGGTGAGCGACGGGAAAATCACCGAGGACATATCACTCACCGGCACTGCCGCCGCCGGCTGACAGGCCTTCTCGGCTGACGGAAGGACACGTTATTCACCAGCGTGGCGCGCAGCCCGCGCACCGTGCGCTCGGCTACCGCCCTGCGCCGCAGCGGTTCGGCGACGATCAGCGACGCGCCGACCAGTTCCTGGAGCTGACGCTGCACAAGGTCGCGGTCCGCGCTGGCGCCGAGGCGCGAGGCGATCTGATCGACCAGCGAGACCTCCAGATCGCCTCGCGTGCCTACCACCGGCCGCGCTGCCGCCAGATACATCGCCACCAGACGTCCACCCAGGACCTCACCGAGACCACGGGCGGCAAAGATGCCCCTTACCGTGTACTCGTGAAGCCCGTCGACACCGCTGATCCGAACCTTGTCCTGGAGCCGCAAGCCGCGTTCATCGGCAAGCTTGCGGGTGACGAACACGGCGCGCGGGTCGTTGATGATCGTGAAGTCGTCCTTGGTCCTCTCGATGACGTCGACATCGAAGAGTTCGAGCACCTCTCTCTGCAAGACGTCGATACCGAACAGGTCGACGGTCTGCGGCGGGTCATCCTCGATGCGCACCGAGCCGCGCACCAACGCAGCGGCGGGCGCCACAGGCCCGCGCGCCGCAGGCTCGCAGCGTCGTCGGTCGATCGTAGCGACGGCCGGCCGGTCACCCCAGAGTCGCAAGCGATTCGCTGTTTCGAAGCGGAATAGCTTGCGCGGTGGCGAGGCCGACAGGCCGCATCGATCGGCACTGCGCGCGAGCGACCGCCGGCGCGGCAACCGGCTGCGTCACCGCAATCGTAACGGCCCCGACGCTTTGTCCGTCATAAGAAGTGACGCGCGAGAGCACAGCGCGCATCCGAGTGAAATATCTTGACGATTTGCGCAACCTCTGAAGCACTTTTCGCTTGATCACGTCGCGCAAGAGGAGTCTCATGCGCCCGGACGTTGCCTCGTCCCTGCGCCTGCGGCCCTTGATGGGCGGACCGCGGGTCGCTTGGGGTACACACAAAGGGGGAAGGCAATGTTCTCGAGACGCCCCGGCCGTGGCCGGATCACCAAGAATCCTTTCGTAGCAGTTGACCGTTACCCGCGCGCACGCAGCGGCGATACGCTCGCTCGCATTCTCGACTCCGAAGCGATGAATGCGTTGCTGCGCGCACTGGTGCTGCTGTTCGTGATCGACGTTGCGCTCGGGGCTACCCTGGCCCTCAGCGGCTCGTGGTCGCCGCTGTACTGAGACCGCCGGCCTTTTGTCCGAACCTGCCGCAACGCGTATCCTCTGCGCCTTTAGGCCTCGCTGACCCGGCGCGCCCGAAGCGCCCGCCGGCCAGCAGCTCGCCAGACCCCGCGCCTTACAGACGTGGCCGGCGACGAGACCAGGCCGACCGCTGACCAGGCCCACGAGCCAAGAGGAACCTTCGCGTGCCCACCGACAACCAGCCCAAGTCCCCGTCGCCTGCCCCGCCAACGACCTCGGGGGCGGCGCCCGCCCCGGCCGGGACCGACTTCATCCGCCAGATAGTCGCCGCCGACCTCGCCAGCGACCTCGCCGCGGGCCGACCCCCGCGAACAATCGTCACGCGCTTTCCCCCCGAGCCCAACGGCTACCTCCACATCGGCCACGCCAAGGCGATCTGCCTGAACTTCACCGTGGCGGCCGAGAACGGCGGGCGCTGCCACCTGCGCATGGACGACACCAACCCGAGCAAGGAAGACGTCGAGTACGTCGACTCGATCACGCAGGACGTGCGCTGGCTCGGGTTTGACTGGGGCGAGCACTTTTATCACGCGGCCGACTACTTCGAGCGCCTCTACCTGTTCGCCGAAGAACTGATCGCCAACGGCAAGGCCTTCGTCTGCGATCTGGACGCAGAGCAGATGCGCGAGTATCGCGGCACGCTGACCCAGCCCGGCCGCGAGAGCCCGTGGCGAGGTCGCTCGGTACAGGAGAACCTCGACCTGTTCCGTCGCATGCGCGCCGGCGAGTTCGCCGGCGGCGCGCGAACGCTGCGCGCCCGGATCGACATGGCCTCGCCCAACATCGTGATGCGCGACCCGGTGATCTACCGCATCCAGCACTCCTCGCATCACCGCAGCGGCGACAAGTGGTGCATCTATCCGATGTACGACTTCGCGCACTGCCTCTCCGACGCGATCGAAGGCATCACGCACTCGCTGTGTACGCTCGAGTTCGTGCCCAACCGCGCACTGTACGACTGGGTGCTCGACCAGGTCGATCTGAGCGCCCTGCCCTCGCGCCCGCGCCAGATCGAGTTCGCACGCCTGAACCTCACCAACACGGTGATGAGCAAGCGTACGCTGCGGCTGCTGGTCGAAGAGGGCCGCGTGAGCGGCTGGGACGACCCGCGCATGCCCACCATCTGCGGCATGCGCCGGCGCGGCTACACGCCGGCCTCCATCCGCGCCTTTTGCGAGAGCATCGGCATCGCGCGCAGTGACAACCTGGTGCAGTTCGCGCAGCTCGAGTTCTGCGTGCGCGACGATCTCAACCGCAGCGCGCCGCGCGTGATGGGCGTGCTGCGGCCTCTCAAAGTGGTGATCGAGAACTACCCCGAGGGCCGCGTCGAGCACCTCGACGCGGTCAACAACCCCGAAGACCCCGGCGCCGGCACCCGCAAGGTTCCATTCTCGCGCGAACTCTACATCGAGCGCGAAGACTTCCAGGAAGACCCGCCGAAGAAATTCTTCCGGCTGGCGCCGGGACGCGAGGTGAGACTGCGTTACGGTTACTTCATCACCTGCACCGGCGTGGTGAAGAACGACGCCGGCGAGATCACCGAGCTTCGTTGCACCTACGATCCGGCCACCACCGGCGGCAACGCGCCCGACGGGCGCAAGGTAAAGGCGACGCTTCACTGGGTCTCGGCCGCGCACGCGCTGAGCGCCGAGGTGCGCCTGTACAACCAGCTCTTCACGCGCGAGAACCCGGCGAGGGTCGAGGAGGGCGGAAGCGTCTTCGACTGCCTCAATCCGAACTCGCTCGAACTTAATACGGAGACAAAGTTGGAACCGAGCCTGGCATCAGCCGCGCCGGGGCAGACATTCCAGTTCGAACGGATGGGCTATTTCACCGTCGACCCCGACTCGCGCGCGGGCGCTCTGGTGCTGAACCGCACCGCCACGCTCAAGGACGAGTGGGCCAACGTACTGAGGCGCGGCGGCGCCGGCTGAAGTCGCCCGAGCTTCCCGCGCCGCGCGGCTGAATCGGCTGGCTTACCGCGCGGCGAGCGAGCAAAGTGGGCGCGTGTCTGGGGACAGCACGGCCCGACTGGTCGACGACGCCACACCGGCGCAGCTGGAACTGCGCGAGTCGCAGAAGCGCTACGAACAACTCGTCGCTTCGATAGACGGCATCGTCTGGGAAGCCGACGCCGCCACATTGCGGTTCTCGTTCGTCAGCCAACAGGCCGAGCGCCTGCTCGGCTATCCGCTGAAGCGCTGGCTCGAGCCCGATTTCTGGCGCGACCACATCCACCCCGACGATCGCGAGTGGGCGGTACGCTACTGCATCCACGCCACACGAGCCCAGCGCGGCCACGACTTCGAGTACCGGATGCTCGCCGCCGATGACCGCGTAGTGTGGTTGCGCGACATCGTCACGGTGGTCGTCGAGAACGGCGAGACTTCCAAGCTTCGCGGGATCATGGTCGACGTCTCCGAGCGCAAGAAGAAGGAAGAAGCGCTACGTGCGATGGAGCAGCGTCTTCGGGGCATCGTCGAGAATCTGAGCGATGTGGTCTATTCGTGCGATCTCTCGGGTCGCTTCACATACATCAGCCCCGCCATCGAACGCGTCTCGCGGTACACGCCCGAGGAGTGCATCGGCCGCGACCTGCGCACTTTCATCCATCCGGAGGACCTGCCCGCGGTCGAAAGCAGCTTCGCCGGGACGCTGGCGGGACACCCCGCGAGTCTCGAGTATCGCGTCATCGACAAGAACGGCGAGATCTATTGGGCGCAAGGCTCGAGTCGTCCACTGATCGAGAATGGAGAAGT
>JACRCR010000211.1 GCA_016218925.1 Deltaproteobacteria bacterium | reverse complement strand
GGCGGCGTGAAGCGGCGGCGCGGCCGCTTCGGGCAGGCCGCGCGGTTTGTGCGGTGAGATCGGCGGGCGCTGCGGAGAATCCGGGCCGCTGCTTGCTTCTTTCAGCAGTTTCTCGATCAGCTGATCGAGCTCTCCTGGCGAAACCGCACCTTGCGCGCGCTGGGCGATGCGCCCGCTGCGATCGAGCAACAACGTGGCCGGCACCGCATTGCCCTTCAGGCCGGCAGCCGCCATGTCGCCGGCGCCGGCACCGATCCAGACCTCGAGTCCCTTGCCGCGCTTGCGCGCGAAGGCCTCTACCTCATCGCGGGTCTCGGCATCATCGACCGACGCCGCCACAACCACGAACCCTGCCGCGCGGTAGCGCTCGGCAAGCTCGGCCAGAACCGGAAGCTCGCCGATGCACGGGCCGCACCAGGTCGCCCAGAAGTTGACCAGCACCACCTTGCCGCGCAGTTCACCGAGACTTCGCGGCTTTCCATTCAGATCGAGCAGTTCGAGTTGGGCCTGCGGCCGCGACGACGCCGCGCAGGCCGGAACCGCCGGCAGCAAGCATGCGACGGCCGGCGCGAGCACCGTCACGATCGTCAACACCGGCAACAGCTTGGTTCGGATCCGCATACGCATCGGAAAAAACTAAGCGAGACAGACTGCGACCGCCACCGCGACCGCGGTCGCGGCGATACCCGCGGTGGTCCCGCCCGCGCACCGGCGCGCGCTCATGCGGCCACCTCGGCCCAGCGTCCCTGGCGCCAACTCCACGCGAACACCCCCACCGTGAGCAGCCGCGTCAGGCCCTGCAGCAGCCAGATGCCGACCAGGCCGAGCCCGAGTACCGGGCCGACGAGCCAGGCCAGCGGCAGGAACAGTCCCCACTGGCTGAGCACCGAGATCACCAGCACGCGTCGCGCGCTGCCCGCGCCGAGGTGGGCGTTCATCAGCACCGCCGCGACCGATTCGAACGGTGCGAAGATGGCAGCGATGCGCAGCGGCCACACTGCCAGTTCGCGCGTGGCGGGGTCGCGCAGGAATGGCGTCAGGATCCAGTCGGGCACGAGGATGGCCGGCAACGACAGCGACGTCACCACGACCACGGCCACCAGCGCCACGCGCCACGCCCAGCGGGCAGCCTCGCGTCGTTTCCTCGCGCCAAGGGCCTGTCCGACCAAGGTGGCCGCCGCCAGACCAAAGCCGATCGACGGCAGAATCGTCACCAGCATCACGTTGATCAGTACGTT
The DNA here is from genome assembly GCA_016218925.1 of Deltaproteobacteria bacterium. GTDB lineage: Bacteria > Desulfobacterota > Binatia > UBA1149 > CAITLU01 > CAITLU01. Next base: position 13,882 of record JACRCR010000211.1, on the reverse strand, counting down.
GGCGGCCGCGACTTCGGCGGTGCCTACGCGCGCCAGGATCCAGAACATCGCCATCATCCCGGCAGCGAACAGGAACTGCTGAAGCCCGGCGGGTAGCGACATCGCCAGCATCGAGCGCATCGCCTCGCGCGAAGGAAGGCGGCGCAGGAAACCGGCTCCGCGCCCGTGCCTCCACGCCAGCGCGAAATAGGCAGCGAGGCCGAGGTAGGTGGAAATCGCGTTGGCCAGTCCCGCTCCTCGCAGTCCGAGCGCGGGCGCACCGAGGTGACCGTAGATCAGCACCCAGTTCAGGAAGATGTTCGCGGTATGCATCCCGAGCAGCGTGCCCATGTACAGGCGCGACATGTCTACGGCATTCCAAAAGCCGCGAAACGCGAAGTTCATGCCAACCGCGGTCATGCCGAGCATGCGCAGTTGCAGATACGCGGAGCCGAGCGCCGCGACCTCGCCTTCGGGGCAAAGTGCGCCGAGAATCGACGGCACCAGCGCGATCAGCACGGTGGAGGCCGGAACCGTGATCACGGCGGCGAGCAGCAATCCGCCGTTGAGCGGAACCGCCACTTCGTCGTCGCGCCCGGCTCCGCGCCAGCGCGCGCACATCGCCTGCACCCCCGACGACATGCCCATCACGAACGACACCGCCATGAAGCTGACGAAGCTGCTCATACCCACCGCCGCCAGCGCCTTGTTGCCGAGGCTGCCGACCATCGCGGTGTCGACCAGGTTGATGACGTTCTGCGAACCCATCGCACCGATGATCGGCAGCGCCAGTCCGAGAATGCGACGGCGCTGCTCACGCGTGATTCGGATCGAGGGAATCGGCTTGTCTCCGGTGTTCGTTGCCGCGCCGTCGCGGCCGTTACAGCGCCGCCGCCGCGCTGACCTGACCGGCGCGCTCGGGCGCGCCGATTTCGGCGAAGAGCCGCGCCGCGTGCAGCATCTCTTCGCGCCATCGTGGTGAGTCGCCGCGCACCCGTGCCAGCGCCGCCAGTTCCCACCTGACGTAAGGCTCGTAGGCCTTGGCCTCGGTGCGCGCGACGATCGCCAGCGCTTCGGCGAGCGACAGCGCGGCACGCTCGGCGTCTCCCGTCCCGCCGCGAGCGATCAGCACGCGACCAAGCAGCAGGTTCGCGCGACATTCGTGCATCACCGTGCGGCGGGCGCGGGCCACGGTCACCGCTTCCTCAGCCGCCGCCACCGCGCGGTCGAGTTCGCCTTTTCCGCGGTAGGCCTCGGCCATGTTGGACAGCACCAGCGCCTCGGCCTGAAGAAAGGTTCCCGTCTCGCGCGCGATCGTCAGCGCCGTCTCCAACGACTCGACCGCTTCGCTCCACGCGCCGCTGAGCAGGTGGGCGATGCCGAGCGAGTCGTAGGCCCCCGTGCGCAGCGCGGGACTCGCCACGCGTTCGGCGTACTCCACCTGCGGGCGCGCCAGCGCCATCGCGCGCGCAGCGTCGCCGGTGAACCAGGCGTTGGTGACGCCGAACCCGCGCAGTGCGCTGGCGGTGCCCATTTCCTCGGCTTCGAGTGCAAGAGCCAGCGCGCGCTCGAAGATGTCGCGCGCTTCGCGAAGCCTGCCGAGATAGGTCAGCGGCAGGCTGGTGATGCCCATCAGGAAGATCGCGTCTCCGGCAGGAACCGCCGCCGCACCCCCGCTCTCGTCGAGTCGGGCGATGACTTCGCGCGAGAGCTGCAACGCGAGCCTGAGCTTTCCCGCAAGCAGACTCGAGTAGGCCCGGCGGCTGTAGAGCGTCATGCGCAGGCGAAAATCCGTGTTCTCGTCGAGCAGCTCGGCCGCCTCGTCGTAGAGCGACAGCGACGTCTCGATGTCTCCGGTAAACCCGTGCCAGGAACCATAGGCGCCGAGCAGCCGCGCGCGCGCCGACTTGTCGCGGCCGCGCTCTGCCCAGTCCTCGCCCCATCTATAGACCCGCTCGGCTTCTTCGCGCGGCAGCCCGAGTCGCCAGCAGATCCCGAGCATTCCTTCGGCGGCGGCGATCGCCAGATCGAGCGTCTGCGGCGAGGCCGGTAGTTTCTCGATCAAGTCCATCACCTTGAGCCAGTGACGCCGCGACTGCTGGATCTCGCTGCTGCTGGTCCACTCGGCGGCGCGGCGGCCGGCGAGCGCGGCTTCGAGCAGTTCACCGGCCGCCTCCCAGTGATGCTCGAGCAGCGCCGAGTTCTCGACCAGGCGCTCGGGTTCCAGCTCCGACAGCACGCGCGCAGCGGCAGCGTGCATGTGGCGGCGCCTCTCGCCGAGCTGGGTGCGATAGGCGACCTCCTGGGTGAGCGGATGCTCGAAAGCGTACTGCGCCTGCGGATAGACCTCGCGCTGGTAGAGGAATCCCGACACGCAAAGCGCCTGCAGAGCCTGGTGAAGCTCCATCGGTTCGACTGCGACCAGACGTGCCAGCACCGCCTCGGAGAAACGCTTCCCGACCACCGCCGCGGTCTGCAGCAGGTCCTTTTGTCGCTCGGGCAGGTGATCGATGCGGGCGGCGAGCACCGCGTGCACGGTCGGCGGCAGCAGGATGTCTTCGACGGGCCGCACCAGCCGGTAAGCTCCGCGCGAGCCTTCGAGACTGCCGGCTTCCACCAGAGCATGGACGAGTTCTTCGACGAAGAAAGGGTTGCCGGCAGTGGTTTGCTCGATACTGCGGCCCAGCGGCTGCACCGACTCGTCGCGGCCGAGAAGGTCGGCGAGCAGCGACGCGATCGCCTCCTGTCCGAGCGGCTCGAGAGCGATCTGCCTGAAATCGTCGCGTGCCGTCCACGCCGCGTGATATTCGGGCCGGTAGTTGAGCAGCATCATGCAGCAGGTTTGCGGCATGACGTGGATCATGTCGTCGATGAACGCGGCGCTCGCACCGTCGATCCAGTGCAGGTCCTCGATCACGACGATGACCGGGTGCGAACTCGAGCCGCAGTCGAGTATGCGGCGCAGGGCGCCGTAGAGCATGCGCCGGCGCGGTTCGGGATCCATCGGCGGGGCCGGGCGCTCCGGATCCGGAATCCCCAGGAATTCGAAGACCAGCGGCAGGCTCGGTCTGAGCTTCTCGTCGAGCAGCAACAGGCGCCCGGCCACCTTCTCTCTGGCTCGCTGCGAAGAGTCGCTCTCATCGATCCCGAAATAGTCGCGCAGCAGTTCGAGAATCGGGTGGAACGGAATCATCGTTCCGTGTGCAACGCAGTGTCCGGTAATGACTCGAAGGTCGCGGCTCTTGCAGCGCTCGACGAATTCGTAGAACAGGCGGCTCTTGCCCGATCCCGCATCGGCCACCACACCGACCACCTGAGGAACTCCGCTGCGGGTACGCTGCAGAGCTTCCTCGAGCAGCGCCAGTTCGGCCGCGCGCCCGACGAAACGCGAGAGGCCGCGCGATCGCGAAACGTCGAGCCGTGTGCGGTGAGGACCGACCCCTTGAAGCTCGAAAACGCGCAGCGGATCGCTGACGCCCTTGACGCGGAAGACCCCCAGGTCGCGCAAGCTGAAGTAGTCGGCCACCAGTGCGGCCGTGTGTTCGGTCAGGTAGCACTTGTCGGCCGCCGCCAGCGACTCCATGCGCGCCGCCAGGCCTACAGTATGGCCCTGCGCGGTGTAATCCATCCTCTGGTCGTCGCCGATCGTTCCGACCACCACCTCGCCACTGTTCATGCCCATCCGGACCGAAAAATTGAGGCCTTCCTCGCGGCGCAGCTTCTCGGCGTAGGCGTGGAGTTCGTCGAGCAGATGGAGCGCGGCGAAGCACGCGCGACGCGCGTGGTCTTCGTGCGCGATCGGCGCACCGAACAGAGCCATGATGCCGTCGCCGGTGAACTTGTCGACGAACCCCTCGAAGCGCTCGACGCCCTCGGAGAGGATCCCGAAGAAGCCTTGCATGATCTGCGACCACGCTTCGGGATCCATGTGCTCGGCCAGCTCCATCGAGCCCTTGACGTCGGCGAACAGCACCGTGACCTGCTTGCGTTCGCCTTCGAGCACGCCTTTGGAGCGCAGGATCTTGTCGGTCAGATATCTGGGCGCGTAGGCGCGCGTCGCCGGCTCGGACGTCTGGCCATCAACCAGCCCGCCGCACGCGACACAGAATTTCGCTCCATCCGGAAGCCTGGCCCCGCAACTGCCGCACGTGGCCGCGAGCGATGATCCGCATTCCTGGCAGAACTGCGCGCCCTCGACGTTGACGAACTGGCACTGAGTACATCGCATGAAAGCCGGCCGTCCAGCTTCCTACGACCGGCGACGCCGAAGCGCAAGGGTTCGCCGCGGCGGTTCGCCGCGGCGGTTTCATGCCGGATGACCGATCGTCAGGGTAACAAGTAGGGGATCGGCGTGTAGGCGGTGTAGCTCTGTCCGAGTTCGTCCGGGGTGGTCGTCTCGGCAAACAGCTTGCCGGGGCCCGGACCGATGTCGGCTGTGGCCACCCCGAGCCAGCGCTCGAGCATCGTCCCGTAGAAATCGCGGATGTCGAAGCTCATGCGCAAGTCGTCCTCGAGGTCCGGATCGTTGAGCGTCGGATACTCGCCGTGGATGCCGCCCTGAACCGTCGATCCGATCACGAACTGCGGCGCGCTGCGCCCGTGGTCGGTACCGGCCGACCCGGCGTCGGTCGTGTTCTGGCGGTTGGTGCGTCCGAACTCCGACAGCGACACGATCAGCACCTTGCTCGACAGGTCGCCGGTAAGATAGCCGGAGTAGCCGGGCGGCAACGTGACCGTCTGGCCGAGCTCCGCCCACAGCGCCGCGACCGCTTCCGAGACCGTGTTCAGGATGTAGGCGTGGTAGAAGCCGTTCTCCTGGCTGGAGTGGGTGTCCAGACCTCCCACCGCCACGTGGAAGAAACGCGCGCCGACGTTCGCACGGATCATCGCGGCGACGTGTCGCATGTCGCCGGCCAGATAGTTGTTCTGCAGGTAGGCGTTGTTGTCGGAGTTGAGAGGCGAGTCGTAGACCAGCGCGTTGTTGCTGTCGTAGCAACCGTCAAGCGAGTCGACGAGCAGAGCCTCGACCTTGCCGGACTGGTCACATCCGCTTTGATAGTACTCGGCGAACTTGTCGACCGAGGCCACGCCGGTGTTCCCGAGGGTGACGAGTTCCGGAAATGCCGACAGGTCGGAGAGTGCGCTCTCCTGGTACATCGAGCGGAACGCGGCCGAACGCTCGGTCGCCATGCTGCCGGCCGGAAAGCGGAGTTCACCGAGGCTGTTGAACGCGAACAGGCTGGTCCCGGTCGGCGTGAACAGCGGACTGTACTGCCCTCCGAGCATCACCGCCGGAACATCGGTGGGCAGATAGCCCGACAGATCCATGACCTTGCCCATCCAGCCGAGGCCGGCACTGCCGACCGGATCGCCGGTGTAGTAGATGACCTCACTGCGGAAATGCGAGTAGTCCGCGTACGGATAGTGGACCCCCGGAACCACCGCCAGCTTCCCGGCCAGATGGAGGTCGTGCATCGCCTTCATCGACGGATGCAACGCGTAGTTGGTGCCGGTGACGTCCTGGCCGAGGTCAAGAACGTAGGGTGCGTCGAATCCCTCGGTAACGTACGGTGCCAACCCGCCGACCGTGTTCGGCAGTCCCAACGTCGGCCGGTACTCGTCGTAAAAAGTCCGTTGTGTGCCGTTCAGCGGGTAAACTGTGTTGAGGCCGTCGTTGCCGCCGTACAGCTGCACGAACACTACGATCGCGTCGGACGGGCCGGCGGCGTAGCTGACGCCGGTACCGGGGAGCCATCGCATCTTCGGGCCCAGCGTCGCGCCGGCGGCTAGCGTCGCGCTTCTCTTTAGGAACTGCCTGCGTGTAAGAGCCATCTGCACACCTCTCAGAAGATCTGGAACTCGGCTGACTGCAGTGCGAGCGCGATCGCGCCGCGCACCAGGTACACCGCGTGACCGGTGCTCTCGTTGGTGAGATCGAGGGCCGCGAGCGTCCCGCCGGCGGTTACGAAGTCGACCAGTGCATCACGTTGAAGGCTGGTCAGAGCCACGCCACCCTGCGATCCGTCCAGCCCGAGCTGCACGAGAATCGAGTCGATTACCGCGTTCGGGTCGGCGGTCGCGTCGCCGATCGGCATTCCCTCGATGTCGGAGAGGCGGATACGCGTGGCGCCGAAGTCCGATTCAGCGACGAAGCGCGCGAAATCGAGACGAGCCACCAGCGTTCCGGTCGTGATCCAGCGCTTGCCGCCCGGCCAGCCGGCGACGTTGGGGGGTTCGAACAGATCCATCCCCATTTCGGAGAGCATCGAGACCAGTTCGTCGGAATAGCCGATCGTGCGTCCGTTGCTCTTGAGCCCGAACGCGCGGATCGATCCGATCATGTAGTCGACCGGGTTCTTGACGCTGCGCGACTTGGCCAGGTCGCTGTAGAATTCCTCGCTGTTGAAGATCGCGCGCAGCAGCGGCACCATCTCGAACTGGCCCGACGCGAACGTCGACGCGAATCCCGCCAGCAATGCCTTCAGACCGGGAGCCGGCGCGGGGTAGGCGAACCATGTCCACAGCTTGCGCGCCATGAACATCCCGACCTGATTGTTACCGGCGTCGTCGACGCGGCTGAAGATCAGTTGCAGCACGTCGTCGGCCGTGCCGGCGACCTCGTCGTCGATGCGGAAGTTCGGGTTGGTCACCCCGAAGATGGTTATCGGGTCGGGCAGGTCGTCGCCGTCATCGTCGTACTGGCCGCCGTCCCAGGCCCACGACTGCCACTGGCCGAGGTCTTTGTGCACCTCTACCCACCCGGTCAGTGCACGGGCGAGCTGGTGGACGTCCTGCTCGGTGTAGTTCGGCTTGGCGGGGTCGTCGCTGCCGTCGCTGGCGAACTGCTTGATGCCCAGCGTGAAGAGCTCCATCACCTCGCGCCCGAAGTTCTCGTTGGCACTCACATGGATGCCGTCGTTGCTCGCGTAGTTCAGGATGCCGTCGAGGTAGCGGAGGTTGGCCGGATCGCGGTTGAACGCTCGGACGAGGTCGCGGAAGTTGCCGTTCGCGTAGCGGCGCAGCAGCCCGTTCTGAACCGATGTGTAGCCGGAGTCCGGCTGTTTGGAGAAGCCGCTGACCAGATGGTTGTGCCAGAACAGCACGAGCTTCTCGCGCAGCGCGTCCCGCGCAGAGCGAGTACGCAGCATCGTCTTGAGCCACCAGCGCTGCTGCTTGAGCTTGGCCTGATAGAAATCCCTGCCGCCTTTTGGCGGCTTCTTGCCCGACACCGGGAAATTGATCAGGCTTTCGACGGCATCGGCGACCGATGCGTGAGCACCCAGAAACGCCTGGATCTCTTCCGGCGTTCCCCCAAAGGCCGCGCGCTGCAGCAGGTGGGCGGCGTTTTCGAAGTTCCAGACAGCCATACGTACGATCTCCTTCCTGGCGTCTACTACTGGTCGGTGCCGGCGACCCAACCGGTCTGCGGAGCCGGCCCGAGGGGCACGTCGCCGATGATCCACAGCCGGATGATTTCGATCAGCTCCGCGGAAACCGGCGCGCCGACCAGAGGCATCGCGCTGCCGTATCCCGACATCAGGTCGTCGGTGATCTTGCGATAGAGAAGACTGTTTGCCGGATCGCCCGGTTCCACCCGCGACAGGCCGTCTACGGCTGCCGCGGCGTTGTTCGGAGCGACACCGACCAGGTTGCCGTACGCCGCGTTGGCGAGCAGTACGAGGTCGCCGGAGTGGCTCTCGGAATCGTGACAACCCGACAGCGCGCAGCTCTGGACGAAGACTTGGCGGCGAATGCGATCGAACGTCCCGTCGTACAGATCGACCGGGAGATAGATCGCGTCGCCTTCGGGCCGGCAGGTGAACTTCACCTTGTCGACGTCCTTGGTATCGCCGGCCACCACCGAAGCGATGGCCGTGGCTCGCATCGACTTCCTGCTGGCGCGCATGACGCGTGCCGCGTTCGGACCGCGCAGTGCCACGGTGATCGTCGTCTGAGTCGTGCAGGTCTGCGAGGTGCTCGGAAGACCGAGCGTCGCTGCTCTCAGTGCCAGAGCCTGGAAGTCGGCATCGAAGCGGCGGTCGCTGCCGTTATCGACCGAATGGTCGATCGCGATCGACTGAACCTCGTCGGGCTGACAGGCCGGCGACAAAGTCGAGTTGATGCAGAGCTGCAACGGGAAGACGCATTTCCCGTCGCGTTCGGCGTCGCCGTCGCAAGCGGGATCGCCGTCGACGCAGTCGACATTCCTCGGCGTTCGCGGCGGAGCCGGCGTATTGGCGCCGGGAATCTCGAAGACCATCGCGCAGTCGCCGGCGGAGTTGCCGCCACCCAGCACCGTCGCGGCAACGGCGCCGGCCGGCGACAACACGCACAGACACAGGGCCTCAAAGGCCACCACGAGTTTCAACCCTCGCATGCTTTCCCCCCGGGAAGATAGACGGGCAGTCCGAACGTGGCCGAGCACCAATCGAGGATGCCCTCGTCGAGCTACGACCAGTCGCCGATTATGCGGCGCGAGGCGCGCGCGTCAAGATACCTTGGCGGCACTCGATGAATTGCGGCGCGAGCCTTTCACCTCGTTGACCGAAATGAGCGCCTTGTCATCTGCGGGTTGTCGGCGCGGCGCAGCTTCGCACTCGCGCTCTCGCGCCACTAGAGGGGGTCAGTCGCGCGATTCCGCGTCGCGTGCAGCGGACGCGGCGAGATAGGCCTTCAGGCGTTGCAGGATCACTCCGGTGCGCACGTCACGCCCGGCGGGTACGAGGTGGTAGACCCAGTCCCAGAAGTATTCCGCCGGCATCGTATTCTCCGATGGAGCCCCGAGCACGGCTACCGCGACATCCTTCTTTACACGTTCGTAGACTTCGTCGACCTTCGCCCGGTTCTTCTCGTAGAGCGGCGCGGGGACCGCCGGGAACATCAGCACCACGCGCGCACCGCGCGCGCCGGCATCGGCGACGAAACGGCGTAGCCCGCGGATTGCTTCGTCCTCGATCGGCCCCTGCTCACCCTTGCTGCGGAACATTGCCATCGTAGCGACGTCCTTGCCGGGCTGACCCGACAGAGCGATCAGGTCGCCGTACTGGTTGAAAGCCCTGCGGCAGTAGACGCAGTGCGGATCTGGAGCCTGGACCACGGTAGCGAGCAGCCGGTTGGCCTTGTTCTTGATGTAGGTCGGCAGCGCGCGAGCGAGCACAAAGGCTTGCGCTCGCCAATCCACTGTCCGCAGTCCTTCGGGAAACGCCTCGAGAACCTCGAGCAGTTCGTCTTCGCCGTTGTAGAGACCGCGGTAGAGTTGGTACTCCGCGCTGATCACTACCAGGTCGCCGGAGCCCAGACGCGGCGCCACCGAGTCGAGCATGAAACGCAGCCCCGCGTAGATGCCCAGGCCCATGTTGACCACCGGCATGCCCATCTCACGCTCGACGCGCGCACTGTCGACCGCGAACGACAGGTTGGACCCACCCACGAACACCAGCTTCGGCGACGGCAGCGAGCCAAGGCGAGCCTGCTTGTCGATCACCGCCGAGAGGTAGCTGCTCTTCTCGACTGGCATCAGCAGCACCGCCGCGTGCCCGGCCACGACCAGCGCCGCCAGCGCCAGAGCCCGCGTCGCGAACTTGCGCAGGTCTCCCGCCTGGGTGCGAGCGTCACCGCCGTGGTCGCGCGCTCGGGTGTGCTGTGAATCCTCGCCCACGACCATCGCCTCAGAACTGGAAGTACAGGAACTTGGCGCCACCGGCCTTGCCGAGCAGCAGCACCGTCATCACCGCCGCGTAGTACAACGACCAGCGCGCCCACACCGGTTTGTCGGCCAGGACCCAGCGAATCCGCACCCGGCGTTGCGCGGTTTGCACGATCTCGAGCACGACGATCGCGGCCATGGCAAGCCAGAACTCGTAAGCTCCGAGCACCAGGTACACGTCGCTGTGGAAGTCCCAGTCGCGATAAAAGTGGGTCGCCACGTAGAACGCGTCATCGAAGGTGCCGGCGCGGAAGAATATCCACGCGAAGTCGACCAGCGCGAACGTGCACGCCACCTGCAGCGCGTGGCGGAGCCGCGGAAGGCGCGCCAGACCGATCGACTCTGCCAGGCGGCCTCTGGCCGCACGCGTGGCCAGCCCGAACACCTGGTAGAAACCGTGCAGGAAGCCCCAAACGACGAAGGTCCAGCTCGCCCCGTGCCACAGCCCGCTGAGCAGGAACACCGCCATGATGTTGAAGTACCAGCGGGTGGTCGCGACACGGTTGCCGCCCAGCGACAGGTACAGGTAGTCGCGGAACCAGGTCGACAGCGAGATGTGCCAGCGTCGCCAGAAGCCCTGGATCGTATCGGCCAGGTAGGGCTGGCGGAAGTTCTGCAGCAACGTGTAGCCGAGCACCTCGGCCGCACCGATGGCGACGTCCGAATACCCCGAGAAATCGCAGTAAATCTGGTACGCGAACAGCACCGTCGCAATCGTCAGTTGCAGGCCGCCGAAGGCGGTAGGATCGGTGTAGACCTGGTCGACGTAGACGCTGATGCGGTCGGCGATCACCAGTTTCTTGAAGAAGCCCCAGGCCATGAGCTGGAGGCCCGAAACGACTCGTTGATACTCGAACGGGAAGCTCTTTCTGAGCTGAGGGAGCAGCGTCGTCGAACGCTCGATCGGTCCGGCCACCAGCAAGGGGAAGAACGCGACGTACAGAGCGTAGAGACCCAGATGGCGCTCGGCAGCTCGGGTACGGCGGTAGACGTCGATCGAGTAGCTGAGTGCGTGAAAGGTGTAGAACGAGATGCCGATCGGCAGCACCAGGCTCAGCCGCGGCCAGTCCCCTGCCAGACCGAGCGAATGCGCGATGGTCTCACCCGTCTGGCTGAAGAGATTGCAGTACTTGTAGGTGAACAGCACGCTGAAGTTGCCGACCAGGCTGACGATCAACCAGAACCGGCGCATCGCCGGCGACGGCGCAGTGTCCATCACTATCGCGGTGCTGTAGGAGAGCAGCGTCGTGAAAAGGAGCAGCGGCAGGTAGCTCCACCTCCACGAGCCGTAGAAGTAGAAACTCGCCGCCAGCAGCACCATCCAGCGCACGCGGTGGGGAAGCGCGAAATAGAGCGCACAAACCGTCGGAAAGAAGATCAGGAACGCGAACGAGTTGAACAGCATGACGGCGTCGCAGAGAGGTCAGAGCCTGCCGACCAGTGTTCGCCCGGCAGCGGCGACGAATTCGAGAAGCTCGTCGCCGCGGGCCGCGCCCGGAAGCAGAATCAAGCGATCCACGCCGAGCTCGGCGTAGCGACGCGCGGTTTCGAGATCCGGAAGTCCGGGTGCGGGAGTGATGGATATTTCCAGCCGGCCAAGACCGTCCCCGCGCACGTGGCTGGTACTCGCTTCCTTCAGACCCTCCATGCAACGCTGCGTCGCGTCCGGATCCAGCGCGAAACCGTACCAACCGGCAGCGTACTCGACCGCGCGGCCGAACGCCGCTCGGGTATGACCGCCGAAGACGATCGGAGGGTGCGGCTTCTGAAGTGGACGGGGATATGCGTTGACGCCGGAGAAACGCACGAAGCGTCCATCGTAGGCCGGCCTCTCCTCTGTCCACATCGCGCGGATCGCGTGCAGGAACTCGACTGTGCGCGCACCCTTGTCCGCGAACGGAACCCCGAGAGCGCGAAACTCGGGCTCGAGGTAGCCGATCCCCACACCGAACAACAGTCGGCCACCCGACACCACGTCGACGCTCGCCATCTCCTTTGCCAACACCAGCGGGTTGCGCTGCGGCAGGATGATGATGCCGGTACCGAGCAGGATGCGCTCGGTGTGCTGCGACAGCGCGGCGAGCGATACCGCAGGGTCGAGGAACGGGACCTCCGCCGGAACCGGCGATGGCGGAACCTGAGGATCCGGAAGAACCACGTGCTCCCCGGTCCAGATCGAATCGAAGCCGGCGCTCTCGGCTGCACGAGCCACAGCCGCCGCAACGCGGATGTCCGCGCAAGCCCCGTAGTTGATGCCGAAGAGTCCGATCCTCACTTCGTAACCGCTTTCCGGACCGCAATACCGCCGATCGTGCTCGGCCCTTCGGTCTGCGGATCCGCCTTATACCCACGGGGCGGGCCGCAGAGAAATCGCTGCGCCGGGTGCGCGGGCCCCTCGCAGTTGGGCCTCTGCGCAATGCGACGGGCCGCCGCGCCGGCCCGCGTCGGTCCTTCGGCTTAGCTGGGGGCGCACAGTGCTCGTTCGAGGGCGGCGGGCTCCGCGAAAGCGGTGCTTCCTCCCGGGGCGGCCGCCCCGTGGTCTGTTTGCCCGGCTCCATATGCAGCGAGGCCGACCCCTTTCGGGATCGGCCTCGCTGCGTCGGTACCAGAGCCTGGTCGCCGGCGACCAGTGCCCGATCAGAATCCGATGAACGGTACGTACGTGAACGTCACCGCATCACCGACCGTCACCTTCTTGGCAGCTCCCAGAGCCTGGCCAGCCCAGACCGAGGCGTTCTTTATGTAAACCCTCGCGTTCGGACACAAGATCGCACCCGAACCCACGTTGTCGCCGCCGATCTCGCAGGTACTTCCGTTGGCGAAGATCAACAGGTGCTCGGTCGTCATACCGCCGGTCAACGTCCACACCACGCGCGCGTCGGTGTTCAGCACCCCGCCGATGCGCAGGATCATCACGGTGTTGGCGCTGCCACCGCCACTGATGTGGATCGTCGCATCGTTGCCGGCCGTCAGCTTCGTGAAGTCGATCACGTTGACGCCGCCGACGTTGGTCGCGTTGATGTTGAGGTTCCCACCGCCCGGAATCGCCTGCGCGCCCAGCGACTGCGTCGACGGCAGACTGATCACCGCGGACGACGCCGACCCGACGTCTCCCTGCGCGTTCTGGCAGTCGACGACCCGTGGGTCCAGACCGGTAGTGTCGTAGAAGCCGCCGTTCGACTTCGCGACCAACTGGCCGGCCGCCACCGTGCTGGTGCCGGGAGGCAGACCCGGCAGCGAAGCGCCAGCAACACCCGACACGCTGGAGTTGTTGCTCACGATATCGTTCAGGATGAACGCGTTGGAGCCGAACGTCAGACTGTTGTTGACCCCGCTGCTGTCCACCACCGAGCCATTCACGGTCACGCTCGTTCCAACCTGGGTCGCGCCGACGCACATATCGCCGGTGTTGGTCGAGTGGTCGACGATCAGTGCGTTGCCGGTACCGCCGGTTCCCGAGACCACCAGCCATGCACAGGCGTCGCCCGTGATGAACTGACTGCTCGGCACGCACGATCCCGCCGTGCACTTGTACGTCTTGACGCAGACGTCCGGGCTCGGCGGCGTACAGCTTCCGTTCTCGTTTGCCGGAGCCGAGTTGCACACGCCCGCACCGTTGCAGCTGCTGTCGTTGCACTCGTCGTCGACGCCGGCGCCGGTGCACGTCGTGCCGACCACGTCGAAGTGACAGGTGCTGTCACAGCAATCGCCGTCCGCGGTGTTGCCGTCGTCGCAGGTCTCGCCGCTGTTGTTCACGATTCCGTCACCGCAGTACTCGACCACACAGGTCGCGCTGCAACCGTCGCCCGCGTTCGTGTTGCCGTCGTCGCAGCCTTCGACGCCGGCGCGCACGATGCCGTCGCCGCAAACCGCCGTGGTGCACGCGTTCGTGCAGGCGTCGGTGTCGTCGGTGTTGGCGTCGTCGCACTCCTCGACGCCCGCCTGCGTGATGCCGTCACCGCACACCGCTATCAGACACGCGTTCGTGCAAGCGTCGGTGTCCACGCTGTTGGCATCGTCGCAGGTCTCGCCGTTGCCCGGCTGAGTGAAGCCGTCACCGCAAGCCGCGTTCGTGCACGCGTTCGTGCAGGCGTCGGTGTTCACACCGTTGCCGTCGTCGCACTGCTCGACGCCGGTCTGCGTGATGCCGTCGCCGCAGGTCGCCGTCTGGCACGCGTTCGTGCAAGCGTCGGTGTC
>JACRCR010000043.1 GCA_016218925.1 Deltaproteobacteria bacterium | reverse complement strand
GGCGGTGAACCCGACCGAAGGCTACGTGGCCAACTGGAACAACAAGGCGGCTACTGCCGACGACGGCGACAACTTCGGGCGCGAGCACCGCGTCGCGTTCATCCTGGAAAGACTGGCGACCGATTCGTCGTGGACTCGCGAGGACCAGCGACAGCTCAACAAGGACGTTGCCGGCCTCGACGGCCGCGGCTCACTCGGACGCCATCTGGTGCCGCGACTGCGCGAGGCGGTCACCGCAGCCGGTAACGGAGGCAACCCTGCCGTCGACACCGTGCTGGCCCAGCTCGAAGCCAACAACGCGGCTCCCGAGTACGGGCGCTACTTCATCGATCCGGTGGCGGCCACTACCACTGCCGGCGAGGTGGCTTTCCTCAACACGCTGATCAACAACCTGGCGCAGCAGATCTACGGCGACGAATACGCCGGTGCCGTGAGCGTGCCGACCGGAACGCGGGCCCAGCACCTGGTCACCCACGCGATCGACTCGGCAGCCGGCACCCCCGTAGGAGCCTACGCCCAGGACTACGGCGGCGACTACTTCAACGGCAGCGATTGGAAGGTCGTGCTGCGCGACACGTTCTCGGCGCTGGCCAGTGGTGGAATCCCGGCCGACGGAACGCGCAACAACAGCACCTACAACCACCCGCTGTCGGCGCTCAGCGACCAGCTCTCCTTCGACCCGACACCGCAAGGCAACCGCGGTACGTGGGAGCAGATCGTCGAGGCCGGCCCGACGGTTCAAGGCGAATTCATGTTCCCCCTCGGCCAGAGCGGCGACATCCAAGGCGTGCTGAACGGATTCACGCTCACGGTGCGCAACGTCGATCCGAACTGCACCAGCATCCAGCCGATATGGCGCGACTGGCGCTTTCTGCCGATGCTCCACGTCTCGGCCGATCTGGCCGGCGGCGACGCCGACGCGGACGGCGACGGAGTCTTCGACGGCTTCGAGCGCTGGTACTTCGGCGACACCACCCGCGACGGCAAGGACAACGGCGACGCCGACACGTCGACGCTGGCCACCGAGTTCGCACGCGGGTCGGATCCGACCGACCCCGACACCGACGACGACGGCCTGCTCGACGGCCTCGACGGCCTCGATCAGGATCGTCTCGGCAGCGCGTTCTCGAAGTTCAAAGGGCTGTTCAAACTGCCTGCCACCTCCGGCAAGGACACCATGAAGCTCACCGGAAAGTTCTCGACCGGCACGACGGTGTTCGACGAGGCCGCAGACACGGTCCAGGTCCAGGTCGAGAACGAGGCTGGGGACTCCTTCTTCGACGTCACCCTTCCCGCCGGGACTCTGATCGCCGACCCCGCCGGTCTGAAGTTCTCGTTCAAGGATCCGACCGGAGCGATCGGAAGCATCGGACAGTTGCAGATCAAGCTCGGCACGAGCGCCGAAAAGCTCGCGTCGTTCAAGCTGATCACCGTCAAGACCGATCTGACGCCGCCGGTTGCGCTGTCCACCAACGACCTGCGCGTGACGGTGACGATCCACAACACGGCGACCGACACCGATCGCAAGATCCTCGACGAAAGGTCGTGGGGAGTGGCGGGCCGCGCCCTGAAATCGGGCAAGGACGCGCTGGTTCCGGTCTACAACTGATCGGGCGCCGCTCGGCTCGGCTGTGTTGAGTGAAAGGGCCGCACGGGAAACCGTGCGGCCCTTTCGTCTTCGTCGCAGTGGCGGGCCGTGCGCCACCGTGCGCGCCAGTGGCGCCTCGTCTACTGGACGAGCTTCTTGTAGCGGATGCGGTGAGGCCGCTCGGCGTCGGCGCCCAGACGCCTCTTGCGGTCGGCCTCGTAGTCCTGGTAGTTGCCTTCGAACCAGACCACCGCACTGTCTCCTTCGAACGCCAGCATGTGGGTCGCAATGCGGTCGAGAAACCAGCGATCGTGGCTGATCACGACCGCGCAGCCGCTGAACTCCACCAGCGCTTCCTCCAGCGCCCTGAGCGTGTCTACGTCGAGGTCGTTGGTCGGTTCGTCCAGCAACAGGACGTTGCCTCCGCTCTTGAGCAACTTGGCCAGATGCAGGCGGTTGCGCTCGCCGCCCGACAGCGACTTCACTTTCTTCTGTTGATCGGCGCCCTTGAAATTGAACGACGCCGCGTAAGCGCGCGAACTGACCTGGCGCTTGCCCACCATCACGAACTCGTTGCCGCCGTCGCTCAGTTCTTCCCAGGCGCTGCGCTCGCCGTCGAGCGCGTCGCGCGATTGATCGACGGAGGAGAGCGAAACGGTATCGCCGACGCGCAGAGTGCCGGCGTCGGGCGCTTCCTCGCCGACGATCATCCGAAACAGCGTGGTCTTGCCGGCCCCGTTGGGACCGATCACGCCGACGATACCGCCGCGCGGAAGCGAAAAACTCAGGCCGTCCATCAGCAGGCGCTCGGCGTAGGCCTTGCGCAGGCCCACCGCCTCGATCACCAGCTCTCCGAGTCGCGAACCCGGCGGGATCACTATGCGGCCGCTGTCGGGTTTGGCGTCTGCGCGCTCATGCTCACTCAGCAGCGACTCGTACTGACTGATGCGCGCCTTGCCCTTGGCGTGGCGCGCGCGTGGCGCCATACGGATCCATTCGAGCTCGCGCTCCAGCGTGCGCTGTCGAGCCGACGACTCTTTTTCTTCCTGCGCCAGGCGTTTGTTCTTCTGTTCGAGCCACGACGAATAGTTGCCTTCCCAGGGAATACCTTCGCCACGGTCGAGCTCGAGGATCCAGCCGGCGACGTTGTCGAGAAAGTAGCGGTCGTGGGTCACCGCGACGATGGTGCCACGGTACTCCTGGAGGTGACGTTCGAGCCACGCCACCGACTCGGCATCGAGGTGGTTGGTCGGCTCATCGAGCAGCAGGATGTCGGGCTGGCGCAGCAAGATCTGGCACAACGCAACGCGCCGACGCTCGCCGCCCGAAAGCGTCGAGATGAGCGCGTCCGGAGGAGGCAGTCGCAGCGCGTCCATCGCTATTTCCAGGTGGCGATCGAGTTCCCACGCATCCGCGGCGTCGATCGCATCCTGGACGCGGCCCTGCTCGGCCAGCAGCTTGTCCATCTCCTCGTCCGGCATCGGCTCGGCGAATCTCGCTGCGATCTCTTCGAAGCGCTGGAGCAAGGCCCGGGTCACCGCCACCGCTTCCTC
This sequence comes from Deltaproteobacteria bacterium, assembly GCA_016218925.1. GTDB lineage: Bacteria > Desulfobacterota > Binatia > UBA1149 > CAITLU01 > CAITLU01. Next base: position 11,901 of record JACRCR010000043.1, on the reverse strand, counting down.
GACGTGCGAGAGCACGGTCCGCGCCGGATCGAGCTCGGGTTCCTGGGGCAGCAGGCCGATCGTCGTACCCTCGGCCGCGAACGCCTCGCCGGCGATATTCTTGTCGATACCGGCGATGATCCGCAGCAGCGTGCTCTTGCCGGCGCCATTGTGGCCGAGCACGCCGATCTTGGCTCCCGCGTAGAACGACAGCCATATCCCCTTCAGCAGTTCGCGTCCCTGCGGGGTCACCTTCCGGACGCCCTTCATTGTGTAGATGATCTGAGGCATGGGGCGCTCGATTAGCCGGAGCGGCTTGGAACTTCCAAGCGCGCGACGCATCTGGACACCGTCTCGCAGACGCAAGGATTTGGGTGTAATCGTCCAAGTGCGAGGGGGCGCAGTCACATGTCCGAGCCGAGCACCCGCATCCTTCTGGTCGATGACGATCCCGACTACCCGGTACTCATCAGGGATCTGCTCTCGGATATCGAAGATACGCGGTACGCGATCGACTGGGCTCCAACCTTCGACAAGGCCTCGGAAAAGATCCGCAGCGCCGCTTACGACCTGTATCTGGTCGATTATCGTCTCGGACAGCGCACCGGCCTGGATCTGCTGCGCACGGACCTCGACCACGGACGGCGCGGTCCGGTGGTCATCCTGACCGGCCAGGCAACGCGTGAACTGGACCTGGAGGCAATGCAGGCCGGCGCGGTCGACTTCCTGGTAAAGGGACAGTTCAAGGCTTCGGACCTGGAGCGTTGTATTCGCTACGCACTCGCGCGCCACCGCGAAGCAATGGCGCCGCCTCAGACCCGAACCGCGCCGACGCTGCGACGGATGATCTCGTTCATCGGAGCCAAAGGTGGGGTGGGCACCACCACCCTCACCGCCAACGTCGCCGCCGCCCTTGCCAGGGCCGGACACCGCACACTGGCCGTCGATCTCAGGCCGACCTTCGGAACGCTGGCCACCTCGATCTGCGCGGTCATCCGGCAAGACCTCGGAGATGTCCTACGTGCGCCCGCCAAGAAGATCGACGAAAAGCTGCTGCGCCGCTCGCTGGTCGCGACCACGGGGGGACTCGAAGTTCTCCCTTCTCCGCAAAAGGCCCACCAGTACAGGGGGATTTCGCCTGAAGCCGCCCGCGCGGTGATCGATACCGCCTACCAGATGAGCAGCTACACGGTGGTGGACCTGCCGGCCGCCGCCACCGTCGCCAACCGCGAGGCGTTGTGGAAATCCACGTTCGTCGGCCTGGTCGTCGAGCGCGAATCGACCTGTTTGGCCGCCGCCGAACGAATGCTCGAATTGCTGGGAATATGGGGCGTACGCAAGGCCGTGGGCCTGGTCGTGGTCGATCGCGATGCGAGCTATTCGATCGGCGTCTCTGAAGTCGGGCCGCGCCTGCAGCGCGAGGTCTTCGGTCTGATACCCGCGGCCGGCCACGAGCTGCGCGACGCCGCAGCGCGAAGCACTACCGTGGTCGGGATGAGCCCAGACCAAGAGGTTTCCAAAGCCTACACGGATCTGGCCGAACGACTGGCTTCCGACGTCTTGAGACCGCTGGCTTTGTAGATCTCTCCGCGCCGGCGCCGGTGAATGTCCCCCGACCCAGGCCGTCCAAGAGCCGGGAAGCAGCCGGGCGCAAGTTGGTTTCGACCGCTTCCCCACGTATCTTGCGGGGCTGGCCGCGGTCGGTCAATTTCCACCCCCTCGATCACTCGACTACTCGATTAGGAGAACCTCATGTCCAAGCGATTTCTCGCCCCGCTCGCCTTCGCGCTGCTGCTGCCCATGGCAGCCCTTGCCGAGGACGAAGTGGTTGCCACCGTCGGAGACAAGAACATCACGCGCGCCGAGCTGGAAAAGTCGGTCCGCGCCCAGCTCGTAGAGGCCGACAGCCAGCGCTACGACATCCTCTCCGAGGGCCTCGAAAGCCTGATCTCCGAACGCCTGCTCGAGGCCGAAGCGACTGCCAAGGGCACCACCACACAGGCCCTGCAGCAGGAACTGATGACCGCTCCGGTCGATGAACCCACGCAAGAGCAGATTCAGAAAGTGTTCGACGACAACAAGGCTTCCCTGAGCGGTCAGACGCTCGATCAAGTCAAAGACCGCATCGTCGACTACCTCAAAGGGCAGCAGCGCGCGGCCAAGGCACAGACCCTGCTCGCGGAACTGCGCAAGAAGTATCCGACCGTCGTCAAGCTCTCCCCGCCGGTCGTCGAAGTGAGCGATGCAGGGCGCGAGGCCCGCGGCCCCGCCACCGCCGCCGTCACCATCGTCGCCTTCTCCGACTACGAGTGCCCGTTCTGCAAGCGCGCCGAGACTACTGTCGAGGAAGTCGTCTCGACCTACGGGGACAAGATCCGCTACGTGCATCGCGACTACCCGCTCCCCTTCCACAAGCACGCACGCGGCGCGGCCGAATCGGCCCGTTGCGCCGGCGATCAGGGCAAGTTCTGGGAGATGAACAACGCGCTCTTCAAGGCCGAGGATTTGTCCCCGGAGAAGATCGGCGAACTCGCGACGACGCTCGGCCTCGACAAGACGGCCTTCGACGCCTGCGTGTCCAGCGGCAAGTTCAAGACGATGATCGACGAAGACATGGCGGCTGGCGGCGAAGCGGGCGTCAACGGAACGCCGGCGTTCTTCATCAACGGCCGGATGCTGTCGGGTGCCCAGCCTTTCGAGCGCTTCAAGACCCTGATCGACGCGGAACTCGCCAAGGCCGAAACCAAGTAAGCGCCGATCTCCGCTTCGAGGCAGGAATCCGGTGCCGCCGTCTACGGGCGGCGGCACCGGCGATTCTAAGCAGCCGCGCGCCGGGCAAGGAGCGCCTCCAACCTCTCGGGGTCCTCTTCGTGACGATCGATCGCCTCGCAGACGGCCGCCACTTCCAGAATCTCGCGCGGCGACCAACCGACTTGCAGCGAATCGGCAAGCGCGATCGCCTCGCCGACTCGCTCTTCGGACCACCACCGCATCATCAACTCGAGCCAAGGGCCGAGGATCCCCAGGGAGCGGCCCGCCAAATCGTCGCCGGCCAGCAGAGCGACGGGATGGCCTCTGGTCGCGCGTCTCGTATCGACGTCAATCTGCTCGACCACGCAGAACGTCACACGACGGGAGTTGGCGAAGCGAAGCCCGGCGCTGACGTTCAACTCGCCTCGAAGCGCAAGCGGCAAGAGCATGAGGGCGCCTTCGAGCGCCGCGACCGGGTCGGCCACGGCGACGACGCACGAGCAGCGTTCCAACAGCAGAGCCGCCATAGCCGCCAGAGTGCCGTCGCGTACCCCTTGAACCACGGCCGGACGCGAGCATACGCGTCTGTTCGCCGCGGTCGCAGGGAGCGTGACCTTCTCGATCGAGGGGCCGAGTTTCGCCGCCGCAAGCGGAGCCGAAGCGACGGCTTCGGCGAAGGTACCAGGGCAGCCGCCGGCACGAATGAAGTCGGGCGCATCCACCAGCACCACGTCGGTCCACACCCGTCCGCCACGTCCCGTATGTTCCTCGCCGGCCAGGCGTGAAAGCGATACGCAAACCCTGCCGGTGGCCAGAGTCGAGATCGCTACCGCGCGCGCATCGCTCGCGGTACTGCACAGGGCTCCGTGCGACGGCGAGCGCCTGGTGATCTCCGTCCTCTCCTGAGTGCGGACGCCGGAACTGGCCGACACCACGCGATACCCCTCTCCGGTCGGGGAAGGCAGCGAAGTAAAGACTACCCGATCGCACGCGACCCGAGTTTCCCCGGATGCCGCAGGCGAGGTCAGATGTTGTCGATCAGCCACTCGAAGGGCTCGAGAATGCCTTGGAGCGACGTGTGCAGCGGAACCGGCCGCACATAATCCACGTCTCCGGAGTTGCCGCCGGTGGCGTACGCGACCGCGCCAACGGCGCTACACGCGAAGTATTCGATCGAGGCGAAGCGGCTCTCACAGAGGTTCCACAGGCGGTTGAGATTGGCCTGTACGAATTGACGAGGGTTGTCGAAACATTCGGGGCAATGATCGGACTTGCACAGTACGATCGCGATCGGCGTCGCGATCTTCTGCTCGCGTCTGGTCTGAAAGATCGAGTCGATGTAACTCATCATCTTCAGAGCGAAGAAATCGGGGCGCGCCGCCCCATTGGCGGCAAGCGCGGCATCGACGAGCAGCATCGCGCCGGAAGACTTCAGCAACAGGCTGCGTATGACGCGGAACGTGTGCGGAGTCGCGACTTCCGCGGCAAGCGACTCACCCGCGAGGTCCGGCATCACGAGATCGTACCAGCGCGACTTGCGGCCGGTGCTCTTGCGGGCCTGGTAGTACGCCCAATTCCACCGATCCGGCTCCATCGCGGTCTTCTCGGGGAAACGCCTGGAGGTCATGCTCGCAACAACGTTCTGCTGCAGATCTATGCTGTAGGCACCGCGCGGAATCGCCTCGAAATCGTGAGCCCGCTGCGAGAGCATGTCGAGAAGGAACCCCAGGTAAACCGTCTTGCCGACGTTGCTCTCTCCGAGCACGCTGATGATCTGCGGCACACGTCCCTGAACCAGGGCGTCGTGGACCAATGCCATCGGCGCCGAACAATCCCCACAAACAACCGCGTCCTGGCTGTTGGGCGCTTCGCAGATCAGACAGCGGACCTGTGTCGGTTGAGCAGTAGAAAACGCTTGCATGATCGCCATGTTTCCCCGTCCTATGGCTCAAACAGCCGCCTGCCCGGCATCGAGCACGCAGCGAAAACCCACGTTGTGCGAACGTGCCAGACAGGTCGCACCGGTACGAAACGTACTCGTGGCCTGACAGGAGAAGTAGGTGTCGTAGGAACCCCCGCGTATCGACTTCATCAGCATGTCTCCGACCAGCGGGCGGCCGCCTTCATCGGTCACTTCGAAGTCGGAAGATGTCCATTCCCATACGTTGCCGATCAATTGCAGAACCCCGTTGGGTGCCGCTCCCTCGACATAGGCGCCGACCGGGAGAGTGCTCCCTACTCCGGTCGACCATACATTGCATCGCTTGACGTCGAACGCGTCGCCCCACGGGTAGCGACGAAAGACGTGCGCCGAACTGCGGATACGCCAGCTCGCCGCCATCTGCCATTCGGCTTCGGTCGGAAGGCGGAACCCGGCCCACTTCGCGTAGCACTCGGCCTCGTAGTAGCTCACGCCAACGACCGGGTGGCTGGCTTTGTTGCGATCGTGGCGACCGTCATGCCAGAAGCGCGGCGCCGGTTTTCCCGATAGATCCTGAAACGCGATCAGATGAGGCCAGAGCTGCTCGGGCCACAGGTCCAGATCCTCATAGGCTCCGGCATCGACGAACTTCTGGAACTGGGCATTCGTGACGCAGGCGCGGCCGAGCAGGAACGGCTCGGTCTCCAGGTCGACCTCCGGGCATCCCGGAGCATCGACGATGCTGATCGGCATCGAGACGAAGCCCTCGGGCACCAACGCGAAGCGCTCGTCGATGACGTCCAGGGCCTTCTGAAAGAGCGCCGTATAGTCGGGGTGGGCGCGCCACCTGTCCCCCTTGGTAACCACCAGCCCGAAACGTTCCCGTTGCATACAGGCACGCAGCGGGTCGTCTTCCGCCGCCCCCGGCGCGACTGCGGCGCTGTCCTGGCGCCAAAACGCTTTGAGCATGGCCATCCCTTCCCCCTCGTCGGCCTGGGTCAGACCGCACCGATCGCGCGCCGGCGCGCGTCGCGGCAAAGCTTCTGGTAGCGCTCAACCGCCGCCGGCGCCGGTTGTTCGATCGCCCGCGGCAACCCGCCATCGGGCACCTGGCCGTTGCTCCATCCCTTGTCCGACAGCCCGAAGCGGTCGAGCAGTTCGCTGCGATCAGTGGTGATGTGCCCCATCTCGACCGCGAGTTGCTCCTGAAGCGAAGCCAGGCTCGTGCTCGCGTCGCTCAGTTCCGCCATCTTTTCTTCCCAGCGTCGCCGCAGCGACAGCAATTCTTCCTTCTGCTTCTCGGCCTGGTTGAGGCGGAGTTCGAGGGTTCCTTCCTTCTCGGTGATCAGCGACTCGCGGCGAACGAGAGCCTGACGCTGGTCGTCGAGCGCGCGGACGTGCTCCTCGAACGCCTGTTCCGACGCAGCTAGGGCCTGGCGGTCCTCTTCGAACTGCTCGACCACCGACGCGTGCTCATCGCGCGCCACCTGCCACTCGTCGTGCTCCTTGAGGAAGCGCGCCTTCGCCTCGCCGAGTTGCTTGCCGGCTACGCGGAGCTTCTCGCGGTCTGCATCGAGAGTCGCGATGCGCGTTTCGAACTGCGCTTTCTGCTCACGGAATTCCTTCTCCAGGTCGTCCAGAATCCGTTCGCGCGCGTCGAGTTCGTGGGCCTTCTCCTCGGTAGCGAGCGCCTGCCTCCGGATCTCTTCATAGCGCTCGGTAATTGAACTCGCTTCGGATTCGAACGCGACGGTCAGCTGCTGGACCCGTTCCTCCATGCCCTCGTAGCGCCGTTCTCGTTCGGAAACTTCCGCCTCTCGAGCGTCGTACTCGTCGCAGAGTGCCATGCGATCCTGTTCGAAGCGTGCACGCTGCTCTGCGAGTTGGTTCTGCTGCTCAATGAGCGTGGACCGGCAAGACTCGAGCACCTCGGAGCGGGCCTTGAGCATGTCGCGGATCATCTGTACCGCGCCGACAACCTCTCGGCTCATCGACGCTACACGCGTCGGATCGAGCCCGGAATCCAGCGCGTCGAGGGTGTCGACAACTTCCGCGTTGGCTGTCTGTCTTGCCGTCATGATCATTTCCTCCGCCACCAAGAAGCGGTCTTGTCGGTCTTGTCTGACTTGTCGCCCTCGCGAGGCTGGCTCTGGCTCGCCTTCTCTACGAGCTGTTCGATGTCGGCATCGGGATCGAGACGTCGCAGCAGGCGCACCCGCCGCGCGCTGGTCTCGTCGAGCGACGCCAGCAACGCCTCCTCGCGTGCCGCGCGGGCCGCACGGGCCGCGGTTTCTTCAGGAGAGATTCTCGGCGGCGCCGGCTTCTTGGCGCGCTCAGCGGACTTCGCGGCGGTCGCGCTCTGGTGTACTGGGGGAGCCGCGGCAGCAGGACTTTGCGTCTCCGTCGACTTCCACGATCCCTCCGGTGTGACCGAAGGCCATGCCACCGGGATGACTTCACCCGCAGGATTGCTGGCGGTCGACGAATCGGCAGAGGGCCACGGCATCGCACCGCCGGGAGCCCATTCTCCACTCGTGGAGGGCGCCGCGTAGGGGCTCACCACCGCCGGCCCCGCAGGTTGCTGGATCTGCAACGGCGCACCATCCGCCTGCGTGCTGCCCCAGGAGGCGCCGAAAGCCGCTGCGGATTCGTGCGCTTCGAACGATGGCGTGGGCGCGACGCCGGCACCACTTGCCGCCCCAGGCTGACCAAACGGCGTAAATCCCTGAGCGGACGCTGGCGGCTGCGCCATCGGTTGCGCAGCCACTCCGGCCGCCGGGCCCGAGCCTATCGAGTATTCTCCGCCGCGCGAAAAAATCTCTTTGTGGGCCAGCGATCGTTTGATCGCCGCACGGGCACTCAACATCGCGTCTGTCCAGGTCCAGATCTTGATGTCGAGATCGGCCAGAGCCTGATCGATGCCGCCGTCATCAACGGGCGGTTCGGCCGAACGCAATGCTTCTGCTGCGGTCATACTCATAAAGAGCCGCTGAGAACGTCAAGGTGGGGCGTGGCAACAACCCGAGAGCAGCCTGACAAGGGTGGACGACCTTGCTTCGGTGCCTGCTCGAGTCGCGCAGAGTATAGGAACATCCGGCGATTTTGAAAACCCATTTCCTCGAACTTTTGTTGCCGGCATGCACAGCCCTGATCATGCAAACTTGCCATAGTATGCGGCACGACCGAGTAGTTATCCTGACCGGCCCAGGCATTCGCCTCGGAGGGCCTGTCTTCGTTAGAATGGCGCATGGCAGGAAACTCATTCGGCCAGGCACTGCGCCTGACAACGGCGGGCGAGAGTCACGGGCCGGCCAACGTCGTCATCCTCGACGGGGTACCGCCGGGCATTCCGCTCAGTGTCGACGACCTCCTGCTTGACCTCGACCGCAGACGCCCGGGCCAGAGCCGCATAGTCACTCAGCGAAACGAGAGCGACGTCCCCCAGATCCTGGCCGGGGTCTTCGAGGGAGCAACCACCGGCACCAGCCTGGCTCTCCTCATCCCCAATGAGGACCAGCGCAGCCGCGACTACAGCGAAGTAAAGGATCTTTATCGTCCCGGTCATGCCGACTTCACGTACGACGCGAAATATGGACGCCGAGATTATCGCGGAGGAGGCCGTTCGAGTGCACGAGAAACCAACGTGCGAGTCGCTGCGGGTGTAGTGGCCAAGAAAATCCTGGCGCGCGAGTGCGGCGCGTCGGTCCTCGGGTACGTGGTTCAGGTGGGCGACGTGACCGCCCAGATTCCCGATCCCGCCGCGGTGACACTCGAGCAGGTCGAGACGCTGTTCGACGGAACCGCCAACATAGTGCGCTGCCCGGACCACCAGGCCGCGGCGCGGATGATCAGCCTGATCGAGACGGTGCGCACGGAGCAGGATTCGATCGGCGGAATCGCCGAATTGGTGGCGATCGGCGTTCCCGCCGGTCTCGGAGAACCCGTTTTCGACAAGCTCAAGGCCGACCTTGCAAAGGCTCTCTTCAGCCTGCCCGCCGTTGTGGGCGTCGAGTACGGCGCAGGGTTCGCCGCTGCCGCCGCTCGCGGTAGCGCCAACAACGACGTGTTCGTACCCGTTGGCCCCGGCGATGTTCCAGGCAGCTCCTGCGTCCGCACACTGACCAACCGCCACGGTGGAATGCTCGGCGGAATAAGCAGCGGTATGCCAATCGTCCTTCGCGCCGCGGTCAAGCCGACCAGTAGCCTGCCGCTGGCTCAAGACACCGTCACGAAGACCGGCCAAAGCACCTCGGTTCGCACGAAGGGACGCCACGACCCTTGCCTGCTGCCCCGTTTCGTTCCGATCGGCGAAGCGATGGTGGCTCTGGTGCTGGCGGATCACTGGCTGCGCTGGAAATCCCAGAGACCCACTCAGCGCTGACAGACCGCGCTCGTCGCACCCACGCACGCCGCGTGTGATGCGTCGCGTACCATCGGCCCCCCGTACGTGGGGGGATCCAACACGAGTTTCGTCACCGGGAATTGCATCGACGCCAGTTGCTCGAGCGAGAACGTTTTTCAACCGTCATCAAGATCGGTTTGACGATCGCCGGCGGCAACGGCAGTTCGAGCCGCGGCAGATGTGGCCACGCATCGACATGCGGCCTGCGTGCGTTCCCTACCAAGACCAAAGAAAAGCAATTCGACGATGGCTCTTGCCAGGCGCGCGACGTCGCATACAAGGGAGCACGGTGAAGCGTGCTTCCCCGCCGGTCGGAAGAGGACTTCGGGCTGGTGATAGCACGAGCATCGCCTATAAGCTGCCGGGCGGGGAGCAGACTCAGATGACGTTGACACCGCGGTTTCAGATGGAGTCGGACAGCCTGGAGGCGGGCGCCGCCTCCTCGAGCGCAGGAGCGGAGAAACTCTTCGAGGGCGCCGCCGAACCCGAATCGTCCGAAGATTCCTCTCTTCCGAGCCGCATGATCGGTGCCCACGATGGGGCCCGCCGCGCTGAAGAACACCGTGACCCGGGAACTTTCTGCCCGCGCAAACCGCACTCGATCGAAGACGCGGGACTCACCACCGAGTTGGTCGAGCAACTCATCTGCAAGTTCCTGTTGACCCGCGGCGGCTCGACCGGCCGACGTATCGCCCAACAGACCGGCCTCCCGTTCCGCAGCCTGGAACCGCTCCTGGTCCGCCTCAAGAACGAGATGGTCCTGGCCTACAAGAGAACCGCCGCAGCCGGCGACTACGAGTACATACTGACCGACGTCGGCATCGATCGCGGGCGCCGCTACATGGCCGCGTGCACGTATGCCGAATCGGCCCCGGTCCCGCTCGAGGACTATGTAGCATCGGTCGCCGCGCAGAGCCTGACCAGACACCGCATCAGCATCGAACATCTGCAGGAAGCTTTCTTCGACCTGCTGATCGACAAGCGACTGCTCGACCGACTCGGTCCGGCGATCAATGCCGGCAAGGGAATGTTCCTGTACGGCCCGCCAGGAAACGGCAAGACGAGCATCGCCGAACGTGTCATCCGCTGTTTCGGTTCCGACATCTGGATCCCCCGAACCATCATCGTCGACAGTCACCTCTTCCGCGTGTTCGACCCGATCATCCACCAGGAATCCGGCGAACCCGAGTCCAGCATCATGGGCGAAGCCCTCGAAGACGCGCGCTGGGTACGCGTGCGACGGCCGTCCGTCGTGGTCGGCGGCGAGTTGACGATGGACCAACTCGAAATGCGCCATGACCCGCAGAGCAACATGAGCGAGGCTCCAATACAGTTGAAGAGCAATTGCGGTGCGCTGTTGATCGACGACTTCGGCCGCCAGCGGATGCCGGTCGACGAACTCCTCAATCGCTGGATCGTTCCGCTGGAGAAACGCTACGACTTCCAGAAACTCCCCTCGGGCAAGAAGATCCAGGTCCCCTTCGATCAGTTGGTGATATTCGCGACCAACCTCCAGCCACGTGATCTGGTCGACGAAGCGTTCCTGCGCCGCATTCCTTACAAGATAGAAGTCGCCGACCCGAGTCCGGACCAGTTCCGGCGGATCTTCGAGTTGGTAGGACCGAGCCTCGGACTGCCGGTGACGCCAGAGGCGATCGACGGCCTGATCGAGCGGCACTACGCCGGCGTCGGACGTCCGATGCGCGCCTGCCACCCGCGCGATCTGATGCTGCAGGTGCGAAGCTACTGCATGTACCACAAGCTCCCGGTCGAGATGACCGAGGAGAGCCTCCAGTTCGCGGTGGAAAACTACTTCGCGGTGCTCTGACCGCGCCGGCACTTGCGCGGCGCTACCCTGCCCGGTCTGGAACCGACGCTTTGTCCGTGACAGGAGGCCGGTCTACGACCGGTACTTGCCGCGGACCGGGCAAGGTCATCGCGGCGCAGGAGACCAATGAGCGAAATCCGCGGCAGCAACATTCTGATCACCGGCGGAGCCAGCGGCATCGGACGTCTGATGGCGCTGGAGATGGCCCACCAGGGCGGCCACCTGCTGCTCTGGGACCGCAATCCCGAGACCCTCGAAACGACGTGCGCCGAGATCGAAGCCGCAACCGGGAAACGGCCCCGCGGCTACGTTTGCGACGTCTCGCGTCGCCGCGACGTCTACTCACTCGCGAGCACGGTGCTGCAAGAGGTGGGGCACGTCGACATCCTGGTCAACAACGCCGGGATCGTAAGCGGCAACTATCTGCTGGACATCCCCGACGAGAAGATCGAAGCCACTTTCGCGGTCAACGCGCTGGCGATGTTCTGGCTGACCAAGGCGTTTCTGCCGGTGATGATACGGCGCGGACGCGGCCACGTGGTGACGATCGCGTCGGCGTCGAGCCTGATCGGCGTGGCCAGGCTCAGCGACTACGCCGCCAGCAAGTGGGCCGCGATGGGATTCGACGAATCGTTGCGTTTCGAACTGCGGCGCACGGCTCCGTTCCTTTGCACCACCGTGGTATGCCCGTTCTTCATCGACACCGGAATGTTCAGCGGCGTGCGTTCGCGCTTTCCGAGATTGCTTCCGCTGCTCGAGCCGCAGGCGGTGGCCGGTCGCATCGTCGATGCCGTGCGAAAGGACAAGGCCCGGGTCGTGATGCCGTGGATCGTGCGCTTGATACCGTTGATGCGCGTGTTGCCGGTGTCGGTCTTCGATGCAATCGCGACCTACCTCGGCGTTAATTCGTCGATGGACGAGTTCACCGGTCGCGGCGACGGCCAGTAGCCCGCTCGATCCAACGCGGCGACCGGGCGCTCGAGGTCAGTAGTTCTCCATCGACCGGGGTCGCCCCCGGGG